>NZ_JAOWCH010000065.1:0-339670 GCF_030337065.1 Citrobacter sp. Cb004 | reverse complement strand
TCACCAATCGGATGTAACCAGGCACATATGCCGATAAAAATCAGGGCACTAATTTTAATGGGCGAAAGGAAGAAACCGACGATTTCCAGCATTTTCCCCGGCTTAGCCAGCGTCGCGCCAGCAAGGCCAAAGAACGCGGCGGAAAATATAATCTTCTGCATCAGGGAACTAGCTGCGCCATCGGTGATGACTTCGTAGCTAATCGTCGCGGTGCGTGGCGTACCAAATAAAACCCCCAGCGTTAAAAAGCAAATGCCAATAAAAATCAGGCTCGGCCATTTGCCTAAGGGTTTCGTTAATTCCGCGATATCTCCGCCATTAATGGCAAGGGAAATAATCGCCAGCGCCGGGAACAGAACCGCTGTGATGATAAAGCCAAAGCCTGCATTAAAGGCGTTTGCGCCCGCCTGCATGCCGACCAGCGGCGGGAATATAATATTGCCAGCACCAAGAAAAAGAGCCAGCGTCATCCCCCCAAGAGCTATAGTCTCGGATAGAGGCAGTTTACAATTCTTTGTCATATTTTTTAAAAAACGCTCAGGTTTTGTGCGATTCATTTAGTGGAGATAATATAGATTACAGGACAATTAGCCGAATTTAAGATTGTTTTGTGATTTTTATCACTGATTTATACCTTTCACAGAACAATTATTAACCGTTTTGCTATCACCTCCAGTATTTTCTTCTAATCAATATTCCTAACTCCAGCGGTAACGAGTTAAATAAACATACGACAACATGACTTTCAACCAAAGGTAGATGCAAACAAGCATGTGTTTAATATTTATAGGGGAGTGTTGAGCAGTTAAAAATATATTCCTTGTTACGGTAATGTATATTTTTTGATGAATTAATAACTTGTTAACTTATTAACAATACCAACTACATCCGATTTTGGCATGGAACGGCTAAGCGGGCAGACCCAGAGATCGCCACGAGTAACGCTGGCAGTAACACTTTTCGACGCTTGTCATATCGCTTGTAGTAATAGAGCCGCAAAATCCCCAAGTCAGAGTGTAGTATGTTTTAATACTTTTGGATTTCATCATTTCACAGCCAAACTATGCTAATCATCCTCAGCTTCATGCCAGGAAGTGGGAAAAGCACTATCGCTCAGGCATTAACAAAAAAGTTCAACGCTCTGTGCTTGAGAAGAACCCCAACGATTATTATCGTGGGGAGTTAGCAACAGCCGCTTCTGACAAAAAGTTGACCGTCAGCACGCCACAAAATTAATGAACACATCTAATAAACCCTAGCTAATTACCCCATCTAATCGAATAAATAACTTTGCGTTATGCTTTTCCTCGACAACAGCCAAAGGATAACGTCATGCAAACTGTAAAACTGAACAACGGTATTGAAATGCCCCTGCTGGGCTTTGGTGTGTTTCAAATGTCTGATGCCGCTGAATGCGAAAGAGCCGTGATTGATGCCATCGATACGGGATACCGCCTGATCGATACCGCCGCGTCTTACCAGAATGAAACCCAGGTCGGGAACGCTCTGAAACAAAGCGGTATCGACCGTAACGAACTCTTTGTAACGACCAAGCTGTGGCTGCAGGATACTCATTACGAAGGCGCTAAAGCCCAGTTCGAACGCTCCCTGAATCGTCTGCAACTTGATTATGTTGATCTGTATCTGATTCACCAGCCTTACGGTGATGTTCATGGGGCATGGCGTGCCATGGAAGAATTACAACAGGAAGGAAAAATTCGCGCCATTGGCGTCAGCAACTTCCATCCTGACCGACTGGCCGACCTTATCGCCTTTAACAACGTTGCCCCTGCGGTAAACCAGATTGAAGTTAACCCCTTCAACCAGCAGCTGCATGCCGTTCCTTGGAATCAAAGCCGTGGCATTCAGCCGGAAGCCTGGGCTCCGTTTGCTGAAGGGAAAAATGGTCTGTTCCAGCATCCCGTGTTAACGGCAATTGGTCAGAAGTACGGCAAAAGCGTGGGCCAGGTTGTTCTGCGTTGGATCTTCCAGCGAGGCATCATTTCACTGGCGAAATCGGTGCGCAAAGAACGCATGGCAGAGAACATTAACATTCTCGATTTTGAACTCAGTTCTGAAGATATGCTGCAGATTGCTGCCCTCGACACTGCAACCAGCGCCTTCTTCTCTCACCGCGATCCGGCGATGGTGGAATGGCTGACCGGCCGCAAACTTGATGTTTAAGTCGCGATAAAAGAGGTATTCATTCAATGCAAAAACGTTATCTGGGCAAATCCCGACTCGAAGTATCCGCGCTTGGGCTCGGCTGCATGGGCTTAAGCCATGGCTACGGTCCGGCGACCGATACCCGTCAGGCTATCGAGCTCATTCGCGCTGCGGTTGAACGTGGCGTCACCTTCTTCGATACCGCTGAAGTGTATGGCCCCTTTCTTAATGAAGTGGTTGTAGGCGAAGCCTTAAAACCGTTTCGTGACCGTGTGGTTATTGCCACCAAGTTTGGTTTTACCTTCGGTGCGGACAACAAGCAGCAGATTTTAAACAGCCGCCCGGAGCATATCCGTGAAGCTGTGGAAGGATCATTACGCCGCCTTAAGACTGATGTCATTGATCTGCTGTATCAACACCGTGTCGACCCGGATGTCCCCATTGAAGATGTCGCGGGAACGGTGAAAGACCTGATAGCGGAAGGCAAAGTCAAACATTTCGGTCTGTCCGAAGCGGGCGCACAAACCATTCGTCGTGCACATGCCGTACAACCGGTCACTGCGCTGCAAAGCGAATACTCTCTGTGGTGGCGCGAGCCTGAGCAGGAAATCCTGCCGTTACTGGAGGAACTGGGTATTGGTTTCGTTCCCTTCAGCCCTTTAGGCAAAGGCTTCCTGACGGGATCGATTAAGCCAGGAACCACTTTTGGCAAGGATGATTATCGCAGCACCGTGCCGCGTTTCGCCGAGCAGGCGATTGAAGCCAATGAAAAGCTGGTCACCTTGCTGGGTGAACTGGCGGCAGAGAAAGGCGTGACGTCTGCGCAAATCGCGCTGGCATGGCTGCTGGCACAAAAGCCGTGGATTGTTCCTATCCCTGGTACCACCAAACTGCACCGGCTGGAGGAAAACCTGGGGGCTGCCGACATCATTCTTTCACAGAAGGATACGCAGCAGATAACCCAGGCGCTGGAAACGATTAACATCGTCGGTGAACGTTACTCTCCTGAGCACCAGGCCCGCGTAGGCCGTTAATATCCGAACGGGTCTACGGACCCGTTATTGGGCGTAGCGAAGTGCATCGATCATCAGCGCAAATGCGGGCGGGTGCTGCTTACGGCTCGGGTAGTAGAGATAATAGCCGGGAAAAGATGGGCACCAGTCCTGCAGAACCTGAATAAGCTCTCCTGACTTTATATAATCCTGCACCCTGTCTTCAGGCATACAGGCAATGCCAAAACCGGATAAAGCAGCATCAATCCTTTCTGCCTGCTGATTAAACGTTACCTGCCCTTCCACTCTGACCCGTAACGGTTTCCCTTCCTTCTCAAACTCCCAGTGATAAAGCCCACCGGCAGTCGGCAGGCGCATATTGATGCACCGATGATTTTGTAGCTCGTGCGGCGTTTCAGGTGGAGGGTTTGCCGCGAAGTAAGACGGTGCTCCCACCACGGCCATGCGCATGTCCGGGCCAATTCTTACAGCAACCATATCCTTATCCACGCTTTCGCCCAGGCGGATCCCGGCATCAAAACGGCCCTCAACAATATCGACAAAGCCGTTATCAACCACCAGTTCGAGATTAATTTCCGGATATTCTTTGAGGAAAGGTTTTAACTTTGGCCATACCAGACTTCGCGCGGCATGCTCCCCAGCAGATAAGCGGATATTGCCGGAGGCAGTGCCGTTCAATTGAACCAGCGATTCCAGCTCCTGTTCAAGATCGGCAATACGCGGTTCAAGGCAGGCAATAATTCTCTCACCGGCTTCCGTAGGGGCAACGCTTCGGGTCGTACGGGTCAGAAGGCGGATATTGAGCCTTTCCTCCAGCGCCTTCATCGCATGGCTGAGTGCAGACTGAGATACACCCAGTTTGCCCGCTGCTTTGGTAAAACTTCGCTCCCTTGCCACCACCAGAAAGATTTGCAGTTCGTTGAAGTTTTCTTTGAGCATCGGCGATTTCCTTATGGTGGCATTCCCTTCATCGCGCACTCATGAAGGGTGTTCATAGACACAATCATTTTAGCCCTATTACTGACAATAATGATAATTGATATTCTGGCTGTAGAGAAAATAAGTCTGAATTATCATAAGGTTTATCATGAAAATACTCATTGCAGGCGCGACCGGAAGTATTGGTCTTCATGTCGTGAATACCGCTATCGAAATGGGCCATCAGCCCGTGGCGCTGGTCAGAAATAAACGGAAAGTAAAATTACTTCCGCGTGGAACGGATGTTTTTTACGGCGATGTTTCAATGCCTGAAACACTTACCGATTTGCCGAAAGATATTGATGCCATCATCTTCACGCTCGGTTCCGATGGCCAGGGGCGTATTGGCTCCAGAGCGATAGATTACGGCGGTGTGCGCAACATTTTACGACTCTTCAGGGATACACCTGTACGCATCGGTTTAATGACCACGATTGGCGTGACTGAACGACTCAGTACCTGGAATCAACGCACTGAGGTTCATGACTGGAAAAGACGTGCCGAACGTCTGGTCAGAGCGAGTGGTCACCCCTATACCATCGTCAGACCCGGCTGGTTTGATTACAACAATGATGATGAACACAGAATCGTTTTGCTCCAGGGGGATCGTCGCCATGCAGGAACACCAGAAGATGGTGTGATATCAAGGCAGCAAATCGCCCAGGTTCTGGTCAGTGCCCTGACTAACGAGGCGGCAAAAAATAAAATGTTTGAGCTGGTGGCCGAACGAGGCGAAGCACAGCCGGATCTTACTCCACTGTTTGCAGACCTGCAGGCTGATGATCCACAAAAAAATGATGGCGTTTTAGATATAGACAATATGCCTCTGTGTGAAGAACCTGAGTGCATTATTAACGAGCTGAACCGCACGGGGTTGCTGAAATCTATAAATAAATCATAAGCATCCCGACAAGGCTGTATCATCGCCCTCTTATAATGCGCGTTAATTTATTTTCAGAACAGAAGACATCATCGATGAGATAACCCGAGCGATTGATTTAAACGTACACAAATCGCTGAAGGTAAGTTTAGCGTATCGATGATCAGGCATGCTTCAGCCAGTTCCGGAATATTTGCGCTTGCAGTATTCCCTGAAAATCAATCAGCCCTGAGCAACCAAGTTTCTTGATCAGATTCTGCCTGGCCTGGTAAATGGTTTTTAAGTGTAGATTTAACATGGCAGATATCTCAAAAACAGTTCGCCCCTCCCCTAGCTGCGTTAAAATATATTTATCTCGCGCAGTCAAGGAGATATTGAGTTCCGATTGATGCTCGTGCTTACCACCAGCACGAGTAATATCAATAATAAATTGCTTGATTGAGGCAACATCGCTATCTACTGGCAGTCTGTAAAGTGAGATGTCATTGAGATACTGATACAGATGGCCATCAATCAGCAGCACCAGACGATATGTATTCAGATCGTAATTTTGCTTTTTTACCGCGTCAAAGTGATTAGCGGTGAAGATGACAAGTCGCGCCTTGTCATCTTCAAAAACGATATCTTCAAGGATATTCTTTAACCCTTCCCTGATAAAGATATCATCAATCCATAAAACTGCGTTTCCAGCATGTTCCTGCATGATGTTCATCATTATGACCTCAACGAAAAATCACCATTGACCTCACCGGGCTGCGAAGTTTTATCGAGTTGAAGATGTGCCAGAATCTGTGAATAGAGATCGGTCAGTATCACATTCTTCTCATTCTTCAACTGCGTGCTGAATGCCTGAATAAGAACATCATTACTGATACAACCCTGTTTTAACATGACATTACGCTCTATATCCTTATACAAAGCGCAGCGGAAAATAAAATCTTCCGGAATTGAATTAGCCATATCAACTCCATAATATGCAGTCATAAAAATAAGAGGATGCTATGTATAGTCTTAATCCAAAAAGCGAAGCGACAGAACTTACATCATACAATAATTGTGCTGTGTATTTATATTAATGTGTTATCTCATTAGACGTCATCAGCCGTATAACGTAACACTATTTCCAGGGTTTTTCTGATAATGTCTGCCTTGACAACGTCAGTTGTTGTCTCCAGCGAACTAATCAGGCTTAAAATGATATTTTTATTATTAACATTATCACCTGCCAGAATTACATTTGTTACCGCCTGCCCCAATACCACTGACTCATCTGCTAATAGTTCACCTGCATTATGGAAGTAACTTGATAAAGCTTTATCCGTCATTACACTGTGGACATTAATTTCATGAAGCATGGTAACCTCGCTTGTATAGTCTGGAGAATTATCTTTAATGTAATTTAGGGTTTTTGCTGGCACTGAAAGCACTCTCATCTCTCGTTTTTTCCGGTTTTCTGCTTATCTTCCCCGGATTAACATTTGTGAAATCATTGATAACGCTGTCAATTAATTGTTTACGTGTACCATCCATTTCACTGGCATGCATAAGCCGCAATTGCTTAATCAGTGCAGCTAACGAAACGTCTGTATGCATTCGCAAAATTTCTAGCACAGCCAAACCTGTAATTTCATGTTTCAAGCGTTCACTGTCAGGTTTCTTCATAACTCCTTCACTACTTACCCATTATCATAGTAGGGCTTTATTTTATTCGAAAAGCAGGCCGATTAACGCATTGTAATGTTTCTGTTCATTCTCACCTGATGCATTTTCAAGACGGTGCAGAAGTTTGGTACACAGTGATTTGCGACTGAGATTGCGCCCATCTTTTAGTATCTCAGTCACGATTTCGCCCAACGTTTCCTGTTGGGTTGGCAGATGCGCTTTAGCAAAGTAACGAGAAATCGCGCTTGCAGAATCAGTGCGAACGGTATGCTGCTGCATGGAGTGCTCCTGTAACAAAATGCTGGTGAATATTAAGTTTTATAACAGTAGCAAAGCTGTACCGAAAATGTGTACAACATAGCACGCTAATTTTTAGCAAAAAATGCTAAATTAATTAAATCATGTAGTTATGAAAGTTCAGATCTACATGAAATCCAATTTCTTTGTACAAATCACTTTGTATTATCAATGATAATTGATCTGTATTAGCCCGATTACTTGTAAAGACAAAGTTAGAATTATGTATTAAAATCAGGGCGTAACCTGGTTTGTCTGATTCTGACCAGACCTCTTCTCCTTCCTTGATCCCGGACTGTCCATGCTCACGACCATTATTTACCGTAGCCATCTACGTGAAGACGCCCCTCTCAAAGCGCTTGAGGATATGGTGACAGCCGCAAATATCAAAAACAGGCGATCAGATGTTACGGGGATCTTACTCTTTAACGGCCATCACTTTTTCCAACTGCTTGAAGGCCCAGAGGAGCAGGTAAAAGAGATCTATCGTTGTATTTGTAACGACCCCCGGCACCACAATATCGTTGAACTGATGTGTGATTACGCGCCTGCGAGAAGATTCGGAAAAGTAGGGATGGAGTTATTTGATTTACAAAAACATGAACGGAATGACGTCCTGCAAGCTGTACTCAATAAGGGTACGTCCAAATTTCAGCTCACGTATGATGACAGAGCATTACAGTTTTTCCGCACATTTGTCCTCGCCACGGAAAAATCGAGCTATTTTGAAATACCTGCGCCTGATTACTGGAGTTTTATAACCGACAATACCTGTACCATCCTGGATGAAAGCACACTTCCGTCAGATACAGATTTCAGCTTTGCTTTTCAACCAATTATCGATCCTATGTCACAGCGCGTCATTGCGCTGGAAGCCCTTATTCGCGGTAAAGACGGTGAAACGCCCGCAACATATTTTGACAAATTCAAACCTGAAGATGTGTATACCGCTGATCTGCAGAGCAAAAAGACTGCATTTGCAATGGCAAGCGCACTGGGACTTAATCACAAAATGCTGTCGGTTAATCTGTTACCCATGACCCTGGTAAACAGACCCGATGCAGTCAGCTTTCTTATAAACGAAATCGCGGCGCATGGACTGGTGCCTGAACAAATCATTGTAGAGTTTACCGAAAGTGAAGTTATTTCGCGTTTTGATACGTTCGCGCAGGCCGTGAAGTCACTCAAGGCAGCGGGAATATGTGTGGCGATAGATCATTTCGGGGCAGGTTTTGCCGGGCTTCAGCTTTTGTCTCGCTTTCAACCGGACCGAATTAAGATAAGCCGCGAACTCATCACTGATGTGCATAAAAGTGGACCACGGCAGGCCATCATTCAGGCCATAATCAAATGCTGCGCTTCACTGGAGATTATGATTTCTGCGGTCGGCGTCGAAAAACCTGAAGAGTGGATGTGGCTTGAATCCGCGGGTATTGAGATCTTCCAGGGTAACCTGTTTGCAAGAGCCTGCCTGAATGGTACTCCGTCTGTCGCGTGGCCAGAGAAAAAATGATTTCTCAGCGTTATAATAATTAACGTATTGTTATTACACAATAATCCCGCCACCTCTTTTATGCTGAACATAAAAATTCAGCATTTACTCCCTACGTGATAGTAAAGTAAATCTTAATTTTGCTAGAATCCTATGTATGTTTTGTACAATTTGATGCATGTTGTACAAAGTAGCAGGAACCGCATATCGGTGACGGAGAATCAGGAGTGTCTGGGGGAATTATGGCTTATTACAGCATTGGGGATGTCGCAGAACGTTGCGGGATAAATCCTGTCACCCTTCGGGCATGGCAACGACGTTACGGTTTACTCAAACCTCAACGCAGCGAAGGTGGCCACCGACTCTTTGATGAAGAGGATATTCAACGTATTGAAGAAATAAAACGTTGGATTAGCAGTGGCACACCCGTTGGCAAAGTGAAAGCATTGCTGGAAACCAGTACCCGTGAAACTGACGACGACTGGAATCAATTGCAAGAAGAGATGATGGGCATTCTTCGTATGGCGTATCCCCCGAAGCTGCGAGCCAAAATTATCGCACTCGGTCGCGCCTACCCCGTAGATGCGTTGATTGATCGCGTTTATCTTCCCGTGCGTCAGCGGTTGATACTTGACCATAATACATCCCGCATCATGAACAGTATGCTTGATGGCGCATTGATTGAATATGTAGCCACCCTGCTGTCTGAAACGCGGCGCAAATCAGGGAAAGATGCCATCCTGATGGCCTGGGATGTTGAAGACCGAACCCGTTTATGGCTCGAAGCCTGGCGTTTATCGCAATCGGGCTGGCATATTGCCGTGCTTGCTGAACCCATTGAATCGCCAAGACCTGAACTCTTCCCCGGGCAAACGCTTTTTGTCTGGACTGGTATCACGCCAACCCGCAGACAAAATGAACTTCTACAACACTGGAACGAACAAGGTTATAAAGTCATTTTTCACAGCCCGTAACCAACATGTATCGCAGTAATGAGCTGAGTAAGATAAATCTTACTAATTCTCATTTTTTGGGTGGTTATTTTGAATGCCATCCAATGAATCTGTGTTCCCTACCCGCCTGACTTAATACCCGCAGTAGCATAAAAACAAAACAATATACTCACCCGTGGGTATTATTTTTTTGCAAACGACATCACCTTTTTCCTAAGTAAAATTTATTAGATCAACTGGCGCACGCCTAATACTTATTCTAGGGTTAAACCATGTCTTCCTGTACCACATTATTGTTTTTCTAAAGTAATAAATGTGGTTATTTGAAAAAGGTAAAGGATATGGCTCTAGTCTTAGACAAACGCTTAATTCTTTGTTGCTGCGCCTTTTCCATTATTCCCGTGGCAAATGCAGCAACCGTTAACGGAACATTTCAGGTACTGATGACGATTCAAAAGGCCTGTACCGTGACTGCTGGTTCGGCTTCAAATATCACGCTTGGGCCGGTGAATACCACGGCAACAAATACCAATGCAAGCAACACGATTTCGATTAATTGCTCAAAAACTACGCCCTATTTTATCGGTCTGGCGCCGTCGGCCGCCAATGGGGGGACGACGACGGGCTCAGGCGCCATGTCCTCCGTGGCTAACGCAGCCACCAATACCGATAAAGTGCCCTACCAGCTAAATCGAACATCAGCAACAGGTCCGGTGTGGGGGAACACCGCCACCGACAGCGCGCCTGGAAACGGCGTAGCGGCGACGGGGACCGGGCTGGTGCAAACGTTTACTGTTTATGCCACCGCACCGAGCGCCAACTTCACTCCTGACGACTATGCCGACACGGTAACGGTTAACGTTAACTACTAACTTCAGGAAGCCACATGAGAGTAAAACTGCCTGTTCAGCAGTGTGCCTGCGCATGCCTGTTAGGGATGGTTGCGAGCCTCAACCCTGCTGCCGCCAGCGGACTGCAAATCGCCCCGGTCACATTAACTTTGCTCGCGACGCAAAATGCCGATGGTATCTGGCTTAGTAATGCGGGTGAAAATGTGCTCAATGCCCAGGTTCGGGTTTTTCGCTGGAGCCAGAGCGCTTACGGCGACAAACTTTCCCCCTCTCAGGGGCTGGTCATTAGCCCGCCGATGCTGGCATTAGCCCCCGGAGAACGTCAGTTGATTCGCGTTATTCGGACCGGCCCACCTTCGGCACATGCTGAAGACGCTTATCGGTTATCGATAGATGAGTTACCGCCTGCAAAAGTAGAAAAAAATAAGCTTCAGTTTGTGCTGCATTATTCCGTCCCCGTTTTCATTCAACCAACATCAGCGGCGCAAACGCAGGCTAAATTGCAATGGAAATTACAACAGCTTGATGGCAAAAAATTTATTGAAGTGAGTAACCAGGGAAATGGGCATGCACAATTATCTGCTGCAACATTTATAAGCCCTGACGGTGCTAAAAAAGTTATTACGCCCGGACTGTTAGGCTACGTTTTACCCGGCTCAACGATGCGCTGGATAGTCTCTCCGTCGGCCAGTAATACTCATGATGGCGGGAAAGTTGAAGTCACAATCAATGGCCAAAAAACAGTACAAGATCTGTAACAGATCCTGGCTTCTGGTGAAATATTGCTTTCTCAATGGAGTATTAATATCGGGAATGGTTTGCGCACAAACGCTGAATAATAACCAGAGCGAAGATGGTGTTATTAATGGCGCAGCGCAGCTCGTGGGGATCAATTTGTATCTCGACGTCACCTTAAATGGGAATCCCGTTGGGCTGGTGCATTTGGGTTACGATAATGGAAAGCTCTATGCAGGGGCAGATACCCTGCGAAAAATGGGCTTTCGCTTTGCGCCTGACGCCACTCACGCCGTCTGCCTGAACGATATCCCCGAGCTAACCATTGACTATAACGTTCAGTTGCAAACGCTTTCGCTTACTGCGCCACTCAGTTCACTCGATCTTGCGACCACGCAGCTTAACTCCCCCGTGGAGACCGCGCCGACGGCGACAACATCACGCGGAGCGCTGCTCAATTACGATATCTATACCCAACAGGGGGATGAAAGCGCAATAAATACCTTCAGCGAACTCCGCGCTTTCAATGCTGCAGGCGTGCTCAGCACCACCCAGTTGACGCAGTATTCCACCGAGGAAAATGCGGATAACAGCGTTGAGCGACTCGATACCAGCTGGCGTACGTCATTTCCCGAAACGATGCTGGCGGTAACCGTTGGCGATACCCTGACCAGTTCACTTATCTGGTCCCGGCCGACGCGTATCGGCGGCATTCAGATAGGAACCGATTTTGGTTTGCGGCCCTATATGCCAACCACCCCGCTCCCTGCATATCTTGGCTCCGCGACGTTGCCGTCAAACGTTGAGCTGTACGTCGACGGCGTCAGGTACTACAACGGAGAAGTCCCCGCGGGTAGCTTTCAGATCAACACAATGCCGAACATCAGCGGCGCGGGAACGGGTCAGGTAATGATGACGGATGCGCTGGGCAGAACGAGCGTACAAAATTTCTCGTTCTACAACGATCAGCAACTCCTGCGGGAAGGATTAACTGCCTGGTCTGCAGAACTGGGTACGGTACGCGAAAACTATGGTTACTCCTCTTTTGATTATGCCAGCGCACCGGTACTGAGCGGTACATGGCGTCGTGGGTTTAGCAATACGTTCACCGCCGGGACTCACGCTGAAACCAGCGATGGACTGATTAACGCGGGCTTCAGTAACGACTGGATCCCAGGCACCCGCAGCGGCACGTTTTCGACCTCAGTTGCCGCAAGTACCGACGCAGGAAAGAACGGTTTTCTGTACAGTTTTGGTTATCGTTGGTCCGGCGAACGGTTTAATTTCAGTACCAGTACAACAGCCACTTCCGGCGATTATCGTGATGTCGCCACCCATTATGGCGAGCCGCCACCGACGCTTAACAGCAATACGGTCATTGGCTATTCGCTGGAAGCTGCCGGTAATGTCAGCCTGAGTTACCTGCAGTTTCGTTATCCGCACGAAAATGCGGTGCGCTACGCCAACGCCAGCTGGTTCAAATCGATTACCGACAACATTTCACTGAATGCCGGATTCAACCAAAACATCGACGATAACCGCGATCGCAGTCTCTATCTGATGGTGACAATGACCACTGATAACAATCTCAGTGCCAGCAGCACCCTACAACGCACCAATGATGAAACCGGCTACCAGCTCAACGCCAGCCTGACGCCTCCTGCCGACGGCGGTTGGGGCTGGAATCTGGCCGCCAGTCAGCAGGCTTCCCGGCAAAGCGGTCAGGGAGAAGTGGGATATCTGGGTCGTTATGGTAAAGCGTACGCGGGATTCAGCCGTTTACCGGATAACCACTACGGCTACGCAGGCGCCACCGGATCGCTTGTTACCATGGGAGGCGGCCTGTTTGCAGCACGTGAAATCAACAATGGCTTTGCCGTCGTATCCACTGACGGCGTTCCTGACGTCCCGATTAAATTACAAAATAACCTGATTGGTCGCAGCGACGACCAGGGGCTATTGCTGGTCACGCCACTGAACAGTTATCAAAAAAACCTGATCAGTATTGACCCAATGGATCTCCCCGCCAATATGCGGATCGCGCGCGTTGAGGCGAATGCAACGCCTGCCGATCGTTCCGGTACATTGGTTAGCTTTGGCATTACCCCGGTACGCGCTGCGCAGGTCATCCTCGTCGACAATCAGGGTAAACCCATTCTCGAAGGCAGCATGGCATACGCCATCAGCGGAGCAGGACAATCGTCTGTCGTTGGTTTTGATGGGATGACCTGGTTCGAAATGCTGGAACAGCACAACGCGCTGCGCGTTGAGACAGACACCGGCAGTTGTCGCGTGCAATTTGACTATCCCACTTCCGCAAAGGGGATTGTGCAAATAGGTCCACTGGTTTGCCGGCCACACTAACAGGAGTGCGCTCATGAGGTTAAGGCATCTGTTACTCATCGCAGCCGTACTCTTTTGTCCGGCGATTAGCCATGCCGTAACCTGTTCGGTGAGCAATGTGCAACCCATAAATTTGGGCTCAGTCAATCCGCTGTCTGCGACAGGCGCAACGTCATCAATGACGTTCAACTACACCTGCACCAAAGAGCTTGGCGACGTGCTGGCAGGGATCAACCTCTGTTTTAATATTGGCGCCTCAGCCGTCAGTGGCCAGGTGACACCTCGAAATATGTCATTAAACGGAACACCTGCCAGAACGCTGGCATACCAGCTTTACCAGGATGCCGGACACACCAAAGTCTGGGGGAGTCAGTATCAGTCGGGAACAACTTTTCCAATGGTACAGCTTAACCTGCTGAACCTGACGCCAGTGACGGGCTCACTCACGGTATCAGCACAGATTGTCACGCCACAAACCTCAGCCGTCCCCGGAAGCTATCAGGATAGCTATACGGCGGCGACAGCCCTTGTCACCCTCAATCCTGGATTGCTTTTCCCGCCGACCACCTGTGGCGATACCGTTGCCGCCAGGCTTCCCTTCACCGTATCGGCGACGGTCAGCAAACAGTGCAATATCACCTCTGCAACCAATATTAGCTTTGCGCCCGCCAGGGCGACCGGGCGTAACCTAACGGCTTCAAATACCGTGGGCGTAGCATGTTCCAATAACACGCCTTACACCATCGGACTTCAGCCCTCTAACGGCAATACGGCAGGCAGCGGCGTGATGGCCGGCACGGGGTCAAATACGGACAAGGTCCCCTACCAGCTTAGCTCGACGCCGGGGCCGTCCGGTACGGTTTGGGGCAATTCATCGCTCAATACTGTCGCGGGCAACGGTACGGGAACCACCACCACCTACCCGGTTTACGCCACCGTTCCCAGCGCGAACTACACGCCTGACAACTATGCTGATACCGTTACCATCGCCGTGACCTACTGACCTCAGCTTAATCGCAATAAAGCAAATACATTTTATTATCATATTATTTACTTTTAGAGGTGCGTCATAAATCTGACAAATTGCGATTTTTATAAATCATGCATATTAAATTACCCAATCAGCAAGATAACCGAAATATCAGCATAATCAGAGAATAACTATTCATTTCCCAGCTAAAGCCCATACCCTTCATGCTGATAAACCGTGTTAGCCGGACAGGCCATTCTATGAAATAAATGTTAAATTTAGGTTCATATGGTGTGATTCACTGTATACCACGGCCAAATTAAGAACATATTACTTTTATAACTAAGGTTTATCATGGATAAGTTATCTTACGCTTCAGATAGCAGCACATCTGCCTGGAATACCTACCTGCAACAAATCGAGCGTGTGGCCCCTTACCTGGGCGAACTTTCCCATTGGGTGGATACCCTGCGCCACCCAAAACGCGCGCTGATTGTCGATATCCCGGTGCAGATGGATGACGGTACTATCCGTCATTTTGAAGGGTATCGCGTGCAACATAACCTCTCCCGCGGGCCGGGCAAAGGCGGTGTGCGTTATCATCCTGATGTTGATCTTAATGAAGTGATGGCCCTGTCCGCATGGATGACCATCAAATGCGCAGCGTTGAACCTGCCGTACGGCGGTGCGAAAGGTGGCGTGCGCGTCGATCCGTTCTCGCTTTCCGAAGGTGAACTGGAGCGTTTAACCCGCCGTTATACCAGCGAAATCGGCATTATCATCGGGCCGCAGAAAGACATTCCTGCGCCGGATGTGGGGACTAACGGAAAGGTAATGGCCTGGATGATGGATACCTACTCCATGAACCACGGCACCACCGTGACCAGCGTGGTCACCGGTAAACCTATTCACCTCGGCGGCTCGTTAGGCCGTGATAAAGCCACCGGTCGTGGTGTTTTCGTCAGCGGTCTGGAAGTGGCGCGACGTGCCAACATCGACGTTGAAGGCGCTCGCGTAGCGGTGCAAGGTTTTGGTAACGTCGGCAGCGAAGCCGCCCGCCTGTTCGCGGCAGCAGGAGCACGCGTGGTCGCGATTCAGGATCACACCGCAACGCTGTTTAACTCAACGGGTATCGACATGGCCGCGTTGTCTGCCTGGCAGCTGGAGCACAAACAGATTGCCGGTTTCCCGGGCGCTGAAACCATTGCCAGCGAAGCCTTCTGGAGCCTGGAGATGGATATTCTGATCCCGGCCGCGCTCGAAGGCCAGATCACCCGTCACCGCGCGGAAACGCTGACCTGTAAACTGGTACTCGAAGGCGCTAACGGCCCAACCTATCCGGACGCCGACGACGTTCTGGCAAGCCGCGGTATCGTGGTTGTCCCAGACGTTGTTTGTAACGCCGGCGGCGTAACCGTCAGCTACTTCGAATGGGTTCAGGACATGGCTAGCTTCTTCTGGAGCGAAGAAGAGATTAACAATCGCATGGACAAAATCATGACCGATGCGATGGTACACGTGTGGGAAAAAGCGGCAGAGAAATCCTGCTCACTGCGTACGGCAGCCTACATTGTTGCCTGCGAACGCATTCTACTGGCACGTAAAGATCGCGGAATTTATCCGGGCTAACGCCGAAATCGACCATGCCGACAAACCACCTGCTCTGCAGGTGGTTTGTTTTCCCTAAACACCCGTGAATCAGCTTCCCGGCCAAATACGGCCCAACCTCTCATTTTCGCTGTTTTATGCACCATGACGTTCCAATACGGAACATTATTATGTTGCTACGTTTCGTATTGAAACGCCCATTACAGCAATTTTCTTTTGCCAACCCGTGTGCAAAATTACCTTATCGGCAGCGAGCAGTCGCCGTGGCGTTGTATAACCCGATACCCTACATCAGATGCCTGCCCGAATCTGGCAGCCATCCAGGACTGTCTGCGGAGCATAAATAATGAAAAAATTGATTAACCGTGTTGAAGACGTACTGACTGAACAACTCGCCGGACTGGCGAAAGCGTATCCTTCCCTGGCACTGCATCAGGATCCGGTATATGTCACCCGCGCAGATGCGCCGGTAATGGGCAAAGTGGCGCTGCTTTCCGGCGGTGGCAGCGGACACGAGCCTATGCACTGCGGCTATATTGGTCAGGGCATGCTCTCTGGTGCCTGCCCGGGTGAAATTTTTACCTCACCCACGCCGGATAAAATGTTCGAATGCGCCATGCAAATTGATGGCGGCGAAGGCGTACTGCTGATCATCAAAAATTACACCGGCGATATTCTTAATTTCGAAACCGCCACCGAGCTGTTGCATGAAAGCGGCGTCAAAGTTACCACCATGGTAGTGGATGACGACGTGGCGGTGAAAGACAGTCTGTATACCGCCGGTCGTCGTGGTGTGGCGAATACCGTATTGATCGAAAAACTGGTCGGCGCTGCCGCCGAACGCGGTGACTCACTGGAAGTCTGTGCGGCGCTGGGTCGTAAACTGAATAACCAGGGCCACTCCATTGGGATAGCCATTGGCGCCTGTACCGTTCCGGCCGCCGGACAACCGTCGTTCACGTTGCAGGATAACGAAATGGAGTTTGGCGTGGGTATCCACGGGGAACCGGGCATTGACCGCCGCACCTTCACTTCCCTCGATCAGACCGTTGATGAAATGTTCGATACCCTGCTGGAAAACGGCAACTACAGCCGTACGCTCCGCCACTGGGACAACGTTCAGGGCGCGTGGCAGGAAGGCAAAGAAAGCAAACGCGCGTTGCAAAGCGGCGATCGTGTCATTGCGCTGGTCAATAATCTCGGTGCGACGCCGCTGTCAGAACTCTTCGGCGTGTATAACCGCCTCGAAAGCCGTTGCCAGGACGCCGGCATCGTCATTGAGCGCAACTTGATCGGTTCTTACTGTACCTCTCTGGATATGACCGGCTTCTCAATCACCCTGTTACAGGTGGATGACGACACGCTGAGCTTATGGGATGCACCGGTTCACACCCCTGCTCTCAACTGGGGTAAATAAGGAGATACATGATGTCCCTCAACAGAACACAAATTGTTAACTGGCTCTATCGTTGCGGTGAGATCTTCACCACCGAAAGTGATTTTCTCACCGGTCTTGATCGGGAAATTGGTGATGCCGACCACGGTCTGAACATGCACCGCGGCTTTAGCAAAGTCGTCGAAAAGCTGCCGTCCATCGCCGATAAAGACATTGGTTTTATTTTGAAAAACACCGGCATGGTGCTGCTCTCAAGCGTCGGGGGGGCCAGCGGTCCACTGTTTGGTACCTTTTTTATCCGCGCCGCCCAGGTGACCCAGGCTCATCAAAGCCTGACGCTTGAGGAGTTGTATCAAATGATTCGTGATGGCGCGGAAGGTGTGATTAGCCGCGGTAAAGCTGAACCTGGCGACAAAACCATGTGCGATGTCTGGCTGCCGGTAGTGGAATCTTTACGCCAATCCTGCGAGCAAAAGCTGAGCGTGCAGGCGGCGCTGGAAGCGGCAAGCCAACAAGCGGAAGCAGCAGCGCAAAGCACCATCACCATGCAGGCCCGCAAAGGCCGCGCCAGCTATCTCGGTGAGCGCAGCATTGGGCATCAGGATCCCGGCGCAACGTCCGTAATGTTTATGATGCAAATGCTGGCTCAGGCGTCCAGAGAGTAAGGATAAAGCGATGGTAAACCTGGTTATTGTTTCTCACAGCGCCCAGTTGGGCGAAGGCGTCGGCGCGCTAGCCCGGCAGATGTTAATGGGTGATGGTTGCAAAATCGCTATTGCCGCAGGCATTGACGATCCTGAGAATCCGATTGGCACCGATCCTATCAAGGTGATGGAAGCCATTGAGTCCGTGGCCGATACGGATCACGTGCTGGTGATGATGGATATCGGTAGTGCGCTACTGAGTGCGGAAACCGCGCTGGAACTGCTCGATCCGGCCATTGCCGCCAAAGTACGTCTGTGCGCCGCGCCGCTGGTCGAAGGCACGCTCGCCGCAACGGTTAGCGCTGCCGCAGGTGCTGACATTGAGCGGGTCATCTGTGATGCCATGAACGCCCTCGATGCCAAATGTGAGCAACTGGGTTTACCTTCGCCATCTGCAGCAAAGCCGACATCTGCCGAATTCGCGCCTGATGCAGATGCTCATTCAGTGGCCATTGTGGTGAAAAACCCAAACGGCATTCATGTGCGTCCGGCTTCACGGCTGGTTTCCACGCTGTCTGACTTTAACGCCGATATGTGGCTGGAGAAAAATGGCAAGTGCGTCGTCCCTGATAGCCTGAATCAGATTGCCCTGCTGCAGGTACGCTGTAACGACACGCTGCGCCTGATTGCCAAGGGCGAACAGGCAGAGGATGCGCTGGCCGCATTCAAACAGTTGGCAGCTGAGAATTTTGGTGAATCGCTCGAGCCCGCGCATGCTGATACCGTGGTGACGAAGGTTCCCTCACAGGTCACGGGGACGGCATTCTGTTACACACCGTTCTCACCGCAGGTAAGCCAACAGCCTATAGCCTCACTCCAGATTGAGCAGCAACGGTTACGGGTCGCTATCCAAAGCACGCTGAGCGACTTAAGCGGGCTAACCGCGCTTGCAGAAGAGAGATATTCCGCAGATATCGCCGCTATTTTCTCCGGCCACCACACGCTGTTGGACGATCCGGATCTGTTCGATATGGCCTGTGATCTAATGCGTGAAACGCAGTGCAGCGCGGCCTGGGCCTGGCATCAGGTGCTGAGCGATCTCAGCCAGCAGTATTTACAGCTCGACGATCCTTACCTGCAGGCGCGATACATCGATATTGAAGATTTGTTGTCTCGTTCACTGCAGTATTTGACGGGAGAGACTGCACAAATTCCCGCCTTCATCCGTCCCACTATTTTGGTCGCGGAGGTCATCTATCCATCTACGGTGCTGCAACTCGATCCGAAGACCATCAAAGGCATCTGCCTGCGAGACGGGAGCGAAGCGTCTCACCCGGCGATTATCGCCCGTGCAATGGGGTTATGTTGGTTGTGTCAGCAAGGCGAGGCCATCAAGAGTATCACGATGGGTGATACCCTGACCCTTGACAGCGTCGCCCAGCGGATAACCCGCGCGGGCTGATGTCGGTTGCACGCCCTTTCCCGACAAAGGGTGTGCATCTTTTCGATTCGCGTCGGGAAATGTCTGTTTATTCGCAAAATGGGGCGTCGATCACGCGCAACGGTCGATCCTGAACTAAGGTTTTCTCATGGTAAATGCCGCTGCTTCGGCACACCCTAAGGAGATTAACCGATGATAACGCCTGCAACTCGCCATCCAGGCCTGCTCTCTGTTGCAATAAAACTGACGCTCGCAAGCACCTTTTTTGCCCTTTCCTCTTTTGCCGTCAACGCCGAGGACGCACCAACCGCTACGCCTCAGCCGCCTGATATTTTGCTTGGCCCTCTGTTTAATGATGTACAAACGGCCAAACTGTTTCCTGATCAGAAAACCTTTGCTGACGCCGTTCCTAACAGCGATCCATTAATGATCCTTGCCGATTACCGGATGCAGAAAAACCAGTCCGGATTCGACTTACGTCATTTTGTGGAAGTGAATTTCACCTTGCCGAAAGCTGGCGAGAAATACGTCCCCCCAGCCGGGCAATCGCTGCGCGAGCATATTGACGGACTGTGGCCGGTACTCACCCGTTCGACAACCGACGCTGAAAAATGGGACTCTCTGCTGCCGCTCCCGGAGCCGTATGTCGTGCCTGGCGGGCGTTTTCGCGAAATATATTATTGGGACAGCTATTTCACCATGCTGGGGCTTGCCGAGAGCAATCACTGGGATAAGGTCTCCGACATGGTGGCAAACTTCGCTTACGAGATTGATTCCTGGGGACACATTCCTAACGGCAACCGCACCTACTATCTGAGCCGTTCTCAACCGCCATTCTTTGCCTTTATGGTGGAACTGCTGGCGCAGCATGACGGGGATGACGCGCTGAAAAAATACCTCCCGCAGATGCTCAAAGAATACACCTACTGGATGGAAGGCGTCGAAACGCTCCAGCCCGGTCAGCAGAATAAGCGCGTGGTTAAACTGGATGACGGCACCATTTTGAATCGCTACTGGGATGACCGCGATACGCCGCGGCCAGAGTCCTGGGTGGAGGATATCGCCACAGCGAAAAGCAATCCGAACCGACCGGCCACAGAAATCTACCGCGACCTGCGTTCTGCCGCCGCGTCGGGTTGGGACTTTAGTTCCCGCTGGATGGATAACCCCAATCAACTAGGCACCCTGCGCACCACCAGCATCGTTCCGGTCGATCTCAATGCGTTGATGTACAAAATGGAAAAGATGATCGCCCTCGCCAGCAAGGCCGCCGGGAATAATGCCAAAGCTGCACAATATGAAGGCTTCGCTAATGCCCGACAAAAAGGGATCGAAAAGCACCTGTGGAACGACAAAGAAGGCTGGTATGCCGATTACGATCTGAAGAGCCACAAAGTACGTAACCAACTCACGGCCGCCGCCTTGTTCCCGTTGTATGTCAATGCAGCAGCAAAAGATCGCGCCAGCAAAGTGGCCGCGGCAACCCAGGCGCATTTGCTGCAACCCGGCGGCCTGGCCACCACGTCGGTGAAAAGCGGCCAGCAGTGGGATGCTCCCAACGGCTGGGCCCCGCTCCAGTGGGTCGCCGCATCGGGATTACAGAATTACGGTCAGGATAACGTCGCCATGGACGTGACCTGGCGATTCCTCACCAACGTGCAGCACACCTACGATCGTGAGAAAAAGCTGGTTGAAAAGTATGACGTGAGCAGCACAGGCACTGGCGGAGGCGGCGGCGAATATCCGTTGCAGGATGGTTTTGGCTGGACCAACGGCGTAACGCTAAAAATGCTCGACCTGATCTGCGCCAAAGAAAAGCCCTGTGACAGCGTGCCCGCATCGCGCCCGGCCCCGGCAAGTACCACGCCAGTCGAGCCTAAAAAACTGGCTCAGCCGACATCTTAATGCCGTTACCTGAAGCGTTTTACTCCCCGAATCCGCGCTGCGTCGCGGATTTTTTCTGGCTTATATTTCGCCATTCCTGTTGTCTCTACGCCATCTAGCCCTTATGGGGTATTCCGGGTTTTCATCCGTGAGAAATTGATTCGCAAGGGTACGGTGATAGTACCCTTAACACGTTCACAGGTCGTATTGCCTCAGAGAAGTGACAAACATAAGGTGAACGTAGCAATATGCCGGAGGCAACAGATTCGTTACCTCCGAATGTGCCACTCTCCGTTGTCGCTACGGCCACTCATCATTAACTGACAAGCATTACCCCGTCAGGGGCCGTTCGATTAATCTCGTCGCACAAGCCGAAAGACACCCAGCACAACAATCGCGCCGACCACGGCCACCAGGAAGCTGTTGAGATTAAACCCGCTGATATCGCCGCCGATACCGAACATCGTAGCCAGCCATCCACCGACCACAGCACCGATAATACCGAGAATGCAGGTCAGGATAAATCCACCGCCATCGCGCCCCGGCATAATCAGTTTGGCGATAACCCCCGCAATCAGACCAAAAATAATCCAGGTAATAATTCCCATTTCCAGGCCCTCTTTCCAGTGAACGCACGCGCAAGACATTCTTGCGCCAGCACGTTAAGTATAGGCAAGCCATCGCTACGTGCTTTTTCCCTCAGACTTAATTCATTGGGTTTGGTAAAAAATTTCATCCATTTGTATTAAGTTCCGTTGATTGATGCCGATAATCCAACGATAAACCAGGCATCCAGGAGTCATTAGGTGTGAGTAACTACAATGAGCAGTTCCTGAAGCAAAATCCGTTAGCGGTGTTAGGCGTACTCCGGGACTTAAATTCGCAGCAGGTTCCGCTGCGTATCTCCTGGTCTGGTGGCCAGTTCATCAGCAAAATACTGGCGGTCAGCCCGGACGAACTGATCATGGATTTTGGTAGTCAGGAATATGAAAACCAGGCCGTGCAGCGGGCCAGTCAGATAACGATTATCGCCGAAACACAGGGAGCCAAAGTGGAGTTCACCCTGCCACAGCTGAAAAAAGGCGAATACCAGCGGCTACCCGCATTTATCTCATCATTGCCGCCATCTCTGTGGTTCGTCCAGCGTCGGGAATATTTCCGTATCGGTGCTCCGCTGCATCCCCCCTATCGCTGCACGGTAAAAATGCCGGATAACAGCACGCTGTGTTTTCGCTTATTCGATTTGTCTCTTGGCGGTATGGGCGGGCTGTTAGAAACGGCAAAACCAGAGGGACTGGTAGAAGGCATGCGCTTTTCACAGGTTGAACTGAACATGGAGCAATGGGGAGTGTATCAGGTGGACGCCCAGCTAATTTCCATTAGCGAACGCAAAGTTATCGACGGGAAAAACGAAACAATTACCACTCCCCGCCTGAGCTTTCGTTTTCTTAACGTCGGCCCGGCGGTGGAGCGTAACCTACAGCGGATTATTTTTTCCCTCGAGCGCGAGGCCCGGGAAAAGTCGAATAAGGTGCGCGATTAGCATCACCTGAATTACATCACATCCAGCGCTTGTTGAAGCTTCCAGATATAGCGCGGAGCCTGCGGCGCCGGATGATTATCCGCAACATGTTCAATAAATTCATCCGGGCTGAGATCGTTTATCTTATTAATGGCTTTTTTCCTGTCGGAGGAGAACGTTCGCAGCAGCGCGCCCGCACCGTTGGCGTACGATACCACCAGCGCATATTGCATCACCTGCGGATCTTCGATCCCGGCCAGCGGCCCGGTCTCAAGAATGCTCAGGTATGCGGCCCCCATCGAGATATTGCGCTCAGGATTTTTCAGCTCGCTGGTCGACGGCTCGCCACTCCACCCCATGCGACGATAAACATCACGCCCTGACGTCGAGGCTTTTAACTGCATCAGGCCAATCGCATTAGACTTACTGACCGCATTCGGGTTTCCACCTGATTCAATAGCGATGATAGCGGTAATCAATTGTGGACTGACACCCCAGGCCGCACCGGCTTTTTCGCTGATCGGCATCCATTGCATTGCGCGTTTAACCGGAACTTCAGCATTCCACGGCGGATTTTTGTAATCCTGTTTTGAACTACAGCCCGCAAGTAATACAACCAAAAAAGCAAACCATCTCAATTTCACGTCATCTATCCTTATAGCCGGAACCTGTCGCTGAGGTGACAACGACATACCTACGCGGCATGATATACATTTGGTTTTAGTTGTAGCAAGGAAATGCCATGTCCCGGTTTCACTTAATTGCCCCGTCGGGCTACTGTATCAACCAGCAGGCTGCCTTACGCGGGCTGGCGCGTCTTACTGAGGCCGGTCATCAGGTCGACAATTCAGCGGTCATTGCGCGCCGCTGCCAGCGTTTTGCGGGTACAGAAGCAGAACGGCTTGCTGATGTGAACGCGCTCGTAAATCTGAACACGCCCGATACCATTGTGATGGCAGTACGCGGCGGCTATGGCGCGAGCCGTTTACTGGCAGATATTGACTGGCAGGCGCTGGCGAACCGTCAGCAACACAACCCGCTGCTGCTGTGCGGACACAGCGATTTTACCGCGATCCAGTGTGGTCTGCTGGCGCAGGGGAATGTGATTAGCTTCAGCGGCCCGATGCTGGCGGCTAACTTTGGCGCCGAGGAGATGAACGCATTTACCGAGCACCATTTCTGGCAGGCTGTTCGCAATGCCCAATTTACCCTCGAGTGGCAAGGTAACGGTCCGGCATGTGCGACCGAAGGTACGCTATGGGGCGGAAATCTGGCGATGCTCATTTCTCTGATGGGCACGCCGTGGATGCCCGCTATCGAAAACGGCATTTTGGTGCTGGAAGACATTAACGAGCATCCTTTTCGCATTGAACGCATGCTGCTGCAACTGTATCACGCAGGAATACTGGCCCGACAAAACGCCATTATCCTCGGCAGTTTTAGCGGCAGCGCACCTAATGATTACGACGCGGGTTACAGTCTTGGCTCAGTTTGTGATTTTCTACGCGCCAGGTTATCGGTTCCGTTGATCGACGGCCTCGATTTTGGTCATGAACAACGCACCGTCACCTTGCCGTTGGGGGCAAGAGCGGTACTGAAAAATGATAAAAACGGCGCTCAGCTCACCTTAAGTGGGCATCCGGTACTTAAATCGTAAAAAAAGCGGTTAACAGGGCTAAGTAAAACGCTGTTTCTGTCGTTATTATGTTAGGGTTTATAAATACGAAACAGCGTAATTCAGGAGTAACCGAACGTTGGATGCCGCAGCAATAATTAGCCTTTTTATTTTGGGTTCCGTACTCGTCACCTGCAGTATCTTACTCAGTTCATTCTCATCACGTCTTGGTATCCCTATTCTGGTGATATTTCTCGCTATCGGTATGTTAGCGGGAGTCGACGGCGTGGGCGGTATTCCTTTCGATAACTACCCTTTCGCCTATATGGTGAGTAACCTGGCGCTGGCGGTTATCCTGCTCGACGGCGGGATGCGCACCCAGGCCAGCTCATTTCGTGTCGCGTTAGGCCCGGCGCTGTCGCTGGCGACCGTCGGGGTGCTGATTACCTCCGGACTCACCGGCATGATGGCCGCGTGGCTGTTTCATCTGGATCTTATCGAAGGACTCCTGATTGGCGCGATTGTCGGTTCAACCGATGCCGCGGCGGTTTTTTCCCTGCTCGGCGGCAAGGGGCTTAACGAACGTGTTGGCTCTACGCTGGAAATTGAATCCGGGAGTAATGACCCGATGGCGGTGTTTTTAACCATCACGCTTATCGCCATGATTCAAAATCACGAGACCGGTTTAAGCTGGATGTTTGCGGTGCATATTATCCAGCAGTTCGGCTTAGGGATCATACTGGGGCTCGGTGGGGGCTACCTGCTTCAGCAAATGATTAACCGCATTTCACTGCCTGCCGGGCTTTATCCGCTACTGGCCTTAAGCGGTGGGATCCTGATTTTTGCCCTGACCACTGCACTGGAAGGCAGCGGTATTCTGGCGGTCTATCTGTGTGGTTTCCTGCTGGGTAATCGCCCCATCCGCAACCGATTTGGCATTCTGCAAAACTTCGACGGTCTGGCATGGCTGGCGCAAATCGCCATGTTCCTGGTGCTGGGACTGCTGGTTACGCCGTCCGACCTGCTGCCTATCGCGATCCCTGCGCTGATTTTGTCTGCATGGATGATATTCATTGCCCGTCCGCTTTCGGTCTTCGCCGGACTGTTGCCGTTTCGTGGCTTCAATCTGCGCGAGCGCATTTTCATCAGTTGGGTGGGCCTGCGCGGTGCAGTCCCCATCATCCTCGCCGTGTTCCCAATGATGGCGGGTCTGGAGAATGCGCGCCTGTTCTTTAACGTCGCGTTCTTCGTGGTTCTGATCTCGCTGCTGTTTCAGGGAACGTCGCTTTCCTGGGCCGCCAAAAAAGCCAAAGTGGTGGTTCCTCCCGTCGGCTGGCCCGTTTCGCGCATTGGTCTGGATATTCATCCGGAAAACCCCTGGGAGCAGTTTGTTTATCAGCTCAGCGCGGATAAGTGGTGTGTAGGAGCCGCACTGCGCGACTTGCATATGCCGGAAGAGACGCGAATTGCCGCCCTGTTTCGTGACAACGTGCTGTTTCACCCATCCGGCAGTACGCGGCTGCGCGAAGGCGACGTTTTGTGCGTCATTGGCCGCGAGCGCGATCTCCCTGCTCTCGGCAAGCTGTTTAGCCAGTCGCCGCCGGTGTCTTTAGACCAGCGCTTCTTCGGTGATTTTATTCTCGAGGCCAGCGCAAAATACGCCGATGTGGCACTGATTTATGGCCTGGAAGATGGCACAGAGTATCGTGATAAACAGCAAACGCTGGGTGAAATTGTCCAGCATCTGCTTGGCGCCGCGCCGGTCGTCGGTGACCAGGTCGAATTTGCTGGCATGATCTGGACGGTTGCTGAGAAAGAAGATAATGCGGTGCTGAAGGTCGGTGTTCGCGTTGCTGAAGATGAGGATGAGGCGCGTTGATGCTTTTTGCCGGGCGGCGGCAGCGCTTTGCCCGGTTTGCGCTCTGCGTCGCATAAACGGTGTAGCCGGATGAAACGCATCAGCGTCGACATCCGGCTTTAGATACGTTACACCGTCACAACCGGCACGCGCAGCGCCAGAGAACACATCAACTCGTAGCCCACCGTACCCGAGGCGCTGGCCACATCGTCAATTTTAATCTCTTTGCCCCACAGCTCTACCGGCGTCCCGATCCCCGCCTGCGGACACGGTGTCAGATCTACCGCCAGCATATCCATTGAGACCGTCCCCACCGTTGTAGTGCGTACGCCGTCCACCAGCACCGGCGTTCCGCTTGGCGCATGGCGCGGGTAACCGTCTGCATACCCGGTCGCCACAATGCCAATGCGCTGCTCGCCGCTGGCCGTATAGCGTCCCCCGTAGCCCACCCGGTCTCCAGCTTTCAGCGTCTGTATGCCGATTATCTCGCTGATCAGAGTCATGACCGGTTTCAGGCCGGTATTGGCGATGTCCCGCCACTGTCCCGAAGGTGACGCGCCATACAAAATAATGCCCGGCCGCACCCAGTCATAATGTGCTTCAGGGTGCCACAGCGTGGCGGCCGAATTGGACAGCGACCGTCTGCACTCCAGCCCTTCTGTCGCCTGTGCAATCCGCGCCATGGCGTCCTGAATACCTTCCGGGTGCTCCGCATCTGCAAAGTGGGACATCAGCGTCATTTCACCGACGTTGGGCATTGCCCGCAGCTGTTGCCAGACCGTTGATACTCTTTCCGGTAAGAAACCCAGCCGGTTCATGCCGCTGTTCACCTTCAGGTAAACATCCAGCGGCGCGTTGAGGCGCGTATTCTGCAGCGCTTTTAATTGCCAGTTACTGTGTACACAGGTGGTCAGACGATATTTGTCATACACCATCAGGTCTTCAGCGTGGAAAAATCCCTCCAGCATGAGTATCGGGCCTTTCCACCCACGCTCACGCAGGGTTATCGCTTCTTCAAGATTGAGCATGGCAAAACCGTCGGTTGTGCCCAGCGCATTCCAGACACGTTCAATGCCGTGTCCGTATGCATTGGCTTTCACCACCGACCAGACGCGGGCGTCCGGCGCGGCCTGGCGGGTAATGGTCAGGTTGTGTTTCAACGCCTGCAGGTCAATGCTGGCCAGTATCGGGCGAGTCATCTCACGTCCTTATCAGTTATGTGCGCCATGTAAATGCCGTGGACGAGATGGGGTAAACCCCGGGCTGTAACGCGCCACGCTCAGATCGTCGTAAGGAATGGCTGGTGTGCGGCCAGACAGAATGTCGCTCAGCAACTGACCCGAACCGCAGGCCATGGTCCAGCCCAGCGTGCCGTGGCCGGTATTAAGCAGTAGATTCTTAAAGCGCGTTCGCCCGATCACTGGCGTACCGTCCGGCGTCATCGGACGCAGCCCGGTCCAGAAGGTTGCCTGCTCCACATGCCCACCGCGTGGGAAGAGATCGCGAACGACCATCTCCAGCGTTTCACGGCGGGGTTGCAGCAATTCCGTATTGAAGCCGACAATCTCCGCCATGCCGCCAACGCGAATACGGTTATCAAAGCGGGTAATGGCGATTTTGTAGGTTTCATCAAGGATCGTTGAAACCGGCGCACCGTCATCTTGCGCCACCGGAATGGTCAATGAATAGCCTTTGAGCGGATAGACCGGAATATCAACGATCCCCTTCAGCATCGCCGTAGAGTACGAGCCGAATGCCATCACATAGGCATCGGCTTTGATTATCTCCTCGCCACACTGAACGCCATAAATCTGCTCACCATCGCTCAGCAGCTTATCGACCGGAGTATTAAAGCGAAATTTCACACCCGCCTGCTCCGCCATCAGCGCCAGACGCTGGGTAAACAGCTGGCAGTCACCCGTTTCGTCATTCGGTAAACGCAGACCGCCGGTCAGCTTGTGTGCCACTTCCGCCAGCGCCGGTTCAACTTCCGCCAGACGGCTTGCTTCCAGGAGCTGATACGGCACGCCGGCGTCTTCGAGGACGGCGATGTCGCGGGTCGCGTTCTCATACTGTTGAGCGGTACGGAACAGTTGCAACGTTCCGCCCTGGCGTCCTTCGTACTCGATACCGGTAGAGGCGCGTAGCGCTTTCAGGCAATCACGGCTGTATTCCGCCAGTCGCACCATCCGGCCCTTGTTTTCCATGTAATGGCTGGTGTCGCAGTTGCGTAGCATCTGCCACATCCATTTCAACTGGAACTGCGTCCCGTCGAGGCGAACGGCCAGCGGCGCATGGCGCTGAAACATCCATTTAATTGCTTTAAGCGGGACGCCTGGCGCCGCCCAGGGTGCTGCATAACCTGGAGAGATTTGCCCCGCGTTCGCCGCACTGGTTTCCAGTGCCGGACCGGGCTCACGATCAATGACGGTGACTTCGTGTCCAGCCTGACTTAAGTACCAGGCGCTGGTCACGCCAACGACACCACTTCCCAGTATGACAACTCGCATAGCCACTCCGTTAACAGTAAAAGAACAATCATCTAATTACATCTTGATAACTCAGTTGAAAATATTATTCAACATATGGCTTTTTTATGGTGACTTATCTCACATATGGCGGTGATGGCGGGGAACTCCCTGCTTTGGTATCTCCTGCTGTGCGTTATTTTTATCCAGCATAAAATTTTGCGGTCATACCGTTTTTCGACGCCTCGCTAACAAGAAATCGCAAAGAAAAAATTTCAGCCGCAGCACGTTTTTTAACACCATGATCTATGCTTGAAATGAGGTACTCCAGACAGAGAGTGCCGCCAACAATGAGGGTGCGCGAATGGCTACGATTGATTCCATGAACAAGGACAGCACACGGTTAAGCGATGGACCCGACTGGACGTTTGATCTGCTGGATGTCTATCTGGCGGAAATAGACCGCGTGGCGAAACTCTACAGACTGGATACCTACCCGCACCAAATCGAGGTGATCACCTCCGAACAAATGATGGACGCTTACTCCAGCGTCGGGATGCCAATCAACTATCCGCACTGGTCGTTTGGTAAAAAATTTATTGAAACCGAGCGTTTGTATAAGCATGGTCAGCAGGGGCTGGCCTATGAGATTGTTATCAACTCCAATCCGTGTATCGCGTATTTGATGGAGGAGAACACCATCACCATGCAGGCGTTGGTGATGGCGCATGCCTGCTACGGACATAACTCCTTCTTTAAAAACAACTATTTATTCCGTAGCTGGACGGATGCCAGCTCCATCGTTGATTACCTGATCTTCGCGCGAAACTATATTACCCAGTGTGAAGAGCGTTACGGCGTGGATGAAGTCGAAAAGCTCCTCGACTCCTGTCACGCGCTGATGAACTACGGCGTGGATCGTTACAAACGCCCGCAAAAAATCTCCCTACAGGAAGAGAAAGCCCGACAGAAAAGCCGTGAAGAGTATCTGCAAAGCCAGGTAAATATGTTGTGGCGTACGCTGCCGAAGAAAGAGGAAGAGAAAACCGTTGCGGAAGCCCGACGTTATCCTTCTGAACCGCAGGAGAATCTGCTGTATTTCATGGAGAAGAACGCCCCGCTGCTGGAATCCTGGCAACGCGAAGTGCTGCGCATTGTGCGCAAGGTCAGCCAGTATTTTTATCCGCAGAAACAGACCCAGGTGATGAACGAAGGGTGGGCCACTTTCTGGCATTACACCATCCTTAATCACCTTTATGACGAAGGTAAAGTCACCGAACGGTTTATGCTGGAGTTTTTACATAGCCATACCAATGTAGTGTTCCAGCCGCCGTACAACAGCCCGTGGTATAGCGGCATAAACCCCTATGCCCTGGGTTTTGCCATGTTCCAGGATATTAAACGAATTTGTCAGTCGCCTACCGAAGAGGACAAATACTGGTTCCCGGATATAGCGGGTTCTGACTGGCTGGAAACCCTGCATTTCGCGATGCGCGATTTCAAAGATGAGAGCTTCATCAGCCAGTTCCTGTCACCGAAGGTTATGCGTGATTTCCGCCTGTTCACCGTGCTGGATGACGATCGTCATAATTATCTGGAGATTTCCGCGATTCACAACGAGGAAGGATATCGTGAGATCCGCAACAGGCTGTCGTCGCAATATAACCTGAGCAACCTTGAGCCGAATATTCAAATCTGGAATGTCGATCTGCGCGGCGACCGCTCGCTCACCTTGCGCTATATTCCGCATAACCGCGCTCCGCTGGATAAAGGACGCAAAGAGGTGCTCAAGCATGTGCACCGGCTCTGGGGTTTTGACGTGATGCTGGAGCAGCAGAATGAAGACGGCAGTGTGGAACTGCTGGAGCGTTGCCCGCCGAGGATGAACGGTCTGTAAATCTTATTGCCGCATGGCGACGCGAAAACGTCTTATCCGGCCTACAATCCATTTCGTAGGCCGGATAAGCTGCGATTAGCGCCCCTGAATAGCTAAATCGCCCGGCAGGTTTTTCTGCATACGATGCCAAATTTCGCCGCTGTCGTGACCATAGCGACGCACCGTTTCATATACCTGCTCATGAGCACCCTGATCACAAAGTTCTGACAGCTTACGGTAAAAGCTCAGCGCCAGCGCGCGGGCTTCCGGATTGGCAAAATAATGGCGGCCAATACGGGTATATAATCCCTTCATTCCATTGAGGATCAAACCGTAAATCGGATTGCCAGAGGCAAATGCCAGGCCGCGGAAAATGTTGTAGTCCAGATCGGCGAAAGCATCAGCATGGTCGGCCACCTGATTTGCCGTTGCCAGAACCTCCTGCGCTTTATCAGGATGCTGGCGAAATGCGGTACGAACAAAGATCGTCGAGATGTTGGTACGCACGGACAGCAGATTATCAATAAGCTGCGGCACGCTCTCGTGATCGAGACGCGCCAGCGTTTCAAGGATATTTAGCCCGGAGGTTTCCCAGAAGTTATTCACCTTCGTCGGCTTGCCGTGTTGAATGGTCAACCAGCCGTCCCGCGCCAGACGCTGTAATACCTCGCGTAACGTGGTACGTGTCACTCCAATCAGTTCAGAGAGTTCACGTTCAGCAGGCAAAATAGTGCCAGGTGGGAAGCGGTTATTCCAGATACTTTCAATGATGTACTCTTCCGCGAACCCAGCCGGGCTTTGCGCCTTAATGACCATAGTGATAATTCCATTACACAGCAAAACATAGTTACAGTTATCATACCAGACGGGCTACATGGCTGATAGCTGACGCAATGAAGAAAAAGTGGATCAAGGCTTCATTTTCCAGATTACGCTGAAGCACAGCCAGCCTTGTCCGTCGCGTGAATAGCTTGCCTGTACTCCCTCCTCCCGCTAAGCTTTGCGGTCAAACATAAAAACATGATTTCATTTTTAAAGGTAGGGAAATCACCATGGAGCTATCATGGGGCCGCGCTATGTGGCGCAATTTTTTAGGTCAATCACCTGACTGGTACAAACTTGCACTACTCGTATTCTTAGTCGTTAACCCGGTTATATTTTTCATCAATCCCTTTATTGCGGGCTGGCTGTTGGTGGCCGAGTTCATTTTTACGCTGGCGATGGCGTTAAAATGTTACCCGCTGCTACCAGGCGGGCTGCTAGCCATCGAGGCGGTCATCATCGGCATGACCAGCGCCACACATGTGCGTGAAGAGGTTGCCGCTAACCTTGAGGTGCTATTGCTGCTGATGTTTATGGTGGCTGGCATCTACTTTATGAAGCAGTTGCTGCTGTTTATTTTCACCCGCCTACTGCTTACGATTCGCTCCAAGATGCTGCTGTCGCTGGCATTTTGCGTTGCCGCCGCCTTCCTTTCTGCATTCCTGGATGCGCTGACCGTCGTTGCCGTGGTAATCAGCGTAGCGGTTGGTTTTTATGGTATCTACCATCGCTTCGCCTCTTCCCGCACGGAAGACAACAATATGCTCGATGATAGCCATATCGATCAGCACAATAAGATCGTACTGGAGCAGTTCCGTGGTTTTCTGCGCAGCCTGATGATGCATGCGGGTGTCGGTACAGCGTTAGGCGGCGTAATGACTATGGTCGGCGAACCGCAAAACCTGATTATCGCCAAAGCGGCTGGCTGGCATTTTGGTGACTTTTTCCTACGCATGTCGCCGGTCACCGTCCCGGTGCTGATTTGCGGCCTGTTAACCTGCATGCTGGTTGAGAAATTGCGCTGGTTTGGCTATGGCGAAACGCTGCCGGAGACCGTCCGCGATGTCCTGCAACAGTTTGACGATCAAAGCCGTCAGCAGCGTACTCGTCAGGAAAAAATCAAACTGATTGTCCAGGCGATTATCGGTATCTGGCTGGTGGTTGCCCTGGCCCTGCATCTGGCGGAAGTCGGATTAATCGGTCTGTCCGTCATTATCCTGGCCACGTCGTTGACCGGCGTTACTGACGAACACGCGATTGGTAAAGCGTTTACCGAGTCGCTGCCTTTCACCGCCCTGCTGACCGTGTTCTTCTCTATCGTTGCGGTGATTATCGATCAACAGCTCTTTTCACCGATTATTCAGTTTGTTTTGCAGTCCTCTGAACATGCTCAACTGACGCTGTTCTATCTCTTTAACGGCCTGCTGTCTTCTATCTCGGATAACGTGTTTGTCGGCACCATCTACATTAACGAAGCCAAAGCCGCGTTGGAACATGGGACCATCAGCCTTAACCAATTTGAGCTGTTAGCGGTGGCGATCAATACCGGGACTAACCTGCCTTCCGTTGCTACACCAAACGGCCAGGCGGCATTCCTGTTCCTGCTGACCTCTGCGCTGGCGCCATTAATTCGACTCTCTTATGGCCGCATGGTGTGGATGGCTCTGCCTTATACTCTCGTCCTGACGCTGGTTGGTCTGCTTTGCGTCGAGTTCACGCTTGTTCCGGTGACTGAGTGGATGACCCAGGCGGGCTGGTTAGCTACACTTTCATAACAATTTACCGGGCAAATCACTGCCCGGTTTGACTTTTTGCATGATAATTATCCGATTACTCAAATTTTCAATTCCTGCTAGTGGCGCATAAATTGAATTGGTTTAAACTGCGCTCTCTACGCATGTTGCAGGGAAATTATTATGTTGCGATTTTTAAACCAGTGCTCCCGAGGTCGTGGTGCATGGTTATTGTTGGCGTTAACCGCCTTTGCGCTGGAGCTTGTCGCGCTGTGGTTCCAGCACGTCATGCTGCTAAAACCTTGCGTGTTGTGTATTTACGAACGTAGCGCATTATTTGGCGTGATGGGCGCGGGGCTGGTGGGGGCTATCGCACCAAAAACGCCGCTGCGCTATGTGGCGATGATTATCTGGATTTACAGTGCCTGGCGCGGACTGCAGTTAGCGTATGAGCACACCATGATTCAGTTGCACCCATCACCGTTTATGACCTGTGATTTTGCCGCACGCTTCCCGAGCTGGCTGCCGCTGGACAAATGGCTGCCGCAGGTGTTTTTAGCATCCGGTGACTGTGCTGAACGCCAGTGGTCTTTTTTAACCCTGGAAATGCCACAGTGGCTGTTGGGGATCTTCGCCGCTTACCTGGTGGTCGCCGTGCTGGTAGTCCTAGCACAGCCGTTTAAACCGAAAAAACGTGACCTCTTCGGTCGCTAACAGAGACGCTCCTTCGGGAGCGTTTTTTTTGCCTTAAATTCATTGCCTGCTGGCATCTATAAGATGTATATTAAATACATCTTATAGATGCCACACCAAGGAGATGTCTGATGTCCCATTTACGCATCCCGGCAAACTGGAAAGTAAAACGCTCTACTCCCTTCTTTACCAAAGACAACGTCCCGGCAGCACTTCTTTCTCACCATAACACCGCAGCAGGCGTGTTTGGACAGCTCTGCGTGATGGAAGGTACGGTAACGTATTATGGCTTTGCCAATGAAGACGCAAAAGAACCTGAAGTGAAAGTGGTGATTAATGCCGGTCAGTTCGCGACCAGCCCACCGCAGTACTGGCATCGCGTTGAATTAAGCGACGATGCGCAATTCAACATTAACTTCTGGGTGGAAGATGACAACCACTCCGATGAGATATATCAGGCGAAAAAGTCTTAACCCTTAACGCCTGCTAATCGATGGGCGGCTCAGTCCGCCCATGAAGGTTTGTTCAGGATATGATCCTGCCAGTCACGCACTTCCGACTCTTTCACCGCAATATGACGAACTGAGATACGTTCACCGTGCATCGCCGCTTTTGATCCTGTCAGCAACGGGTGCCACTCCGGCAGCCCTTTTCCTTCTGCGAGCAGACGATAGGCGCAGGTCATCGGCAACCATTCAAAAGTCGGCAGATTATCACGCGTCAGTTTGATGCAGTCAGGCTCGTACTCGAATCGACGTTCGTAATTACGACACTGGCAGGTTTTAATGTTGAGCTGACGACAGGCGACGTTGGTAAAGTAGATTTCGTCAGTGTCTTCATCCATCAGCTTATGCAGGCAGCATTGACCGCACCCGTCACATAATGACTCCCACTCGGCATCGGTCATTTCATCAAGGGTTTTACTTTGCCAGAAAGGTATGTCGCTCATCAGGGTTTCCGCTATTGCAATAAAGCTGCACCTTATAACCAGTCTGGCACGCTGATGCAAGTTTTGCCGCCCGAAAAGGCGGCAAGCAGAGATTACAGCACGCGGGTTGTTAGCGTTTGACCGTGAAAACTGATGGCCAGTTCGTCGCCGCTGCTTAAAGGTCCCACGCCTGCTGGCGTTCCCGTTAGCACCACATCGCCCGCTTTGAGGGTAAAGAAACGGCTCATATAAGCAATCAAGGGAACGATGTGATGGATCATGTCCGCCGTGGAGCCGTGCTGGCGAGTTTCACCGTTGACCGTTAATCCAAGCATCGTATCCTGCGGATCGCCATTAAATTCCGCCACCGGAATAAATCCAGACAGCGGGCAAGAATTATCAAAACCCTTCGCTTTTTCCCATGGCTGCCCCGCTTTCTTCATTTTGCCCTGAATATCGCGCAGGGTCAGATCCAGCGCGACACCATAACCGGCGATGGCTTTGCGCACATGATCTTCTGTCGCTTGCCGCAGGGTCGCGCCAATCAGCACAGCCAGCTCAACTTCATGGTGGACAGACCCCATATCAGATGGGATCACCAGCGGCTGGCGCAAATCGCACAGCGCGGTTTCCGGTTTAATAAACAGAACCGGTTCTTCCGGGGTGGTTCCGCCCATCTCTTTAATATGGTTAGCATAGTTACTCCCTACGCAAACCACCTTACTCACCGGATAATCCAGCAGAGCACCATGCCAGTTGTGATGTTGATACATTACTTTCCCCTAACGTAGTCATAGATTTCAGGTACTGCATCGATGGAACGTGCTGCTGCCGGATGCAGTTTAACGTTTAGCGTCTGGTGTATTTTGTTTTGCCGCTGCCAGATGCTGTTTAAGTAAATCTTCTGGCGGCGGGGGTATTTGTAAATAATAGCCCTGCTCGGTCAGGGCCTGTTTTACTTTTTCAAGATCGGCATTAACTAATTTTTTACGCCCATCAAGCGGTAACATCATTGCCAGCGTCGGCTGACCAAATCCTCTCATCAGTTCTTCAGGAACGCGCGAGAAATCGTCTTTTTTTTCGACATATAAATAGGTCTGGTCACGTTTGCTGCTTCGGTAGATCACACAAAACATATCTTTTACTCTGAATTCACGGAATGGTGGCTTGCCTCAATATAATACTGACTATAACATGCCTTATAGTCTTCGGAATATCACCCCGCGCTGGGGATGATAAATAGCAAATTGAGTAAGGCCAGGATGTCAAACACGCCAATCGAGCTTAAAGGCAGTAGCTTCACCTTATCAGTGGTTCATTTACATGAAGCAGAACCCGAGGTTATTCGTCAGGCGTTGGAAGACAAAATCGCGCAGGCACCGGCTTTTTTAAAACATGCTCCCGTGGTGGTTAACGTGAGTGGTCTTGAAAGCCCGGTAAACTGGTCAGCGCTGCAGAAAGTGGTCGCGTCTACCGGATTGCGCATTATTGGCGTTAGCGGATGCAAAGACGCCAGACTAAAGGCAGAAATCGACGAAATGGGTCTTCCTTTACTGACTGAAGGTAAAGAAAAAGCTATTCGTCCTGCGCCTGTTGAGGTCCCGGCTCCCGTCGCTTTGCCGCAAAACGTTACTCCCATCACAAAAACACGATTAATAAATGTGCCGGTTCGTTCCGGTCAGCGCATTTATGCTCCACAATGTGATCTGATTGTTACAAGCCACGTCAGTGCGGGCGCAGAGCTTATCGCTGATGGCAATATTCATGTTTATGGAATGATGAGAGGCCGTGCGCTGGCAGGTGCAAGCGGCGATCGTGAAGCGCAAATTTTTTGTACCCATCTGACGGCAGAACTGGTGTCTATCGCAGGTGTTTATTGGCTGAGTGATAAAATCCCAGCAGAATTTTATGGCAAAGCGGCCCGTCTGCAATTAGCAGAGAACGCTTTGACAGTTCAACCGTTGAATTGATCCCTTTTTAACAAGGAATTTCTATGGCACGCATTATTGTTGTTACTTCGGGTAAAGGGGGCGTTGGCAAAACCACCTCCAGCGCGGCCATCGCTACAGGTTTGGCCCAGAAGGGAAAGAAAACTGTCGTTATTGATTTTGATATCGGCCTGCGTAACCTCGATCTGATTATGGGTTGTGAACGCCGCGTCGTTTACGACTTCGTCAACGTTATTCAGGGCGATGCGTCGTTAAATCAGGCGTTAATCAAAGATAAGCGTACCGAAAATCTCTTTATTCTTCCGGCCTCACAGACTCGCGATAAAGACGCGCTGACGCGTGAAGGCGTCGCGAAAGTTCTGGACGACCTGAAAACGATGGAATTCGATTTCATCGTCTGCGACTCCCCAGCGGGTATTGAAACCGGCGCGCTGATGGCCCTGTATTTTGCCGATGAAGCGATTATCACCACTAACCCGGAAGTCTCCTCTGTACGTGACTCTGACCGTATTCTGGGTATTCTGGCGTCGAAATCTCGTCGTGCGGAAAACGGTGAAGATCCGATTAAAGAGCATTTGTTGCTGACGCGCTACAACCCTGGCCGCGTAAATAAAGGTGACATGCTGAGCATGGAAGACGTACTGGAAATTCTGCGAATCAAGCTGGTTGGCGTGATTCCTGAAGATCAGTCAGTCCTGCGCGCGTCTAACCAGGGTGAGCCGGTTATTCTCGACATCAATGCTGATGCCGGTAAAGCCTATGCTGATACCGTAGACCGTCTGTTGGGAGAAGAACGTCCTTTCCGCTTCATTGAAGAAGAGAAGAAAGGTTTCCTCAAACGCCTGTTCGGAGGATAAGTTATGGCATTACTGGATTTTTTTCTCTCGCGGAAAAAGAGCACAGCGAACATCGCTAAAGAGCGACTGCAGATTATTGTTGCGGAACGTCGTCGTAGTGACGCCGAGCCACATTATTTACCGCAACTGAGGAAAGATATTCTCGAGGTTATCTGCAAGTATGTACAAATTGATCCCGAAATGGTCACCGTACAGCTTGAACAAAAAGACGGCGATATTTCTATCCTCGAACTTAACGTGACATTACCTGAAGCTGAAGAGTCTAAATAACGGCTTTGCTCAGTGAGTTATAGTTGCAAAAAAGGCAGATTATTCTGCCTTTTTTATTTTCAGTTTCTTGCCAGGCTGTTGCGGATTTATTCCAAAGTAAACTTTGGATAGTTTTCGGCAAAATAGCGGCGCAAATACTCAACCGTAATACGGATTTTTGCCGACGTCGCCAGCCGAGAAACATAAACCGCCCATATATTTGCTGGTTGATAATACTCGGGTAATACGTGTACCAGATGTCCACCGGCAATGTTATCGCAAACGTCCCACCACGAACGCAGGGCAATTCCCTGCCCATCAAGACACCACTGATGTACCACTTCGCCATGATTAGACGACAGAGGCCCCGTAACTTTAATTGAGTGAGCGCCCTCTTTATTACGCATTTGCCAGATACCAAACGGATGGTCGCGCTCTTTGATAACCAGACAAGGAAAAGTGGAGAGATCGTTGAGTTGCTTCGGCGTCCCGTGCTGCGCCACAAATTCCGGCGAAGCGCACAGAATACGGTAGTTAGTCGCCAGCTTGCGGGCAATCAGGTTCGGCGCGATATCATCCCCGATACGAATATCAAGATCGACGCCCTCATTCACCATATCCACCAGGCGGTCTTCAACATCGAACCTCAGTTCTAACTGCGGGTACGCTTTTGCCAGCGCAGACAGCGCCGGAGCCACCACCCGACGGCCAAAACCAAAGCTACTAATAATGCGTAGCATCCCCTGCGGGATCTGCCTGGCATCAGACAACTCGTCCATCATCTGATCAACATCCTGCAGGATCCGCTGCGCCCATTCGTAGATCCGCTCCCCCTCTTCCGTGATGGTTACACGCCGCGTTGTCCGGTGCAGCAGCACCACGTTCAGTGTCTGCTCCAGCAGGGCTACTCGCTTACTGATAAAAGCCGGTGATACACCCAGTTCCTCGGCAACGGCGGCAAATCCTGCCCGACGGGCAACCAGCATAAAGACGCGTAAATCATTTAGCAGCGGCAGATTATTCATGATCTGTGTTTTATGTTTCACCAGTTAGGGGGATTAACTATTAATCAGTCAATTATAGGATAAGGGGAAAGTCAATTTTGATGGCGTACAAGTGAGAGCTGCTATGAAGAAAACCTGTCGTATTGCCGCTATCCCCGGAGATGGCATTGGTAAAGAAGTGCTGCCTGAAGGCATTCATGTGTTACAGGCAGCCGCCGAGCGTTGGGGGTTGTCGCTCAGCTTTGAGCAAATGGAATGGGCCAGCTGCGAGTACTACACCCATCACGGCAAAATGATGCCGGATGACTGGCATGAGCAGTTGCAATCCTTTGATGCTATCTATTTTGGCGCCGTTGGCTGGCCGGACACCGTACCGGACCACATCTCTTTATGGGGCTCGCTGCTTAAGTTTCGCCGCGAATTCGACCAGTACGTCAACCTGCGTCCGGTACGCCTGTTTCCGGGAGTCCCTTGTCCACTGGCGGGCAAGCAGCCAGGCGACATTGATTTCTACGTCGTACGCGAGAACACCGAGGGAGAATACTCTTCTCTCGGCGGACGCGTGAGTGAAGGAACGGAACACGAGGTGGTTATCCAGGAGTCGGTCTTCACCCGTCGCGGCGTGGATCGTATATTGCGTTACGCCTTCGAGCTGGCGCAAAACCGCCCGCGCAAAACCCTGACCTCGGCGACCAAATCCAATGGTCTGGCCATCAGCATGCCTTACTGGGACGAGCGTGTTGAAGCAATGGCGGCTAACTATCCTGAGATCCGTTGGGATAAACAGCATATCGATATACTGTGCGCCCGCTTTGTGATGCAGCCGGAGCGCTTTGACGTTGTGGTTGCTTCCAACCTGTTCGGCGACATCCTCTCCGATCTGGGTCCGGCCTGTACCGGGACGATTGGCATCGCGCCTTCTGCCAACTTAAACCCGGAACGCACCTTCCCGTCCCTGTTCGAGCCGGTGCATGGTTCGGCCCCCGATATTTACGGAAAAAACATCGCCAACCCGATTGCCACTATCTGGGCTGGCGCCATGATGCTGGACTTCCTTGGCAACGGTGATGCCAACTATAAGGCTGCCCACGACGGTATTCTGGCGGCAATTGAGCACGTTATTGCCAGCGGCCCGAAAACGCCGGATATGAAAGGCAGCGCCACCACGCAACAGGTGGGAGAAGCCATCTGTCAGGCACTACGTTAGAGGTCAAACCACGAAATATGAGCCGCGTCACTGACGCGGCTTTTTTATGCGTTTTGTGGAGCCAATAACCTGCGCTAATTCACCTTTTATTATTTCCGTTCCGTGTTTTATTGCTTCACGCATCGGGCAATTGTTTAATCCATGTAAAGAACAAATAATAAAATTGTTAAATACAAAGTAACTCATTCTACCCCTACAGCATGATAACAACGACAGGCTAATGCCATACGCGGGCAACTGTGCCCAGGAGATCCCATGTTGAGCAACGTCAAGAAAAAAGACATGCCGCTGATAGCCATCAGCCTGGTGGCTATTCTTTTCATCGCCGCCACACTTAGTCTCTTCCCTCAGCAGTCTGCACAAGTCGCAAATACCCTTTTTAACGGCGTTACCCGGATGCTGGGTTCCGCCGTGCAGATCCTCGTTCTGATGGCTATGGGTCTGGTCGTCTGGCTGGCTACCAGCAAATACGGCAATATCCGTCTGGGAGAAGGTAAAGCGGAATACAGCACGCTCTCCTGGCTGTTTATGTTTATATGCGCCGGATTAGGCTCCTCCACGCTCTACTGGGGCGTTGCTGAGTAGGCCTATTATTACCAGACCCCGGGTCTGAATATCGCGCCGCACTCGCAAAAAGCGCTAGAATACAGCCTGCCCTATTCCTTTTTCCATTGGGGGATCAGCGCATGGGCGACCTACACGTTGGCCTCATTAACCATGGCCTACCACTTTCATGTGCGTAAAAACAAAGGACTGAGCCTGTCCGGGATTATCGCCGCCATTACCGGCGTGCATCCGCAGGGCGTCTGGGGTCGCCTGGTTGACCTGATGTTCCTGATCGCGACAGTTGGCGCGTTAACTATCTCTCTGGTCGTCACCGCCGCCACCTTTACTCGCGGTTTGTCTGCCCTGACGGGGTTACCGGATAACTTCACGGTGCAGGCGTTTGTGATCCTGTTCTCTGGCGGCATTTTCTGCCTGAGCTCCTGGATTGGTATCAATAACGGTTTGCAACGTCTGAGCAAAATGGTCGGCTGGGGGGCATTTTTACTGCCGCTGCTGGTGCTGATCGTCGGCCCGACCGAATTCATCACCAATAACATCATTAACGCCATCGGCCTGACGACACAAAATTTTTTGCAAATGAGCCTCTTCACCGACCCGCTTGGCAACGGTGAGTTCACCCGTAACTGGACGGTGTTCTACTGGCTGTGGTGGATCTCCTACACGCCGGGCGTGGCAATGTTTGTCACTCGCGTATCTCGTGGTCGCAAAATCAAAGAGGTTATCTGGGCATTAATCCTCGGTAGCACTGTTGGTTGCTGGTTCTTCTTTGGCGTGATGGAAAGCTACTCCATTCACCAGTTTGTGAACGGCGTGATCGACGTACCGCAGGTTATGGCGACGCTGGGCGGTGAGACAGCCGTACAGCAAGTGTTGATGTCGTTGCCTGCCGGGAAACTGTTTCTGGTGGCGTATCTGGCGATCATGATTATATTCCTCGCCTCACACATGGATGCTGTGGCCTACACCATGGCGGCTACCAGCACGCGCAACCTGCAGGAAGGGGAAGATCCGCAGCGCAGTCTTCGTCTGTTCTGGTGCGTGGTTATCACCCTGATCCCATTATCGATTTTGTTCACCGGCGCGTCCCTGGAAACCATGAAGACCACGGTGGTTCTGACCGCTCTTCCATTCCTCGTCATCCTGTTAGTGAAGGTTGGCGGTTTTCTGCGCTGGGTACGGCAGGACTATGCCCACGTTCCTGCGCATCAAATTGAAAGTCATCTTCCCGAAGCGCCAGTTGACGTCCCGGTCGCGCCACCGGCCGGGACACTACTCAAAGGCGACAATTAAGCGCCAGTACAAAAATCCTCTTACTCACAAATTAAAGGTATTCCAATGAGCAATCTGAGCCCTGAGTTTATTCTGCCGCAAAATTTCTGTGCCAACCCGCAGGATGCCTGGACTATTCCGGCCCGGTTTTATACCGACCATCAGGCTTTCGAACACGAACAAGAAAAGGTGTTTGCTAAAAGCTGGATTTGCGTCGCCCACAGTAGCGAACTGGCGAAACCCAATGATTATGTTACCCGAGAAGTGATTGGCGAGAATATCGTGCTGGTACGTGGGCGCGATAACGTGCTGCGGGCCTTCTACAACGTCTGCCCGCATCGCGGTCATCAGCTGTTGAGCGGCGAGGGGAAAGCGAAAAATGTGATTACCTGCCCTTACCACGCATGGGCGTTCAAACTTGACGGCAATCTGGCGCATGCGCGTAACTGCGAAAACGTCGCCAACTTCGACAGCGAAAAAGCGCACCTTACACCGGTACGCCTGGAAGAATATGCCGGATTCGTGTTTATTAACATGGATCCGAACGCGGGCAGCGTGGAAGAACAACTCCCTGGTCTTGCGGACAAAGTTATCGAAGCCTGCCCAGACGTGCATGACCTGAAACTTGCTGCGCGCTTTACGACTCGTACCCCAGCCAACTGGAAGAATATCGTCGATAACTATCTGGAGTGCTACCACTGCGGTCCGGCCCATCCAGGTTTTTCCGACTCGGTCCAGGTTGACCGTTACTGGCATACCATGCACGGCAACTGGACGCTGCAATACGGTTTCGCCAAACCTTCAGAGCAGTCATTTAAGTTCGAAGAAGGGGTTGATGCCGCTTTCCACGGTTTCTGGCTGTGGCCGTGCACCATGCTCAACGTGACGCCAATCAAAGGCATGATGACCGTTATCTACGAATTCCCGGTAGATGCGGAAACCACGCTGCAAAACTATGACATCTATTTCACCAACGAAGAGCTGACCGAAGAGCAGAAACAACTGATCGAATGGTATCGCAACGTCTTTCGTCCTGAAGATTTACGTCTGGTTGAAAGCGTACAAAAAGGGCTGAAATCGCGCGGGTATCGCGGCCAGGGACGCATTATGGCGGACACCAGCGGCAGCGGCATCTCCGAGCATGGCATTGCCCATTTCCATAATCTGGTCGCCCAGGTTTTTCAGGAATAACCCGGGGCTTTTACGACAGGTTCCGGCGCGTCGCTGAGCCGCGTCGGACAGATTTTTTAGGGAGGCCGCAATGTCTGATTATCAAATGCAAGAAGTCCGGGTCAGCCGGATTGAGACGATTACCGCGCAGGTAAAATGCTTCACCTTAACGGCGACCTCAGGCGAGTCGCTGCCTGCGTTTCAGGGTGGCAGCCATGTTATCGTGCAGATGCGCGATGGCGAGAACCTGTACAGCAATGCGTACTCGCTGATGAGTTCACCACGCGATACGCGCGCCTATAAAATCGCCGTACGCCTGGAGGAAGCGTCCAAAGGCGGCTCACGATATCTGCATCAAAACGTGAAGCCCGGCGACACACTCACGATCTCCACACCAAACAATCTCTTCGCCCTCGCCCCTCAGGCACAAAAACATCTGTTGATTGCCGGAGGTATCGGCATCACACCGTTTTTATCGCAACTCCCGGAGCTGGAACAATCTCAGATGCAATGGCAACTGCACTATTGCTCTCCCAGCCAGGAGACCTGCGCGTTTCATGACGAACTCATGCAACACCCCAGCGCCGATCGCATTCATCTGCACCTGTCGAACGCAGGCACCCGCCTCGATTTAGCCCGTCTGCTGGCAGATGTTGAACCCGGCACGCATATCTACACCTGTGGCCCTGCGGTGCTCAACGATGCTGTCAGAGAAGCGGCTTCCCGCCTTGGGCTGGACAGCAATACGCTACATTTCGAACAATTTGCCGTGGAAGAGAAAGGCGGCGACGCCTTCACTCTGGTACTGGCGCGTTCCGGGCGCGAGTTTGTGGTCCCGGAAGAGATGACCATTTTGCAGGTTATCGAAAATAACAAAGCCGCCCGGGTTGAGTGCCTGTGCCGGGAAGGTGTTTGCGGCACCTGCGAAACGACGATTCTGGAAGGGGAAGCGGATCACCGCGATCAGTATTTCAGCGACGACGAAAAAGCCAGCCAGCAAAGCATGCTCATCTGCTGCTCGCGCGCCAAAGGTAAGCGCCTGGTGCTCGATCTGTAGCGTTGCGCAGGCCGGGTCAGCAAACGCGCGACCCGGCGAGCCTGGTGACTTACTGCGGGTATTCCTGCAGCAGCGCGTTGAGGCGATCGGACATCAATTCGCCACGCCAGCCGGAAACCAGCTCTGGCAGGGATTGCTGCGGCTTTAATTTCCAGTGCCAGTTGAGCAACTGGTTGATCTGGCGACGCGAAGCAAGAAGTTCGACGCTGAGATTATGTTCCGCACTCACCTCGGCAACCAGCGCTTTGATGGCTTTGAACGCCTTGCGATACCCTGGCATATCCATCAAATTCAGCAGCGGCTGCGGCAGCGACTCTTCCGGTAAAGCCTGGGCCTTTTCCACCAAGGCGATCAGCGTTTTACCGTGGAAACGAATTTCGCTCCCGGAAAGACCCAGGCTATCCAGTTCACCCAGGCTGCCCGGCATATAACGCGCCACCGCCCACAGGTGCTCTTCACGCACCACGAAGTTTACCGCCAGATCGCGCTCGCGTGCTTTACGCAGTCGCCAGTCGGCAAGCAATTGCAGGCAGGCTAGCTGACGGGTGCGCAGTTGCCATGCGTTGGTGATGTCACGCCAGGCGTCTTCTGGCGCCAGAATCTCCTGGCGACGCTGTTGCATTAAGCGGCATTCGTCCAGCGCGGCTGGCAGCCAGCCGCTGGCTTCGGTTTCAGCCATCAGTTTTGTGGTGATCGGTAACAGATACCAGACGTCAGCCGCCGCGTATTCGCACTGACGCTCGGTCAGCGGTCTGGCCAGCCAGTCGGTACGCGATTCGCTTTTGTCGAGCGCCACCCCCGTAAACTCTTCCACCATCGAGGCGAAGCCCCACGACAGCGGACGACCGCAAAACGCAGCCAGGATTTGTGTGTCAATTAACGGCTGCGGAAGTTCGCCAAAAGCGTTGAGAAACACTTCCAGGTCTTCACTTCCCGCATGCAGGAATTTGGTGATGGCGGTATCACGCAGAATATCGCGCAGGGGCGACCAGTCGGTGATCCCTAGTGGATCAATCAGAGCAACGTGTTTGCCATCAAAGAGTTGGATCAGCCCCAACTGCGGATAATAGGTACGTGTGCGAACAAATTCGGTATCCAGGGCTATCGCCGGAAATTCACGGACGGCTTCGCACAGCGTGGCTAACGCGTCGTCCGTGGTGATCATTTGATAATTCAAATCGTGCTCTCTTAGGTTTGCGCCAAAAAAAACGCCGGTTTACCCGGCGTTTTCTGCTGGCTGACTTAACGCTCAGCCTTTATTGTCCACTTTGGCGCGCGCTTCGTCACGTAATTCTCGTCGCAAAATTTTACCGACGTTAGATTTCGGCAACTCGTCGCGAAACTCCACCAGCTTCGGTACTTTATAGCCCGTCAGGTGACGACGGCAGAAAGTGATAAGCACCTCATCAGTTAACGAGGCATCTTTCTTCACCACGAAAATTTTCACCGCTTCACCGCTGCTGCCCGACGGAACGCCGACCGCAGCCACTTCCTGTACGCCAGGATGTTGCATAACCACGTCTTCAATTTCATTTGGATAGACGTTGAAGCCGGACACCAGGATCATATCTTTCTTACGATCGACAATACGCAGGAAGCCTTCATCATCCATCACCGCAATATCGCCGGTGTGCAGCCAGCCGTCTTTAACGATTTCGTCGGTGGCGTCTGGTCGCTGCCAGTAGCCCAGCATCACTTGCGGACCTTTCACGCACAGTTCGCCCGGTTCTCCCGGCGGCACTTCGTTATCGTCGTCATCCACCAGTTTGACCTCGGTGGAAGGAACCGGTAACCCGATACTGCCGCTGTGGTAGTCGATATCATGAGGGTTGACGCTCACCAGAGGGGCACACTCCGTCAGGCCATAGCCTTCCAGCAGATACTGACCCGTCAGCTTCACCCAACGTTCAGCTACCGCCTGTTGAACCGGCATCCCGCCGCCTGCCGAAAGGTGCAGTGACGAGAAGTCCAGTTGTTGGAACTCTTTGTTATTCAGCAGCGCGTTAAACAGCGTGTTGACGCCGGTCATGGCGGTGAACGGATACTTCGCCAGCTCTTTTACCAGTCCCGGAATATCACGCGGGTTGGTAATCAGCAGGTTTTGACCGCCCAGCTCAATAAACAGCAGACAGTTCATCGTCAGCGCAAATATGTGATACAGCGGTAGGGCCGTCACCACCAGTTCTTTACCCGGATGCAGCAACGGGCCATACGTGGCGTTAACCTGCTCAAGGTTAGCCAGCATGTTACGGTGCGTAAGCATCGCGCCCTTAGCCACACCGGTAGTCCCCCCGGTATATTGCAGGAACGCCAGATCTTCCGACACTACTTCGGGTTTCACATACTGCATGCGATAACCGTTTTGCAGCGCGCTACGAAAAGAGATGGCATCCGGCAGGTGATATTTCGGTACCAGACGCTTGATATACTTGACGACAAAGTTAACCAAGGTCCCTTTGGCGGTCGACAGCTGATCGCCCATACGCGTCAGGATCACGTGTTGCACCGACGTTTTGTCGACGACTTTTTCCAGCGTGTGGGCAAAGTTAGACACGATGACAATCGCCGACGCGCCGCTGTCGTTGAGCTGATGTTCCAGCTCGCGAGGCGTGTACAGCGGGTTCACGTTCACGACGATCATGCCGGCACGTAAAATCCCAAACAGTGCGACCGGATATTGCAGCAGGTTCGGCATCATCAGCGCGACGCGATCGCCCTTCTTCAGCCCGAGTCCCTGTTGCAAATAGGCCGCAAATGCCCGGCTACGCTCTTCAAGCTTGCGGAAGGTCATCACCTCCCCCATGTTTACAAACGCGGGCTGATCGGCATACCGTCTTACTGAGTGTTCAAAGAGTTCCACCAGGGATTGATAACGGTCAGGATTGATCTCCGCAGGAACACCAGCGGGATAACGGTTAAGCCAAACCTTTTTCAATACATCACCTCTAAAATGCGTATTCGTCGTCATCACAACCCCAGGCAATAAACAAACTGTTAACATAATATTAACTCAGCGTACCAGTTTGTTTATTACACAACGACAAGGTTGCGAAGCACGTCACTATTTATTTTTCTTATATCCACGTTAATGCAGAAACAGCGGACGAGCCGCTGTTTCTTTTACTCATAAAACAAAGAGTTACTCAGTTACTATGGTCTGAACCTGTGCCGGGCCGGGATTGTACCATCCCCATCCGCCGTAGCCACCGTAAGGCCAGCCACGCGCACCGTAGAACCAGGGGTCGATCGGCTGCGGCGGCATAACAATTTGCTGAGTAATATGCCAGCGTTTATAGCCAGTTACCTGCATCAGCATGAATTTATACGGTGTATTACCGATTTTTCCATCCACAGTACCGCTAATCGGACCGACGACGGTAACCAGTTGTCCGCGGAAGTCCACCGGGTCGAGGAAGCCATTTACATCAGCATAAATTCGCCCGCGGGAGGCTTCGCCCAGCACCGGTCGCGCCCCGCTATCAAGAGGAACAGTGGCAATTTCCAGACGGGATTTCCCCTGCTGGTTCTGAATATCCACCACTTTACCGCCGAAACGCGCTTCCTGTCCGACATACAGCTGTGGCGCATTCATCACCCGCACCAGATCCTGCTGCGGCGTAGGGCTCGAACCTTTAATCGCGTCAGGGATGGTGACACAACCGCTAAGCATTAACGCGAATGCGCCCGCCAACACACCTTTCAATAACTGCTTTTGCACCGCCATATTGCGACTCCCTTTTCTTAGCTTCTGCCCCGACCAATTCACCATGCTGCGCACTGACGGCTGTGCGAATTGACCAGGGATGTACTACTAAGATTCATTCTTTACCGGGAAGTTTCTTCCATGCCACGGTGTTACGTAAATAAACCGGTTCCGCATGTTCAACCGCCACGGTCTTACCGGCAGCCAGCATTTGCGTGGCAACAGGCAGCATATCTTCAGCCGCCGGAAGCAAAACGTCGCCATCGCTCAGCGTCAGACCGCTGTCTTTACCGAGCTCAGGCCAGGCAGGCCAGCCCGTTCCGACCGTTACCCACTCGCCAGACAGTTGCAGTAAACGCGCATGCACCTGCTCGGGGGTTAGCACCGCTTCGGTTTCTTCACCGTGCCAGTTGCCGTTCTCATCACGCAGGTATTCGGCCCAATAGACTTCGCCCATTCGCGCGTCGATCGCGGCCAGTACGCGGGTCGCGCCCGACTTACGCCAGGCTCCCTGCGCCATTGTTGCCAGGGTGGAAATGCCGATCATCGGTAAATTCGCGCCTAACGCCAGCCCCTGAGCAATGCCAATCCCAATACGTACACCGGTGAAACTGCCAGGACCGCGACCAAACGCCAGAGCGTCGATATCGGTTAACGTGAGATCGCCAGCGGCCAGGATTTCCTCGACCATTGGTAAAATTCGTTGGGTGTGTTCTCGTGGGCAAAGCTCGAAATGAGCCTTGGTAGTACCGTCATTCCACAGGGCAACAGAGCACGCCTCTGTGGCGGTATCGATAGCCAGAATTCGCATGGGTGTTTGTGATCAGGTCAATAAATTTGGCGCGCATCTTACCACACTCCGTAACAAATTACTCAGTCGTTGGTATGGCAAGAAAACGAACAGCGCGAGCAATATCACGCGTCCGCGGCGCAGGCGGAAGGCTTGCCAGGAAAGTGGCACCGTAAGGTCGCATCACCAGACGGTTGTCGCAAATCACCAGCACCCCGCGGTCGTCGGCGTCACGAATCAGACGCCCCACGCCCTGTTTCAGGGTGATTACCGCATCCGGCAACTGAACGTCTTCAAACGGATCGCCGCCGCGCAAACGGCAGTCCTCCATCCGCGCTTTTAACAGCGGATCGTCCGGCGAGGTGAACGGCAGTTTATCAATAATCACCAGCGACAACGTATCGCCACGCACGTCCACCCCTTCCCAGAAGCTGCTGGTGGCAACCAGTAACGCATTACCTGCGCTGACAAACTGCTGTAACAGTTGCCCTTTACTGGTTTCGCCCTGCAGCAGCACGGGAAGGGTCATGGTGGCGCGGAATTGTTCAGCCAGATCGCGCATCATCGCGTGCGAGGTACACAGCATAAAGCAGCGCCCGTTGTTCGCTTCGATAATGGGACGCAGCATGGATGCCAGCTGACGCGCCGCTCCCGGTTGGTTGGTTTGCGGGAGATTACGCGGCACGCACAGCAGCGCCTGGCGGGTGAAATCAAATGGACTTGGCAGCAGCATCGACTCGGCATCTTCAATACCCAGCCGCGCGGTGAAATGATGAAGGTCATCGTTTACCGACAGCGTCGCGGAGGTAAAAATCCAGCAGCCCGGCTTCTGTTCCATCACTTCTTTGAATTTATCCGCCACCGTGAGCGGCGTCAGCGCAAGGGTGAAATGGCGCGAGGTGCATTCATACCAGTAGCTGAAACCTGGCTGGTTGATCTCTTTCAGGCGCTTCAGACGAGTACGGTAAAGCGTGGCACGTTCAAACGCGGCATCCAGCAAGGCGGAACGTCCGAGAGACAGTTTCGCCACGTCGTAACACAGCTCCAGCGTGTCATCGAGCAACAAAAACGCGCGCTGCACGCGCGGGTCGGCCAGCAGTTCCCGCAAGTTTCCTCGATAGCCCGGCTCGCCCAACTGCAGACGGAAGTCCTGCGCGCTTTGCGCCAGCCGGTCGGCGCATTTTTGAAGCTGCTGAGTGTCTTTCAGCTCGGTGCGATAGGCAATGGTGATGTCTTTCGCCAGATCCAGCAGTTGGCGGCTGGAGAGCGATTGACCAAAATACTGGCTGGCGATATCCGGTAACTGATGCGCTTCATCGAAGATCATCACTTCAGCTTCCGGGATCAGCTCGCCAAACCCACTCTCTTTCACCACCATATCAGCGAGAAACAGATGGTGGTTTACCACGACGACATCTGCATCCATCGCCTTCTTGCGCGCTTTCACGACAAAGCACTCTTTGTACAGCGGGCACTCGCTCCCAAGGCAATTATCATTTGTGCTCGTCACCAGCGGCCAGGCCTGAGAGTCTTCCGCCACGCTGACGCAGGTGCTGATGTCACCATCAAGGGTTTGATTTGACCAGGAACGTAGCAGAATGACGTCACTTAAAGTCTGTACCGGCAGGTCACCGCCCGCCAGCGCCTGTTGTTCGAGACGCTCAAGACACAGATAGTTTGAACGCCCTTTCAGTAGCGCCAGTTTACCCGTGAATTCCAGAGCCTTCGCTACTGTGGGTAGATCGCGGCTGTATAGCTGATCCTGCAACGCCTTCGAGCCCGTGGAGACAATTACTTTCTTTCCGGCACGCAGCGCGGGGGCAAGATAAGCGTAGGTTTTACCCGTTCCTGTTCCGGCTTCGACAACAAGCGGCTGTGATTTTTCGATGGCATGACTGACGGCGAAGGCCATCTGCCGCTGTGGTTCACGCGGTTTAAAACCGGGTATCGCTTTAGCCAACTGACCGTCTGCTGCAAAATCGTCCGTCACACTGCCCCCTGTTCATTTGAACAGGGATTATGTCAGGCCAGCGGCTCTTTCGCCAGTTGAAGAGGTGACGTGGACACAACATTATGGCAGTCTTGGCGCAACCCGAAGCCATTATGAAAAAACGTAAATGAGGAATGATTTATGACGATTGTGCGCATTGATGCCGAAGCGCGTTGGTCCGACGTGGTTATCCACAACAACACGTTGTATTACACCGGCGTACCGGAAAATCTGGATGCCGACGCCTTTGAGCAAACGGCAAATACGCTGGCGCAAATTGATGCGGTGCTGGAAAAACAGGGCAGCAGCAAGTCACGTATTCTTGATGCCACCCTGTTCCTGGCGGACAAAAATGATTTTGCCGCCATGAACAAAGCCTGGGACGCATGGGTTGTTGCTGGTCACGCGCCGGTACGTTGTACCGTTCAGGCCGGGTTAATGAACCCGAAATACAAAGTTGAAATTAAGATTATCGCTGCGGTATAAGCGGCGTTATTCGTCTTCATCTTCAAAACGCGCCACGATCCGCTCGCCGGTATGGCTGGCGCGTAATTCAGCAGCCACTTTCGTAATCGCCTCGCCACTGCTCATCCCCTGGGATATCAGTTCATGAATGCGTTCAACCGCCTGTTGCTGCTGATCGTGCGTGAGTGAAGGTAAACCTGCAATCATGGTGAACTCCTGCTAAATTATTAGCGCTAATTATTTCATGCTACCCGGCACATAGCCAGTGAAGTAGCAACGAGTCAGGACTGATGAAGACGTTATCTCCCGCTGTAATCACACTCCCCTGGCGTCTGGACGCCGCTGAGCACTATTTTGCCACATTAAGCCACCAGCCCTGGGCAATGCTTTTGCATTCAGGCCATGCCGACCATCCGCATAATCGCTTTGATATTCTGGTCGCCGACCCCATTACCACGCTGGTCACACATGCAGAAGAGACCGTTGTGCATGACCATCACGGCACTATGCAAACGGTTGATGATCCGATGACGGTTTTACGTTCGGCGCTGACATCGCTGACTATTCAGCCCGATTATAATCCCGATTTTCCCTTCCAGGGAGGCGCATTGGGTCTGTTCGGTTATGACTTAGGCCGTCGTTTTGAATCTCTGCCAACGGAAGCCGAACAGGATATCACGCTACCGGACATGGCGGTTGGCATTTACGATTGGGCGCTGATTGTCGATCATCAGTTGCAAAGGGTGTCGCTACTTAGCCACTCCGATGTACAGGCACGACGCCGTTGGCTGGAAAATCAACAGATACCCGTGCGCGAACCGTTTTCGTTAACATCCTCGTGGCAGTCCAACATGACCCGCGCGCAGTATGGTGAAAAGTTCCGTCAGGTGCAGCGTTATCTGCACAGCGGCGATTGCTATCAGGTCAATCTTGCCCAGCGTTTTCAGGCGCATTATCAAGGAGATGAGTGGTTGGCGTTTGTACGTCTCAACCATGCGAACCGCGCCCCGTTCAGTGCGTTTATACGTCTTGAGGAAGGGGCGATTCTCAGCCTTTCACCTGAACGTTTTATTCTGCTGGAAAACCAGCATATCCAGACGCGCCCGATTAAAGGCACGCTGCCCAGACTTGAAGATGCCGATGCCGATCGTCTACAGGCTCAATCTTTGGCGAACTCGCCAAAGGATCAGGCGGAAAACCTGATGATCGTCGATTTAATGCGTAATGATATCGGCCGCGTTGCCGAACCCGGTTCGGTACAGGTTCCGGAACTGTTTGTTGTCGAACCGTTCCCTGCCGTTCATCATTTGGTCAGCACCATTACCGCGCGTCTGCCAGAGTCATTGCACGCCACTGACCTGCTGCGCGCCGCCTTCCCCGGCGGCTCTATTACCGGTGCGCCAAAAGTGCGGGCAATGGAAATTATTGACGAACTGGAACCGCAAAGACGCAACGCCTGGTGCGGTAGCATTGGCTATCTGAGCTTTTGCGGCAATATGGATACCAGCATCACCATTCGCACGCTGACAGCCACCAACGGACGCATTTATTGTTCCGCTGGCGGTGGCATTGTGGCGGACAGCCAGGAAGATGCGGAGTATCAGGAAACGTTTGATAAAGTGAATCGTATTTTGCACCAACTGGAGAACTGACACGTGGAATACAGCAGCCTGACGCTTGATGATTTTTTATCGCGCTTTCAACTCCTGCGCCCGCAGGTTAATCATACTGCGTTAAACCAGCGTCAGGCCGCCGTACTGATCCCCGTCGTGCGTCGTGCACAGCCGGGGTTACTATTAACTCAGCGTTCCGTTCATCTGCGCAAGCATGCCGGACAGGTCGCCTTTCCCGGCGGCGCGGTGGATAGCAGTGATGCCTCGTTAATTGCCGCCGCCCTTCGCGAAGCGCAGGAAGAAGTGGCGATCCCACCATCCTGCGTGGAGGTGATTGGCGTTCTGCCGCCGGTGGACAGCGTGACCGGTTTCCAGGTCACGCCGGTGGTAGGCATTATCCCGCCAAATTTGCCGTATCGCGCAAGTGTTGATGAAGTTTCCGCCGTGTTTGAAATGCCGCTGGCACAAGCCCTGCATTTAGGTCGTTATCATCCGCTGGATATCTACCGTCGCGGCGATTCACATCGTGTATGGCTTTCCTGGTATGAGCAATATTTCGTCTGGGGAATGACCGCCGGAATAATTCGTGAGCTGGCGCTGCAAATTGGCGTCAAGCCCTGACTATACTTATCTTTACGCACACCATAGACAACTTGAAACTCAGGTCACAACATTAGTAAAACCGCGGTTATCTATTAGTTTAATTCATGTGAATAGTTAAGCCGATCGCCGCGTTCCCTCTTACACTATGCGCAGTTATAACATCGTTACTGGAAACCCCAGTCGCCCTGTAGGAGTATTATCGTGATTAGTCTATTCGACATGTTTAAGGTGGGGATTGGTCCCTCATCTTCCCATACCGTAGGGCCTATGAAGGCGGGTAAACAGTTCGTCGATGACCTGGTCGAAAAAGGATTACTGGACAGCGTTACTCGTGTCGCCGTCGACGTGTATGGTTCACTGTCGCTCACGGGTAAAGGTCACCATACCGATATCGCCATTATTATGGGTCTGGCGGGCAATGAGCCTGCTACCGTAGATATTGACAGCATCCCCGGATTTATCCGCGACGTGGAAACGCGTGGACGCCTGCTGCTTGCGCAGGGCCAACACGAAGTGGATTTCCCGCAGAATGACGGAATGCGTTTTCACAACGGCAACCTGCCGCTGCATGAAAACGGAATGCAGATCCACGCGTACAGTGGCGAAACCGTCATTTACAGCAAAACCTACTACTCTATCGGCGGTGGATTCATCGTTGATGAAGAACATTTTGGTCAGGATGCCGCGGGCGAGGTCAGTGTGCCTTATCCGTTCAAATCCGCCACTGAAATGCTGGAATACTGCAACAGCACCGGCCTGTCTCTCTCTGGCATGGCGATGCAGAACGAACTTGCTCTGCACAGTAAAAAAGAGATTGAAGAGTACTTTGGTAACGTCTGGCAAACCATGCAGGCTTGTATCGATCGTGGTATGAACACCGAAGGCGTGCTGCCGGGTCCGCTGCGCGTTCCTCGTCGTGCTTCAGCCCTGCGTCGTATGCTGGTTTCCAGCGATAAGCTGTCCAACGATCCGATGAACGTGATCGACTGGGTGAACATGTTCGCGCTGGCCGTTAACGAAGAAAACGCCGCGGGTGGTCGCGTAGTTACTGCGCCAACCAACGGTGCCTGCGGTATCGTGCCTGCGGTACTGGCCTATTACGATCATTTCATCGAGTCCGTTAGCCCGGATATCTATACCCGTTATTTCCTGGCGGCCGGCGCGATTGGCGCGTTGTATAAAATGAACGCGTCTATCTCTGGTGCAGAAGTGGGTTGTCAGGGTGAAGTGGGCGTAGCCTGTTCCATGGCTGCCGCGGGTCTGGCGGAACTGTTAGGCGCGAGCCCTGAGCAGGTGTGTGTTGCTGCTGAAATCGGCATGGAACATAACCTCGGCTTAACCTGCGATCCGGTGGCGGGACAGGTACAGGTTCCGTGCATCGAACGTAATGCCATTGCGTCAGTGAAGGCGATCAACGCTGCGCGTATGGCAATGCGCCGTACCAGCGCTCCGCGCGTCTCGCTGGATAAAGTCATTGAGACCATGTACGAAACAGGTAAAGACATGAACGCCAAGTACCGTGAAACGTCACGCGGTGGCCTGGCAATCAAAGTTCAATGTGACTAATACTTATTTTTCGCCCATCTGCGACGGATGGGCGAATTTGCCCCCTCTCCCTCGTCTGGCGTAATTTTCCCCACTACACTTGCTCTGTTGCTGTTGGCTACTGTGACCAACGGCTTATCGGGCGGCCCGCATGCAAACAGCGCAAAGGATCATCAAGAACTATCGCCGGAATCGCTTAATCGTCTGCACACTATGTGCACTACTGACGCTCATTCTCACATTAACTGTCCGATTTATTTCGGAGCGTAATTTAAATCATCGCAATACCGTTACCTTTGCCAACCACGCCGTTGAAGAGTTGGATGACGTGCTTTTGCCCCTACAGACCGGACGCGATGTACTGCTACCGCTGATTGGGCTTCCCTGCTCAGTCGCGCGTTTACCTCTGAGTAAGCATGCAGCCAGACTGCAAACGGTACGTTCTATCAACCTGATTCAGAGCGGGGTCCTTTATTGTTCCAGCATTTTTGGCTATCGCAATGTGCCTATTCGCCAACTGGAGCCTGAATTACCCAGTCGGGAGCCGCAATTGCTGCTGTCTACCGACCATTCGTTGATTAAGGGCAGTCCGATCCTGACGCAATGGTATCCAGCATCTGCCGATGGTTCAGATGGCGTGCTGGAAATCGTGAATATTGATTTATTATCGTCCATGTTGCTTGAACCCCAGCCACCGCAAATTACCCATGCCAGCTTAACCGTCGGTAATCGCCATTTGCTATATGGACAGGGTGTTGTCGATACGCTACCTGAACTGGATAATGAAAAACGCTACCAGCTCTCATCGCAACATTTCCCCTTTACTATCAGCGTCACCGGTCCGGGTGCCAGCGAACTGGCTATAAAACATCTACCAACACAACTGCCGCTGGCGGTGATCCTAAGTTTTTTAGTGGGCTACCTGGCATGGCTGGCGACCGCCAGCAGAATGAGCTTCTCCTGGGAGATAAATCTGGCCCTTGCTGCACGGGAATTCGAGCTGTTTTGCCAGCCGCTACTTAATGCGCAAACCCAGCAATGTATGGGAGTGGAAATCCTTTTACGCTGGAATAACCCGCGCCAGGGTTGGATCTCTCCCGAAGTGTTTATTCCCATCGCAGAGGAGCACAACCTGATTGTGCCGCTTACCCGTCATGTCATCGCAGAAACCATTCAGCAACGGCACGTATTCCCGATGAGCAGCCAGTTTCATATTGGGATAAATGTTGCCGCCAGCCATTTTCGTAACGGTACGCTGCTAAAAGATCTCAACCAGTACTGGTTCAGCCAGCACCCTATTCAGCAGTTGGTTATCGAACTCACCGAGCGCGATGCGTTACTGGATGTGGATTATCGGGTCGTGCGCGAGTTAAATCGGCTTGGCGTAAAGCTGGCAATTGACGATTTCGGCACCGGCAACAGCTCGCTCTCCTGGCTGGAAAAGCTTCGCCCGGATGTGCTGAAGATTGATAAATCATTTACCTCGGCAATCGGGACAGACGCCGTGAACTCAACCGTCACAGACATCATTATCGCTCTGGGGAAAAAACTGAATATCGAACTGGTGGCGGAAGGCGTTGAAACACAGGCGCAGGCACAGCATTTACGCCGACACGGCGTACATTTATTGCAAGGCTTTTTGTACGCAAAGCCGATGCCGCTGCGCGATTTTCCCAAATGGCTGGCGGGCAGCACGCCGCCGCCCGCCCGGCATAACGGGCGACACAGTATGCACGTTATGCCGTTTCGCTAACCCCGCTTACTCGTCTTCGTCGTGAGCGGGTTGTTCTTTAACAATGCGAACTAAATCCACACGATAGTCATTGGCTTCGACAATCGTAATGCTCAACGGTGCAACATCGATAACATCACCTACGCGTGGAATATGGCCGTTAGCGGCAATGACTAAACCTGCCACCGTGGCAATGTCTTCATCTTCATTCACTAACGTATCCACGTCCAGCGCCTGTTGCAACGCATGCAGATCGGTACCACCTTTCACCAACCAACCGCCTGCATCAGCAATAATTTCAGGCGTTTCATCGGCATCCGGGAATTCACCGGCAATAGCTTCTAATACGTCCAACGGCGTGACCAGACCCTGGACTACACCAAACTCGTTAGTGACGATAACAAAGCTGCCGCGAGCGCGTCGCAGAACACCTAACAGATTGATAGGATCCAGCGTTTCCGGGACAATAATAGCCGGAGACGCAGAGGCAATGGCCGCCACATCCACACCGTCTTCCAGCGCGACCAGCAGCTCTTTAGCACGCACAATACCGATGATTTCATCCAGTTCGCCACGACACACCGGGAACAGGCTGTGTGGTGACGAGAGCAATTGCTCGCGAATTTCCTCCACGCTCAGGTCTGCATCAACCCAGCTAATTTCGCCACGAGGCGTCATAATGCCACGTAATGAACGCGACGCCAGAGACAGGACGCCGTTGATCATATAGCGTTCTTCTTCCACAAATGCGCCTTCCGGGACGGGAACCGGCACCGGGTTGTCGGATTCCATCTGCGCGCTGGCCTGACTTTTACCCCCCATCAGACGCAGGATTGCATCGGCAGTGCGCGCACGCAGCGGCAGCGTCGACTGGTGGCGAATAAAGTTCCGACGGGCAATCTGGTTAAACAACTCAATGATGATTGAGAAGCCAATCGCCGCATACAGATAGCCTTTCGGAATATGGAAGCCAAACCCTTCGGCAACCAGGCTCAGACCGATCATTAACAGGAAGCTCAGACACAGCACCACCACCGTCGGATGTTGGTTCACAAATCGTGTTAGCGGCTTAGAAGCCAGCAGCATCACGGCCATAGCAATCACGACCGCCGCCATCATCACCGGCAGATGGTTGACCATACCGACCGCCGTAATAACGGCATCCAGCGAGAACACCGCATCGAGGATGACAATCTGCGTCACAACAACCCAAAAACTCGCATACCCTTTTGCCTGGCCGGTATCATGTTCACGGTTTTCCAGCCGCTCATGCAGCTCTGTCGTGGCCTTGAACAAGAGGAAGATCCCCCCCAGCAGCATGATCAGATCGCGCCCCGAGAACGAGTAGTCCATTACCGTAAATAGCGGCTTAGTTAGCGTCACCATCCACGAAATCACGGACAACAAGCCCAGGCGCATAACCAGTGCCAGTGACAAACCGATTAAACGCGCTTTATCTCGCTGTTTTGGCGGCAGCTTATCAGCCAGGATCGCAATGAAGACCAGGTTATCAATACCCAGAACAATTTCGAGAACGACAAGCGTGAGCAAACCCACCCAAATCTGCGGGTCCATTAATAATTCCATGACAAGCTCCTGCTTAAGAAATGACCAAACTGCGCGCTGAGGATCTCAGGCGTTGAAGCGATATGCAGAGAAAATTTGTGGCAAAAAGTGCCAATCTGACAGGCTTGATTCGGCCTGATAGTGAAATGACGTCGGTGACGATCCATATGGTGAGCTACTGCCCTATACTCCTGAGTAATTAAACCGATGCTAAACATAACAGAGACAACTGTTTTTTAGCAAAGATTTACCTTCCTTTGCAATAAGTTGTTTCGGAGATATTTTACCCTTCGAAATTTCTTTTCATCGGAAGTTAAATTACGGATCTTCATCACATAAAATATTTTTTTCGATATCTAAAATAATTCACGAAAATAATAGGTTTTTCTTTGTAACCCTTATCTGAATCGATTCGATTGCGGACGACGATTCAAATACATCTTCACGTTGATGTGTTAACGATAATAAAGGAGGTAGCAAGTGACCATTGCTATTGTTATAGGCACACATGGTTGGGCTGCAGAGCAGTTACTTAAGACAGCAGAAATGCTGTTAGGCGAGCAGGAAAACGTCGGCTGGATCGATTTCGTTCCAGGCGAAAATGCCGAAACGCTGATTGAAAAGTACAACGCTCAGTTGGCAAAACTCGATACCAGTAAAGGCGTGCTGTTTCTCGTTGACACATGGGGAGGCAGCCCGTTTAACGCTGCGAGCCGCATTGTCGTCGATAAAGAGCATTACGAAGTCATCGCCGGTGTAAACATTCCCATGCTGGTTGAAACCTTCATGGCGCGTGATGACAACCCCAGCTTCGATGAATTAGTAGCACTGGCCGTTGAAACCGGTAGCGAAGGCGTGAAAGCGCTGAAAGCAAAACCGGTGGAGAAAGCCGCTCCAGCACCAGTCGCGGCGCCAAAAGCAGCAGTTCCCGCCAAACCGATGGGTCCGAACGATTATATGCAGATCGGCCTGGCGCGTATTGATGACCGCTTAATCCATGGTCAAGTGGCAACTCGCTGGACCAAAGAAACCAACGTAACACGCATTATCGTCGTCAGTGATGAAGTTGCCGCCGATACCGTGCGTAAAACGCTGCTGACCCAGGTTGCACCTCCGGGTGTGACGGCGCATGTGGTTGATGTCGCGAAAATGATCCGCGTCTACAACAACCCGAAATATGCAGGTGAGCGTGTGATGCTGTTGTTTACCAACCCGACCGACGTAGAACGTATCGTTGAAGGTGGTGTGAAAATTACCTCTGTAAACATTGGCGGTATGGCTTTCCGTCAGGGGAAAACGCAGGTAAACAACGCAATTTCTGTCGATGAAAAAGACATCGAAGCCTTCAAGAAACTCAACGAACGCGGTATTGAGCTCGAGGCTCGTAAGGTTTCTACCGATCAGAAACTGAAAATGATGGATTTGATTGCCAAGGTGAAATAACGCCCTGGCATTTACTTAGTTTTCACACTTAAGTCTGTATAGCAATAGGAGAAGTACAATGGAGATTACCACTCTTCAGATTGTGCTGGTGTTCATCGTCGCATGTATCGCGGGTATGGAGTCGGTACTCGATGAATTTCAGTTCCACCGTCCGTTGGTGGCCTGTACGCTGATTGGTGCCGTTCTCGGTGATATGAAAACCGGTATCATCATCGGTGGTACCCTGGAAATGATCGCCCTGGGCTGGATGAACATCGGTGCTGCGGTTGCACCTGATGCTGCACTGGCCTCAATTATCTCTACCGTTCTGGTTATCGCGGGTCACCAAAGCATTGGTGCAGGTATCGCGCTGGCTATCCCACTGGCAGCAGCAGGCCAGGTACTGACCATCATCGTTCGTACTATCACCGTAGCATTCCAGCACGCAGCGGATAAGGCGGCAGAAAACGGTAACCTGACGGCGATCTCCTGGCTGCACGTATCCTCCCTGTTCCTGCAGGCTATGCGTATCGCTATCCCGGCGGTAATCGTGGCGATTTCTGTTGGTACCAGTGAAGTTCAGAGCATGCTTAATGCCATTCCGGAAGTAGTGACCGGCGGTCTGAACATCGCAGGGGGTATGATCGTAGTGGTTGGTTATGCGATGGTCATCAACATGATGCGCGCAGGCTACCTGATGCCATTCTTCTACCTCGGCTTCGTCACCGCGGCATTTACTAACTTCAACCTGGTTGCTCTGGGTGTGATTGGCGCAGTAATGGCTATCCTCTACATTCAGCTGAGCCCGAAATATAACCGCGTAGCCGGTGCACCTGCTGCTGCGGCTGGCAATAACGATCTCGATAACGAACTGGACTAGCAGGTGAGCGAAATGGTTGATATGACTAAAACTACCACCGAGAAAAAACTCACTCCGAGTGACATTCGTGGCGTGTTCCTTCGTTCTAACCTGTTTCAGGGTTCCTGGAACTTCGAACGTATGCAGGCGCTGGGTTTCTGTTTCTCCATGGTGCCGGCTATCCGCCGCTTGTACCCGGAAAACAACGACGCACGTAAGCAGGCTATTAAGCGTCACCTGGAATTCTTTAATACCCATCCGTACGTAGCAGCCCCCGTATTGGGCGTTACGCTGGCGATGGAAGAGCAGCGTGCAAACGGCGCAGAGATTGACGATGGTGCCATCAACGGTATCAAAGTTGGTCTGATGGGACCGCTTGCAGGCGTGGGCGACCCGATCTTCTGGGGTACCGTACGTCCGGTATTCGCCGCACTTGGCGCAGGTATCGCGATGAGCGGCAGTCTGCTTGGACCACTGCTGTTCTTCATCCTGTTTAACCTGGTTCGTCTGGCAACCCGTTACTACGGTGTGGCATACGGCTACCGTAAAGGTATCGATATCGTTAAAGATATGGGCGGTGGCTTCCTGCAGAAACTGACTGAGGGGGCGTCAATCCTCGGCCTGTTTGTCATGGGGGCATTGGTTAACAAGTGGACGCACGTAAACATCCCGCTGGTGGTTTCCACCATCACCGGTCAGGATGGTCAGACTCGCGTCACCACTGTGCAGACTATCCTTGACCAGCTGATGCCGGGTCTGGTTCCTCTGCTGTTGACTTTCGCCTGTATGTGGCTGCTGCGTAAAAAAGTGAACCCGCTGTGGATCATCGTTGGCTTCTTCGTCATCGGTATCGCGGGCTACGCTGTCGGACTGCTCGGCCTGTAAGACTGTTGTACACCGCCGGGGGCTTGCCCCCGGTTTTTCTATTTAGAGGGTTGAGGATTCATGACTATCACGGACCTGGTGCTGGTTCTTTTTATCTTTTCGCTGCTGGCGTATGCCATTTACGATCAGTTCATCATGCCCCGCCGTAATGGCCCTACTCTGCTGTCTGTCGCCCTGCTTCCTCGTAGCAGAGTCGACAGCGTTATCTTCCTTGGCTTGATTGCTATTCTTATCTACAACAACATCACCAGCCACGGCGCGCAATTTACCACATGGTTATTATGTGCACTGGTATTGATGGGACTGTATCTGTTCTGGATCCGTACGCCAAAAATCATCTTCAAACAGAAAGGCTTTTTTTTCGCCAATGTCTGGATTGAATATAACCGGATTAAAGAGATGAATTTATCTGAAGACGGTGTCCTGGTGATGCAATTAGAACATCGAAGATTACTGATTCGCGTACGTAATATAGACGATCTCGAAAACATATATAAACTTTTAATTTCAAATCAGTAAGTTACAAATATAGCCTGAACTATGTTTTTTATATATCCATTCAAAAATAAACATAGCTAAGGCTATATCCCACTGCTCATAATGTTATTAATTTTAACGTTTTATTTATAAATAAATCTAAATGAAAATCGTTTTCAATTAGAGGCCAAATATTATTTCTGCGTTTCTTGTTTTATATTCTCAAAATATGTTAAGGTTGCGCCCGTCGTTGGGGAGTAGCCGATTTCCAGACTCCGGAAATGTACGTGTCAACATACTCGTTGAAAAACGTGGCGCGTACGGACTGATCTTACAGGTTCAGTCAGGCGAGACCATAGGCACATCAACTGCAATGCATACCTGAATGGCGCTGTATTTACAGTGATTCCAGCCTGTATGCATGGTTACTGGGGGCAGTGATGTGTGTTATGGATACCCCGGTCAGGACGCTGTTATGAATCTCACCGCTACTGTTCTTCTTGCTTTCGGCATGTCGATGGATGCTTTCGCTGCATCAATTGGCAAAGGCGCCACCCTGCATAAACCCAAATTTTCTGAAGCACTGCGCACCGGCCTTATTTTCGGCGCCGTTGAAACGCTTACGCCGCTCATTGGCTGGGGCATGGGTATGCTCGCCAGCAAATTTGTACTGGAGTGGAACCATTGGATCGCCTTCATTCTGCTGATCTTTTTAGGCGGACGAATGATAATAGAAGGCTTTCGTGACGACGGGGATGAAGATGAAGAGCCACAGCGCCGCCATGGCTTCTGGCTGCTGGTCACCACCGCCATTGCAACCAGTCTCGACGCAATGGCCGTCGGGGTGGGTCTGGCTTTCCTGCAGGTCAACATTATTGCCACAGCGCTGGCCATCGGCTGCGCCACGTTGATTATGTCTACGCTCGGCATGATGATCGGTCGTTTCATTGGCCCGATGCTGGGCAAGCGAGCTGAAATTTTGGGCGGGGTGGTACTGATAGGTATTGGCGCCCAGATCCTCTGGGCACACTTCCACGGTTAATTCAGGCGCTGCCAGATATGAATACTAAAGTCTGTCTGGCAGTCAAACGTCGTTTTTCCGGCTAACGTTTCCCACACTTCCGGCTTTGCCCGCCAGGCGAACGGCGTCATTTGCAGTAACGCAACGGCCTCGCTACCTTTGAGCTGCATCTGATACCCCAGCGCAAGACTCTCTTGCAGAACAAAACCGTCCAGTTGCTCAGTGTGTGGCGCATGCAAACGCACCTCATCATAAATCAGCCCTTTCAGCTCCATTAAATGACGCGGACCCGGCGTGGCGGTAATAACCCAGCCCCCCGGTTTGACCACGCGAGCCAGCTCCGGCGCTTTACAGGGCGCATAGATCCGGATGACGGCATCCATTGACTCGTCGGCAAACGGCAGGCGATGGCTGGAGGCAACGCAAAAGATCACCTGCGGATAACGTCGGGCTGCGGCCTTAATCGCCACTTTAGAGACGTCAAGACCAAAGGTTGTACAGCCCGTCAGCGCATCGGCAAACGCATGGGTGTAATACCCTTCCCCACAGCCAATATCCAGGATCGCCGCATCTTCTGAACTCAACCTCTGGGTGAGCGCATCCACAATTGCATCGCGCAGCGGCTGATAGTGTCCGGCATCAAGAAATGCCCGGCGCGCCTGCATCATCTCCGCGCTATCACCCGGATCGCGCGAACGTTTGTGCTGAACCGGCAGTAAGTTGACATACCCTTCTTTCGCCACGTCAAACTGGTGCCGCCCAGGGCAGACAAAACTGTTATTCGCTTGAGTAAGAGGCTGGTGGCAAAGAGGACAGGAAAACGACATGACAACTCCGGCAGGTGACTTAAGGGCGCAAGTGTAACGCGAAATGCGCCCTGGGAAAATAACTTACAGCGACGGCGAGGATACGTTGCTGCCGTGCATTACCAGAAGATGATCGGAGCCGGGAGGCATACCGTCCGGCTTTACGTTTTCCAGACGCAGGACATCGCCCATTATCTGGCTGAATACCGGCGCGGAGACTGCCCCCCCATAATAAGCACCGTTTTGCGGGTTATTTATAACCACAACCAGCGCGAACTTTGGGTCGCTTGCTGGCGCAACGCCCGCCGTATAGGCCACATATTTATCGACATATTTGCCGTCATCGCCAATTTTCTTTGCCGTTCCGGTCTTAACCGCGACGCGATAATCTCTGACCGCGGCCTTGGTTCCCCCGCCGCCGGGTAGCGCGACGCTTTCCATCATATGTTCAACCTGGTGAACCAACGCCTCCGGCATCACCCGCGTACCTATTACCGGCGGATCGATACGCGTAATAGAAAGGGGTCGATAGATACCAAAACTGCCGATGGTGGCATATACATGCGCCAGCTGGAGCGGCGTCACCATTAATCCATAACCAAATGCGAAGGTTGCCCGGTCCAGATCGCTCCAGTAGCGGCGTTGAGGCATTAATCCGCGACTTTCCCCGGTTAAACCCAGTCCGGTTGGATCGCCAAAGCCAAAGCTTTTATAGGTATTCAGTAATTTCTGTACCGGCATCGCCAGCGAAAGGTGTGACACGCCGGTATCGCTCGATTTCTGCAAAATCCCGGTCAGCGATAGCTCCGGGTAAAATCCGACGTCGCGGATGCGATGGCCATCAACAATAAAAGGATGAGTATCAATCACGCTGTCAGGCTGTACTATCCCCTGCTGCAGAGCGGTCATAATCACCAGTGGTTTTACGGTTGAACCGGGTTCAAAGGTATCGCTAATCGCACGATTACGAAAATCATCCAGCACCGCGCCATCACGGTTATTGGGATTGAAATCGGGAAAGCTTGCCATGGAGAGTATTTCGCCGGTGGCAATGTTGACCAGCACTGCGGCCCCTGATTCCGCTTTATTCCATGTCACGGCATTGTCCAGCGCGTCTTCAGTAACCGTCTGCAAGCGCTCATCAATGCTGAGCTGTAATTCATGCGCAGGCACCGGCATCACTTCCGTGATATTTTCGATGACATGGCCAAATTTGTCTTTCCGTACCAGGCGGGAGCCGGGTTTGCCCATCAACTGGCTATTGAAGCTTTTCTCCAGCCCTTCAATCCCCTGACCGTCAATGTTGGTGAAACCAATCAGATTGGCCGCAACATGTCCGGCAGGATAAAAGCGGCGGGACTCTTCACGCAGGTTGATTCCCGGCAGATCCAGTTTGTCGACCCATTCTGCCTGCTGAGGGGAGATCTGGCGCGCCAGATAGATAAACCGCCCGGCTGGATTGCTGTTAACGCGTTCAGCCAGCGTGCTGAGAGAAATATGCAGCGTCTTCGCTAACGCCTGCCAACGTTCGTTATAGCCAACGCCACCCTTGCTGATAATCGTCTTCGGATCGGCCCAGACGGCGTTAACCGGAACGCTTACCGCCAGCGGTCGCCCTTCTCTGTCGGTTATCATTCCGCGTGGCGAAGCGATGGACACCTCGCGTAAGGAACGCATGTCTTCCTGTTTTACCAGATTCGTCGGCGTGACAATTTGCAACCACGCAACCCGCCCCAGCAGCAATCCAAGGCTCAATAATATTGCCACACAAAGCAGGGCAAAACGTACGGGAGTAAAATTGCGCGCATCGCCGTCGTTTTTCTTTTTCACCCGATCTCCAACACGATAGTTTTTCAGGTGTCTGATTTAACGGGAAATGCCGCAAGAAAGCGGGGAAAACTATGCTACGAATATCACGCCTTTGCAACAAAGCGCTAATGGATGGGCATTCAGTAATATTTTGACGTAATTTGAATTAAAAAGCCCCGCATAAGCGAGGCTTTATATCTGAGATGGATGCGCAAAAGCGCTTCAAATCAGTGGTGTCGATCAGATAGCTGTTACGTTAACAGCAGCCGGACCTTTCTGGCCGTCCTGAATTTCGAACTCAACGTTCTGGCCTTCAGCCAGAGTTTTGAAGCCGTTACCCTGGATAGCGGAGAAGTGTACGAACACGTCTTTGCTGCCATCAGCCGGAGTAATGAAACCAAAACCTTTAGACTCGTTGAACCACTTAACTTGACCTTTAATCTTTGCCATTTGCAAAATTCCTTAGAGTATTTTCTTCGCCCGCGGGCATAACATAGATAAAACTGAGACATTACTGCTTGAGGCACTAATATAAGGTTCGGCAGAGAAGCGGTATTCAACGTCAACGTGTTTACTCAGGACTTCTTTACTGAAAATGCCACACATAAACAGAACTGTACCTCGTTTAACCCAAAACGTGTTATCACATACAACGTTAATAATGGCAAGCCATTTTTAAACGTGTCTCGATCGGTCGCACAAATCCCATCGTCCATCAAACAGCAACTGCACAGTTATGCGCCAGGTCGAGTAGAATTATATTCTCACCTCTCTCCCCTATCCCCGCCTGACTTGCGCCATAGCTGGGATATTTCTACCATAGCTCAATAGCTTCAGTTGTTCCAGGTTATCTGTTACGGGTTCTGCCAGATATCATTTTTTATGCTTAGTAATGCATAAAATGTCACAAGCGTAAAAATGAGATCCGCCTTCTGGTTTTGCACCAAAATAATGAAAGAATGATGACAAGGCACAAAAAAAGTAAGAGAAACGTTTCGCTGTTAATAAAACGATCGTTATCACAAAAATGACATAATCATATTTTTTACGTATGGAAGATTATATTTATATCAGACTGGGGATAAGATATTAATTAGTCGGAGCATCTGAAAATACTGAGAATAGATGACTGCCCGGCCGCCAATTACACGACGGGGACAGAAGAAAATAATCTGACACGCTGACGACAGGATGAAGCAACTGAGAACAACAACAGCCTTTCCTCATCCTGCCATACCTTTTTTACCGCTCAGCTACCAGGCGGATGATGTCATCGTCTTCATCCTTAATGGGCAGTGCAGTAGGCTCTGCTGCTTTCTCGGGTTCGTTAGCTTCGCAAAGGCGACGTAACAAAGCGTTCTGTCTTTTTTGCTGATCTAACAATGCCTCAAGCAGCTCAATCTGCTCGTTAGTACGCGAACTTGCCCGATTGATAAAAAACCAAAGAACAAGCCCAACAATCAGAACCACCACCGATACCGCTAAAGACGCAAAACTCAACGCGCCAGAATTCAAAACTTCGTTCATTTTACCACCTCAATGTAGACAGTGTAGTTTACCACTGCCGCACAAGAAGGTAATCAACTGTTGCGAAAATGCGCTTACCAGGGAATAAATTTATTGAAGGCACAAATACCGCTGAAAAATTGTACGTCCTGATCGCACATGATGTTGAACACCTGCGCCCACATCAGTATGCATACCAGTACAACAACAATCAGCACTACCCAGCGAATTTTTTTCACTCCAGCTCCACTCTTCAACTCCACATCTTATGTCTATAAATTATCATGCGTTACCTAAACCCAGCGTTAACTGTATAGGCATTCAATCTTTTTAGGAATGATTGACTTGTTTCATACCGTGTACAGGCTAATCTAATAACAATGAGAAAAGATAAGAGGTTGTAATGCGTCTGATTATCCGCGCTATTGTGTTGTTAGCTCTGGTTTGGATCGGTTTATTATTGAGCGGCTATGGAATTTTGATTGGAAGTAAGGAGAATGCTGCCGGTCTGGGTCTGCAATGCCAATATCTGACTGCCCGTGGAACCAGCACGGCACAGTACGTCCACACCAGTAGCGGTATCATTGGCCTGTCGGATTGTCCCCTGTTAAGGAAAAGCACGGTCATTATCGATAACGGCTAATAATGCAACATTACATTCGATACGTTATTTACGCCAGGTAACGTTATGACTGTTCATAAAAACCCCCAGGTACAAAATACCTGGGGGTTTTTAACATTCGCGATTACGTCAGATTAGAACGGATAGTCGTTATAGCCCATTTGTTCTGAAATCTTGCGCGCTGCCGTATGCAGCATTGCCACATACTCGTGTAAACGCTCTTCTGAGAAACGCAGCGTTGGGAATGAAATACTCAACCCCGCAATAACCACGCCGAAACGGTCAAACACCGGTACGCCGATGCAGCGCAGGCCTTCTTCCTGTTCTTCGTTATCTTCGCCGTAACCCTGCTCACGTACTTTATCCAGCAGTACCAGTAATTCATCAGTATTCGTAATGGTACGATCGGTGCTGCGTTTGTACTCAATGCCATCCAGAATCTGCTTCACTTCATCGCGGTCACGCCATGCCAGCAGAACTTTACCGATAGCCGTACTGTACAGCGGATTACGACGACCAACGCGGGAATACATGCGCAGATTGTACATAGAGTCGATTTTGTGAATGTAGACGATGCTGTCTTCATCCAGCGCACCGAGGTGTACTGTCTCTTTGGTCAGGCGCGAAAGTTCGCGCATCTGAATGTCAGCGCTACGGATAAGATCGACGTTTTGCAACGCGCGCGCGCCCAGCTCGAATAATTTCAGGGTCAGTGAGTATTTCTCTGACTCCCCTTCCTGTGCCACATAACCCAGCGTTTTCATGGTCTGCAAAAAGCGATAAACGGTGCTTTTCGACATCATGACGCGTTGCGACAACTCGGTAATACCAATTTCGCGCTCTTCACCCAGCGCCTGCAGAATGCCAAAAACTTTCAGCACGGAAGATACAGAATCGGGTTGCTTATCCAGATCTGCGATTGCCATTTATCACCCCTTTCGAGTGTTTTATAAAAATCAGAACCGGTTTTTATTATAATTTCACGTACCAACCCTCGCAATCGCTCTTTGCTCACTTAGTTACAAATCTGCGACCTAACACCTGAATATCAATGCTAAAATTATTACTCTCATCATAAATTCCACAAATATCGACTTTCTATGGAAAAAATTCAGGCCGATGGTCTGCCATTGCCCCAGCGATATGGCGCAATTTTAACCATTGTTATTGGCATTTCTATGGCAGTACTCGACGGTGCAATAGCGAACGTGGCCCTGCCAACTATCGCCGCCGATCTTCAGGCCTCACCTGCCAGCTCAATCTGGATTGTGAACGCCTATCAAATCGCGATCGTCGTTTCGCTCCTGTCCCTCTCTTTTTTAGGCGATATGTTCGGTTACCGCCGCATTTATAAGTGTGGCCTGGTCGTGTTCCTGCTTGCATCGCTATTTTGTGCCTTGTCAGATTCGTTGCACATGCTGACGCTGGCTCGCGTCGCCCAGGGTTTTGGCGGTGCGGCGCTAATGAGCGTGAATACGGCATTGATCCGACTTATTTATCCCCAGCGTCAGCTTGGGCGGGGGATGGGGATTAACTCCTTTATCGTCGCAGTCTCCTCGGCTGCGGGTCCGACCATTGCCGCAGCAATTCTTTCTATTGCCTCCTGGAAATGGCTGTTTCTGATTAACGTCCCGCTGGGAATAGTCGCCCTGTTGCTGGCGATGCGCTTTTTGCCGCCCAATGCGTCCCGCGGCACTAAACCACGCTTTGACCTGCCCAGTGCGGTAATGAATGCCTTAACGTTTGGCTTGTTAATTACGGCGCTCAGCGGCTTTGCACAAGGACAGTCGCTAAAACTGATTGGTGCCGAGCTTGTGGCGCTTATGGTGGTAGGTTTTTTCTTTATCCGACGCCAGCTCGCGCTGGAGGTGCCGTTACTGCCGGTTGACCTGTTACGCATTCCACTGTTTTCACTCTCGATTTGTACCTCGATATGTTCATTCTGCGCACAAATGCTGGCATTGGTTTCCCTGCCCTTCTTTATGCAAACGGTGCTCGGACGCAGCGAGGTCGAAACAGGCCTGCTGTTGACGCCATGGCCGCTGGCAACCATGGTGATGGCGCCGCTGGCGGGATATCTGATTGAACGCGTTCACGCCGGGCTGTTGGGCGCACTGGGCATGGCGTTGATGGCCAGCGGGTTGTTTTCGCTGGTGCTGCTGCCCGTTTCCCCCTCCGATTTTAATATCATCTGGCCGATGATTCTGTGCGGCGCAGGCTTTGGCTTGTTCCAGTCCCCAAATAATCACACCATCATCACCTCCGCGCCGCGTGAACGCAGCGGTGGGGCAAGCGGTATGCTGGGGACGGCGCGCTTACTGGGTCAGAGTACCGGGGCCGCACTGGTCGCGCTGATGCTAAACCAGTTTGGCGACAGTGGAACGCACGTCTCGCTGATAGCCGCAGGCATTCTGGCCTCGCTGGCAGCAATTGTGAGTGGTTTACGTATTACGCAACCGCGAGTTCAGGCATAAAAAAACGGGAACCTCTCGGTTCCCGTTTTCACACAACCCAGAATCTGGGTTACATGTTTTCGATGATCGCGTCACCAAACTCTGAACATTTCAGCAGCTTAGCGCCATCCATCAGTCGTTCAAAGTCATAGGTTACGGTCTTGGCGTTGATTGCGCCTTCCATACCTTTAACAATTAAATCAGCCGCTTCGGTCCAACCCATGTGGCGCAGCATCATTTCAGCGGACAGAATAATGGAACCCGGGTTCACTTTATCCTGACCTGCATACTTCGGTGCAGTACCGTGGGTTGCTTCGAACAGCGCACATTCGTCACCGATGTTCGCGCCCGGTGCGATACCAATACCACCAACTTGCGCGGCCAGCGCATCGGAGATGTAGTCGCCGTTCAGGTTCATACAGGCAATCACATCATATTCAGCCGGACGCAGCAGGATCTGTTGCAGGAACGCATCGGCGATAACATCCTTAACCACGATCTCTTTGCCGGTTTTCGGGTTCTTGATTTTCACCCAAGGACCGCCGTCGATCAGTTCACCACCGAATTCTTCACGCGCTAACTGGTAGCCCCAGTCTTTGAACGCGCCTTCGGTGAATTTCATGATGTTACCTTTGTGTACCAGGGTAACAGAATCACGATCGTTAGCGATGGCGTATTCGATCGCCGCACGGACCAGACGTTTAGTCCCTTCTTCAGAACACGGTTTGATACCAATACCGCAATGCTCCGGGAAGCGGATTTTCTTCACGCCCATCTCTTCGCGCAGGAATTTAATCACTTTCTCGGCATCTGCAGAGTCCGCTTTCCATTCGATACCTGCGTAGATATCTTCGGAGTTTTCACGGAAGATGACCATGTCGGTCAGTTCAGGGTGCTTAACCGGGCTAGGCGTGCCCTGGTAATAACGCACCGGGCGCAGGCAGACATACAGGTCAAGTTCCTGACGCAGGGCAACGTTCAGAGAGCGAATACCGCCGCCAACTGGGGTGGTCAGTGGGCCTTTGATGGCAACACGATATTCACGAATCAGATCAAGGGTTTCAGCAGGCAGCCAGACGTCCTGGCCATAAACCTGAGTGGATTTCTCGCCGGTGTAGATTTCCATCCAGGAGATTTTACGCTCGCCTTTATAGGCTTTCTCGACAGCAGCATCGACAACTTTGATCATCGGTGGGGTTACATCAACGCCGATACCGTCGCCTTCAATGAACGGGATAATCGGATTTTCAGGAACGTTGAGTTTGCCGTTTTGCAGGGTGATCTTCTTACCTTCCGCCGGAACAACTACTTTGCTTTCCATTCACCTCTCCTTCGAGCGCTTCTGGTTCTGCTCGTCTGTCATCGCGCTGCATGTGCGTTTGCGTCCTGCTGCACGAATGCGTTAGAGCATTTTTTTGTTAATGTTTTGTAATGAGCATGTCAATACTACCCTAATGTTCGTCGCCATGAAAGACACTCGTTCTTAGGCTATAATGCGGCAATTGATATAATCTGAAAATACCATGCAAAAAACTTCTTTTAGAAATCACCGGGTTGAGCGATTCAGCTCACGACAAGTCACCAAACAGCGTAAAGAAAACCAGCCAAAACGCGTGGTTTTGTTCAATAAACCCTACGATGTTTTGCCACAATTTACTGACGAGGCGGGCAGAAGCACGTTAAAAGATTTTATTCCCGTGCCGGGAATCTATGCTGCGGGCCGACTCGACCGGGACAGCGAAGGACTTTTGGTGCTGACCAATGACGGCGCGCTGCAGGCGCGGTTAACGCAACCTGGCAAGCGCACGGGGAAAATCTATTACGTCCAGATCGAAGGCGAGCCGACAGCAGAAGCGCTGGATGCGCTGCGTACCGGGGTGACGCTCAATGATGGTCCCACGCTGCCCGCAGGTATTGAAATAGTAGAGGAACCCACCTGGCTGTGGCCGAGAAACCCGCCTATTCGGGAACGGAAAAATATCCCCACCAGTTGGCTGAAAGTTACTTTATATGAAGGCCGTAACCGCCAGGTTCGTCGTATGACAGCGCATGTTGGATTCCCGACGCTGCGCCTCATCCGCTATGCCATGGGAGATTACACGCTGGAAAATCTCGCCAACGGTCAATGGCGGGATGCAACTAACTGAATAAGGAACAGGTATGTTCAAACCGCACGTCACGGTCGCCTGCATTGTGCATGCAGAAGATAAGTTCTTAGTCGTTGAGGAAACAATCAATGGCAAAGCCCTGTGGAATCAACCTGCAGGACATCTGGAAGCGGATGAAACCCTGGTGCAAGCCGCCGCTCGCGAACTGTGGGAAGAAACGGGCATCAAAGCGCAGCCGCAACACTTCATCCGGATGCATCAATGGATTGCGCCGGACAAAACGCCCTTTTTACGTTTTCTGTTTTCTATCGAGCTTGCCAATATGTGCGCTACTGAACCTCATGACAGCGATATAGATTGCTGTCGCTGGGTCAGCGCAGAAGAGGTTCTCTCAGCGCCAAATCTGCGTTCGCCGTTGGTTGCGGAGAGTATTCGTTGCTATCAGAGCGGACAGCGCTACCCGCTGGCGATGATCGGCGAATTTAACTGGCCGTTTACAGAGGGTGTCAAGTAAGGGGCTGCGTGCTAGAATATGCCGCCTTGAAGTTCAATGTCGTGAGTATTCCTATGTCTGAAAGCCCAAAAAAAGTGATCGTCGGCATGTCCGGCGGTGTCGATTCCTCCGTTTCTGCCTGGCTGTTACAACAACAGGGTTATCAGGTAGAAGGCCTGTTCATGAAGAACTGGGAAGAGGACGATGGCGAGGAATATTGCACAGCGGCCGCCGATCTTGCGGATGCGCAGGCTGTCTGTGACAAACTCGGCATTGAACTGCATACCGTCAACTTTGCCGCAGAATACTGGGACAACGTCTTTGAACTGTTCCTTGAAGAGTACAAAGCGGGCCGTACGCCAAACCCCGATATTCTGTGCAATAAAGAAATCAAGTTTAAAGCCTTCCTCGAGTTTGCCGCCGAAGATTTAGGTGCCGATTATATCGCCACCGGTCACTATGTGCGCCGCGCCGACGTCGACGGCAAAAGCCGCCTGCTGCGTGGACTCGATGGCAATAAAGACCAGAGCTATTTCCTCTACACGCTCGGTCATGAACAAATCGCGCAGAGCCTGTTCCCGGTAGGCGAACTGGAAAAACCGCAGGTGCGTAAAATTGCCGAAGATCTCGGTCTGATTACGGCCAAGAAAAAAGACTCAACCGGTATCTGCTTCATCGGCGAACGTAAGTTCCGCGAGTTTCTCGGTCGTTACCTGCCGGCTCAGCCTGGCAAAATCATCACCGTTGATGGCGTAGAGATTGGCCAGCATCAGGGGCTGATGTACCACACGCTGGGTCAGCGTAAAGGTCTGGGCATTGGCGGGACGAAAGAAGGCACGGAAGATCCGTGGTACGTGGTGGATAAAGACGTCGAGAACAACATTCTGGTTGTTGCTCAGGGTCATGAACACCCGCGTCTGATGTCCGTTGGCCTGGTGGCGCAACAGCTGCACTGGGTCGATCGCGAACCGTTCACCGGCACAATGCGCTGCACGGTGAAAACCCGCTATCGTCAGACCGACATTCCGTGCACCGTTAAGGCGCTGGATGCTGAGCGTATTGAAGTCATTTTCGACGAGCCAGTCGCGGCGGTAACGCCGGGTCAGTCGGCTGTCTTTTACAATGGCGAAGTGTGCCTCGGCGGCGGCATTATCGAACAACGATTGCCTCTGCCGGTATAATTACTTACACATCTAATACAAGGAAGCAGTGAACGTGGCAAAGAATTATTATGACATCACCCTCGCTCTGGCAGGCATTTGTCAGTCGGCACGCCTGGTGCAGGAACTGGCGCACCAGGGGCATTGTGATGCCGATGCATTGCACGTTTCACTGAACAGTGTCATCGACATGAATCCCAGCTCTACGCTGGGCGTGTTTGGCGGTAGCGAGGCCAACCTGCGTTTAGGTCTGGAAACGATGCTCGGCGTGCTCAACGCCAGCAGTCGTCAGGGGCTGAACGCGGAACTCACCCGCTACACGTTAAGCCTGATGGTGCTGGAGCGTAAGCTGTCAGCCGCTAAAGGCGCTATGGACACGCTGGGAGACCGCATCAACGGCTTGCAGCGCCAACTGGACCATTTTGATTTGCAGTCAGAAACGTTGATGAGTGCGATGGCAGGCATTTATGTTGACGTCATCAGCCCACTCGGCCCACGTATTCAGGTTACGGGCTCCCCGGCCATCCTTCAGAGCCCACAGGTTCAGGCTAAAGTACGCGCTTCCCTGCTGGCTGGCATTCGCGCTGCCGTGCTCTGGCATCAGGTTGGTGGAGGCCGTCTGCAACTCATGTTTTCTCGTAATCGCCTGACGACTCAGGCTAAACAAATTCTTGCTCATTTAACCCCGGAGTTGTGATCTATGGAATTATCCTCACTGACCGCCGTTTCCCCTGTCGATGGACGCTACGGCGATAAAGTCAGCGCGCTGCGCGGGATTTTCAGCGAATACGGTTTGCTGAAATTCCGTGTACAAGTTGAAGTACGCTGGCTGCAAAAACTGGCCGCGCACGCAGCGATCAAGGAAGTTCCTGCTTTTGCTGCCGACGCAATCGGTTTCCTTGATGCGATTGTCGCTAACTTCAATGAAGAAGATGCTGCGCGTATCAAAACCATTGAGCGTACGACCAACCATGACGTGAAGGCAGTTGAGTATTTCCTGAAAGAGAAAGTGGCGGATATCCCGGAACTGCACGCTGTTTCCGAGTTCATCCACTTCGCGTGTACCTCAGAAGACATCAACAACCTGTCTCATGCGCTGATGCTGAAAACCGCCCGTGACGAAGTGATTCTGCCGTACTGGCGCAAGCTTATCGACGCGGTGAAAGATCTTTCCGTCCAGTATCGCGATATTCCTCTGCTCTCCCGTACCCACGGTCAGCCAGCCACCCCGTCTACGCTGGGCAAAGAAATGGCTAACGTGGCTTACCGTATGGAGCGTCAGTACCGCCAGCTCAATCAGGTCGAAATTCTCGGCAAAATCAACGGTGCAGTCGGTAACTATAACGCCCACATCGCCGCTTATCCGGAAGTGGACTGGCATCAGTTCAGCGAAGAATTTGTCACCTCGCTGGGCATCCAGTGGAACCCGTACACCACGCAGATTGAGCCGCACGACTACATTGCCGAGCTGTTTGATTGCATCGCCCGTTTCAATACTATCCTGATCGACTTCGACCGCGATGTCTGGGGTTACGTGGCGCTGAACCATTTCAAACAGAAAACCATCGCTGGTGAAATTGGTTCCTCCACCATGCCGCACAAGGTGAACCCAATCGATTTCGAAAACTCCGAGGGTAACCTGGGCCTGTCTAACGCGGTTCTGCAGCATCTGGCGAGCAAACTGCCGGTCTCCCGCTGGCAGCGCGATCTGACGGACTCTACCGTTCTGCGTAACCTGGGCGTGGGGATTGGCTATGCGCTGATCGCTTATCAGTCCACGCTGAAAGGTGTGAGCAAACTGGAAGTGAACCGCGATCATCTGCTGGATGAACTGGATCATAACTGGGAAGTGCTGGCAGAGCCGATCCAGACCGTGATGCGTCGCTATGGCATTGAAAAACCATACGAGAAGCTGAAGGAACTGACCCGCGGCAAACGCGTTGACGCCGAAGGTATGAAGCAGTTTATCGACGGTCTGGCGCTGCCTGAAGACGAGAAAACACGCCTGAAAGCAATGACGCCGGCCAATTACATTGGTCGCGCCGTCACCATGGTTGATGAACTGAAGTAATCTGTTTTACGCCTGTCAGGCCTGCATCATATCGTAGGCCTGCCAGGCGTAGCGCCATCAGGGATTATTGGATCTTATGGCATTTCCGGCGGTGTAATGCCAAAGTGGTTCCACGCCCGCACCGTTGCCATACGTCCGCGCGGAGTTCGCTGCAGAAAACCTTGCTGAATCAGATACGGCTCCAGCACGTCCTCAATGGTTTCACGCTCTTCCCCAATCGCCGCCGCCAGGTTATCCAGTCCTACCGGTCCGCCGAAGAATTTATCGATAACCGCCAGCAGCAGCTTACGGTCCATATAATCGAATCCTTCCGCATCCACATTGAGCATATCCAGTGCCTGAGCGGCAATATCTGCTGAAATTGTGCCGTCATGCTTCACTTCGGAGAAGTCGCGCACCCGGCGTAATAAACGGTTGGCGATACGCGGCGTACCACGGGCGCGGCGTGCCACTTCCAATGCGCCTTCATCGCTCATTTCCAGTCCCATAAAGCGGGCGCTGCGTCCAACAATGTGCTGCAGGTCTGCCACCTGATAGAATTCCAGGCGCTGTACAATACCGAAGCGGTCACGCAGCGGAGACGTTAACGAACCGGCGCGCGTCGTCGCCCCGATCAGGGTAAACGGCGGCAGATCGATCTTAATCGAACGTGCGGCTGGTCCTTCGCCAATCATGATATCCAGCTGATAATCTTCCATCGCCGGATACAGCACCTCTTCCACCACCGGCGACAGGCGATGGATTTCATCGATAAACAGCACATCGTGCGGTTCAAGGTTGGTGAGCATTGCCGCCAGATCGCCCGCTTTTTCCAGTACCGGACCGGAAGTGGTGCGCAGATTAACGCCCATTTCATTGGCAACAATATTGGCAAGCGTGGTTTTACCGAGACCTGGAGGACCGAAAATCAGCAGGTGATCGAGGGCTTCACCGCGCAGCTTCGCCGCCTGGATAAAAATCTCCATTTGCGAACGCACCTGAGGCTGGCCAATATACTCTTCCAGCAATTTGGGGCGGATCGCGCGATCCACCAGATCTTCAGGGGTCGTGCTGACAGCCGAAATCAGGCGATCTGCTTCAATCATCCTTTACCTCACAATGCCGCGCGAAGCGCTTCACGAATCAGAGTTTCACTGCTGGCATCAGGGCGAGCAATTTTGCTCACCATGCGGCTGGCTTCCTGTGGTTTATAGCCTAACGCCACCAGCGCAGCAACCGCTTCCTGCTCGGCGTCATCCGTTGCAGGACTGGCTGGAGAGGTCAGGACCAGGTCCGCCGCCGGCGTGAAGAGATCGCCATGCAGGCCTTTAAAGCGGTCTTTCATTTCCACAATCAAACGCTCTGCGGTTTTCTTACCTATGCCCGGTAATTTCACCAGCGCGCCAAGCTCTTCGCGCTCAACGGCATTAACGAACTGCTGTGCAGACATACCGGAGAGGATCGCCAGCGCCAGCTTCGGCCCCACGCCATTGGTTTTGATTAACTCTTTAAACAGCGTGCGTTCTTGTTTGTTGTTAAAACCATATAGCAGTTGAGCGTCTTCACGCACCACAAAATGGGTGAAGATAATCGCTTCCTGCCCGGCTTCCGGCAACTCGTAGAAACAGGTCATCGGCATATGGACTTCATAGCCTACTCCGCCGGTTTCCAGAAGGACCAGCGGGGGTTGTTTTTCAAGAATGATGCCTCTGAGTCTGCCTATCACGTGACGCTCCTGCGTTAAGGGCTAAAAGGTAATGCGCTATCATAAAAAAAGGCTGGATAGATATCCAGCCTCATTTGTCACTAACGTAACCGACCTCGCGCCAGATTCAGCCGCGACTCGCTCATTTGCATGGCGTTCTGGCTGACGTGGCAATGGGTAATAGCAATCGCCAGCGCATCCGCGGCATCCGCCTGTGGATTTGCCGGGAGTTTTAGCAGCGTGCGCACCATATGCTGAACCTGGCTTTTTTCCGCGCTGCCGATACCTACCACGGTCTGTTTTACCTGGCGGGCCGCATATTCAAAGACCGGAAGATCCTGATTGGTAGCCGCAACGATTGCCACGCCGCGCGCCTGCCCCAGCTTTAGCGCCGAGTCGGCATTCTTCGCCATAAAGACCTGCTCAATGGCAAAATAGTCGGGCTGGAACTGGGTGATGATTTCCGTCACGCCCGCATAAATCAACTTCAGACGTGATGGAAGATCGTCGACTTTGGTGCGAATGCAGCCGCTACCGAGGTAGGTCAGCTGTCTGCCGACCTGACGGATTACGCCATAACCGGTGATGCGCGACCCCGGATCAATGCCGAGAATGATAGACATCACGCATCTCCTGTTAGTTTATGGCTTAACCACATCATTCGAGCGTTGCAGCAACCTCATCGGAGATTTCGCCGTTGTGGTAAACTTCCTGCACGTCGTCGCAGTCTTCCAGCATATCGATCAGACGCATCAGCTTCGGTGCCGTTTCTGCATCCATATCCGCTTTGGTGGAGGGGATCATAGACACTTCAGCCGCGTCCGCTTTCAGACCAGCCGCTTCCAGCGCATCACGCACTTTGCCCATATCTTCCCACGCGGTGTAAACGTCAATCGCGCCGTCGTCGAAGGTCACAACGTCTTCAGCGCCCGCTTCCAGTGCCGCTTCCATAATGGCGTCTTCGTCGCCTTGTTCAAAAGAGATCACGCCTTTTTTGCTGAACAGGTAAGCTACGGAACCGTCGGTACCGAGGTTGCCGCCCGTTTTAGTGAATGCGTGACGCACTTCCGCAACGGTACGGTTACGGTTGTCAGACAGACACTCAATCATAACGGCTGTTCCGCCTGGACCGTAACCTTCATAGATGATGGTTTCCATGTTCGCATCATCGTCGCCACCAACACCACGCGCGATTGCACGGTTCAGGGTGTCACGGGTCATGTTGTTTGCCAGCGCTTTATCAACCGCGGCGCGCAGACGTGGGTTAGCATCCGGATCGCCGCCGCCCAGTTTGGCTGCCGTCACCAGTTCACGAATGATTTTGGTGAAAATTTTACCGCGTTTAGCATCCTGCGCTGCTTTACGATGTCTGGTGTTGGCCCATTTACTATGACCTGCCATAAATAATCTCTCCAAAAAGCGCGCCTTCTCAGGCGACGTTAATTACAAACTCTTCAATCGCCTGCCGGTTACTCCACGACTTGGTTAACTGCGCGGCTTCGTGCGCATTAACCCAACGGTAGGTCAGATGTTCGGTGAACACGATCTCTCGTTCAGAGGGAAGTGCCAGGCAAAACCAGGATTCAGTATTACGCTCAATTCCCGGCGCATAGCGATGACGTAAATGGCTAAAAATCTCAAATTCCACCGTGCGCTGACAGTCAATTAAGGTCAGTTGCTCAGTCGCAACATCAATGGCGACCTCTTCCTTTACTTCGCGCATCGCGGCTTGCGACGCGGTTTCACCCTCTTCAAGGCTGCCGGTGACCGACTGCCAGAAATCAGGATCGTCGCGTCGCTGTAACATCAGCACTCTCCCGGTGTCCTTTGCATAAATCACGACTAACACCGAGACAGGCTGTTTATATCTCATATCAGTTATTCTCGGCCTTCTTAACAACCTGAATGCTCAGTTCCGCCAGCGCGGCTTCATTGGCAAAGCTTGGCGCTTCAGTCATCAGACATGCTGCAGCCGTGGTTTTCGGGAAGGCAATAACGTCACGAATGTTGTCAGTACCGGTCAGCAGCATAGTCAAGCGATCCAGACCAAACGCCAGGCCCGCATGCGGCGGTGTACCGTATTTTAGCGCATCCAGCAGGAAGCCGAACTTCTCGCGCTGTTCTTGCTCGTTAATGCCCAGAATGCCGAATACGGTCTGCTGCATATCACCGTTGTGAATACGCACGGAACCACCGCCCACTTCATAGCCGTTGATGACCATATCGTAAGCGTTGGCAACCGCGTCTTCCGGCGCAGCTTTCAGCTCAGCGGCAGTCATGTCTTTTGGCGCGGTGAACGGGTGGTGCATCGCGGTCAGACCGCCTTCACCATCGTCTTCAAACATCGGGAAGTCGATAACCCACAGCGGCGCCCATTTGGCTTCGTCGGTAATGTTCAGGTCTTTGCCCAGTTTCAGACGCAGCGCGCCCATCGCGTCGGCAACCACTTTCTTGTTGTCGGCACCGAAGAAAATCATGTCGCCGTCTTGCGCACCGGTACGCTCCAGAATCGCGTCTACGATTTCTGCGTTCAGGAACTTAGCAACCGGGCTGGTGATGCCTTCCAGGCCTTTCGCACGCTCGGTGACTTTGATGTAAGCCAGACCTTTCGCGCCGTAAATCTTAATAAAGTTACCGTAATCGTCGATCTGCTTACGGCTTAAGCTCGCACCGCCCGGTACACGCAGGGCAGCTACGCGGCCTTTCGCATCATTCGCCGGACCAGAGAACACGGCGAACTCAACGCCTTTCACCAGATCGGCAACGTCAACCAGTTCCATCGGGTTACGCAGGTCTGGTTTATCAGAACCGTAACGACGCTCGGCTTCGGCAAAGGTCATGATCGGGAAATCACCCAGATCCACACCTTTAACTTCCAGCCACAGGTTACGCACCAGCGCTTCCATCACTTCACGCACCTGCGGCGCGGTCATGAAGGAAGTCTCAACGTCGATCTGAGTAAATTCAGGCTGACGGTCAGCACGTAAGTCTTCATCACGGAAGCATTTTACGATCTGATAGTAGCGGTCAAAACCGGACATCATCAGCAGCTGTTTAAACAGCTGAGGAGACTGCGGCAGCGCGTAGAACTTACCTTTATGAACACGAGAAGGAACCAGGTAATCGCGCGCGCCTTCCGGCGTAGCTTTGGTCAGCATCGGAGTTTCGATGTCGAGGAATCCGTGATCGTCCATAAAACGACGCACCAGGCTGGTAATTTTGGCACGCGTTTTCAGGCGCTGCGCCATTTCAGGGCGACGCAGATCCAGGTAGCGATACTTCAGTCGCGCTTCTTCAGTGTTTACATGGTTAGAGTCCAGCGGCAGCGAGTCTGAACGGTTGATGATGGTCAGATCGGAGGCCAGCACTTCAATTTCGCCAGTCGCCATATCGGCGTTGACGTTTTTCGCGTCACGCGCACGCACGGTGCCCGTAACCTGGATACAGAACTCATTACGCAGTTCGGAGGCCAGCTTTAACGCATCCGCACGGTCCGGATCGAAAAATACCTGCACGATACCTTCGCGGTCGCGCATATCGATAAAGATCAGGCTACCAAGATCACGACGACGGTTGACCCAACCACACAGAGTCACCTGCTGCCCCTCGTGGGACAGACGTAGCTGTCCGCAATATTCTGTACGCATGAGATATCCCTTAACTTTGCCGCAGGCGGATTGTCACCTGTCTCGCAGGTGACGAAGTCGCAGCTTTAGCTGAATGTCACAACTGAATGAAAAAAGGCGGCTATTATACTGGAAATTCTGCCGCACGATAAGTCCGGTACTGACTGTACGCCTGTTTCCTGGACGGGCATTGCGTAATCTCACAAAAAATAACAAAAATTGTCGTCCCTTTCACACTGATTCGCGATTAAGGTGTAACGGAATTCTTTTTTTACTGGAGTGATCATGCTGGAACTGAACGCAAAAACAACCGCTCTTGTTGTTATTGATCTACAGGAAGGTATCCTGCCTTTCGCTGGCGGCCCACACTCGGCAAACGACGTGGTTGCCCGCGCCGCGCATTTGGCGGAAAAATTCCGTGCCCACGGTTCCCCGGTGGTAATGGTGCGCGTCGGCTGGTCTGACGATTATGCCGAAGCGCTGAAACAGCCAGTTGATGCTCACGCTCCGGCCAAAGCGTTACCCGAAAACTGGTGGAATTACCCGAGCGCTCTGGGTAAATGCGCCAGCGACCTCGAAGTGACCAAACGCCAGTGGGGAGCTTTCTACGGCACCGATCTGGAATTACAACTGCGTCGTCGGGGCATCGAGACCATCGTCCTGTGCGGCATTTCCACAAATATTGGCGTGGAGTCGACGGCGCGAAATGCGTGGGAGCTGGGTTTTAATCTGATCGTTGCAGAAAACGCCTGTAGTGCCGCCAGCGCTGAGCAACATCAGAGCAGCATGACGCATATTTTCCCGCGTATCGCACGCGTACGCAGCGTGGATGAGATCCTGCGAGCGCTATGATTTATATCGGTTTACCCCAGTGGGCGCATCCCAAATGGGTGCGTCTGGGGATCTCCAGCCTTGAAGAGTATGCCCGCCACTTTAACTGCGTGACGCGGGCATTTTAAAAATCACTAAAGAACGCCCAAGAGCATGTGTTTTCTTTTGTATATTCAAAGCATTAAAAAATAGCATCACATGAAATTCGGTAAACTTCATGTGTGCAATAATGTCCCATTCATGCCCCATAACTGGCATTTTTGTCCCATCCTTGCCCCATAAACCGACCGTCCGCTGCCTATAACTTCTATACTTTCTGTCTGTTGTAAATTAGGAGGTTTCTATGTGTGGACGCTTTTCACAGTCAATGACGCGTGAAGACTATCTCGTCCTTCTCGCTGACGAAGTCGAACGAGACATTCCATATGATCCTGAACCGATCGGACGTTTCAACGTTGCGCCCGGAACCAAGGTTCTGCTTCTGAGCGAACGTGACGAGAAACTCCATCTTGATCCAGTTATCTGGGGATACGCCCCCGGACGGTGGGATAAACCACCACTAATTAACGCACGCTCTGAAACTGCGGCCACCAGCAGAATGTTTAAGCCTCTGTGGCAACACGGTCGCGCAATTTGCTTTGCTGATGGCTGGTTTGAGTGGAAAAAGGAAGGCGACAAAAAGCAGCCCTACTTCATTCATCGAGCCGATGGCCAACCGATTTTCATGGCGGCGATCGGCAGCACACCATTCGAACGTGGAGATGAAGCAGAAGGATTCCTGATAGTGACGGCTGCTGCAGACAAAGGACTGGTAGATATTCACGACAGGCGGCCACTGGTAGTGTCACCAGATGCTGCCCGCGAATGGATGAGGCAGGACGTTGGAGGGAAAGAAGCTGCGGAAATTGCAGCCGATGGTTCCGTGCCGGCTGATAAATTTATATGGCACGCCGTCACGCGTGCCGTCGGGAATGTGAAAAATCAGGGATCCGAACTAATACAGCCAATGTGATTACATCACCGGGCAGTCATCAAACTCCGCGTTCCTGGCATCATTAATGATGTAAGTGATCACCCCGAATATAGCGGGTGCAGAACTGTAGCCATCATCATCTACTGGCAGCGCCTCCCTTCTCCCGTTATCCAGATTAACCAGGTGGGGTTGAGGATGAGTCCGATATCGCTTGATTCTGAACTCCCCGTCTATTGCGCATATCAGCAGCGAACCATCACAGGCAGTAAGTGACGCATCTACAACAAGCAGCGCGCCCTGAATTATCCCTTCCCTGAAATGTGAACGCGATGCCCGCATGAAATACGTCGCTGCAGGCTGGCTGATTAGCTGCTGGTCGAGGGAGATCCTTGTTTCAACATAATCTGCCGCAGGTGAAGGAAAGCCCATGGCTATAGCCCTCCGTTTGGATTGAACAACTGAAAGGTACGGTTCTCGCCTTCCTGCGTTGATACATCGCGGAATGTTGTCACATACCACTCGATCCATTCGTTGGCCTGCTTCATCGTCCAGTTCCAGTTAACCCTGCTCAGTTCCTGGACAAACCGTTGCGTGGTGACGGTCTTCCGGCCATTTGGTTCCTGCTGTATCGAAGCATACCAGGCTATTTCAATATCGCTGCGTCGTGGCATCATCACGCCCTCTCTTGAATACCGGATAAAAACACAGTATAAATACTGTATATCCATACAGTAAAGAGGCAAAGAGCAATGTTCGTGGAACTCGTTTATGACAAAAGGAATTTTGTTGGTCTGCCAGGTGCTAAAGATATCATTCTGGGCGAATTGACCAGGAGGGTTCACCGGATTTTCCCGGATGCTGATGTTAGGGTTAAACCGATGATGACACTGCCGGCGATCAACACTAACGCCAGCAAGCATGAAAAGGAACAGATAAGCCGTACTGTTCAGGAAATGTTTGAAGAGGCTGATATGTGGCTGGTTTCAGATTAAACGCCTTGAACCGTCATATTGCTTAAGTACAATCCGCCGTGACTGGCAATCATTCAATACTCGCACTATCGAACGTTCGCCTGTCGGCCGCAATCATGCTCTTGCATACGGCGTGGTTGCGGCAACCCTGCCCTCACACTCCATTACTGTTAGCGATTCCTGAAGCGCTGCCTCTGATTATTACCTTTAAAGATTCTATCTGCTTTTGTTGGGCCTTAATTGCCTCGATGCATAGCCCAACAAGACCTGAGTACTCAACAGCAAGGTGCCGGTTACCTTCATCATCCTCTGCACATGCAATCACCTCAGGAAGCACGTTCATAACGTCCTGAGCAATTACCCCGGCAGACGGATACTCATTATCTTTCCAGCGAAAAGTAACCCCGGTCAGCAAACTGATTTTTTCCAGCGGGTCTTCTATGGGTTCTATCATTTCCTTCAGGTCGCGGTCAGACGTTTGCGTTAGACTCACGCAGGTCACGCTGCCGTTAAACGTTGTATTCCCGCGCACAAAATTCGTACCATCCTGTCGCAGTTCGAAACTGTTGTTATTGGAAAAATTATAGAACGACAACGCCCCGGAAGTATTCGCCGGATTACCAATAAATCCGTACTGATTACCGGACGCATCTTCAAACCGGATATAGGAGCCGGCGGCCTGACTCCCCTGTGTTTTTATAGTTGCCCCACCACCGCGCGCAACCATTCCGCCATCTGCAGTTATCTGGGCATTGAACGTCGTTGCTCCTCTGATGTAGTTGGTGCCATCTCCTCTCAGGTCAAAGCTGTTATTACCCTTAAGCCCGTAAAGAGACACAACATCACTGTTTGCCGTTCCACGACCTAAAAAAGCCAGATCGACATTGTTGGTTGCATCTCTGAACCGGATATAGCTTGTATTTGACAGGGTGTTTTGTAGCGTTACACAAGCCCCTGCTTTAGTGAATATGTTTTCATCTGAAAAGGTATTCGATGAGCTTTTGTTAACAACATTTTCCGCCAGATATTTCCAGGACGGACCTGTGAATGATGAGCCATCAGGAAGCTTAACGGTAATTGTGCCCGTTGCACTGTAGACAAGCTGCCAGTTCTGTTTGTCATAATTCAGTCCGCGCAGTGCTTCCGTACTCTGAGTCACCAGCGCGGCGGTAACCATGTTCAGTGCTACACGCGGGACTGCGGACCAGGCCGAGCCTGACTGAGTAGGCCCGGTGAAATTACTCACCAGTGTCAGTGATGTGTTGCTGTTGACGGTCTTAACCGGCAGGGTGTAAGGAATACCGCCCACTGTAACGACAGCGAAATCACCGGCCGCCAGTTCTGTGGTAAATGCGGTTCCGCTGCCGGAAACAGCAGCAGAGTTATTCGTCAGGGTTAAAGTTCCTGCTGACATGGATATCTCCTGAATTCAGATAATAAAAAACCCGCCGGAGCGGGTTATTTTTTGGTATTTCATTGAGGGCAATTCGAACTGGTGAAGTTACTTTTATTCACCCATCGCCAGTTAAAGGGATAACCGGCCCTGTACTCAATCTGATTAGCAACTTTTCGCACACCGTAAATATGCACCGACTGGGGCAGACCGCCAGACACAAACTCAGCCTGACAAACCGGTTTCTGTTTCTCAAGAACAGGTCCTGAACATGCTGAAAGCCCCAGACAGACAATAACTGGAATGATTATATTTTTCATTTCGACACCAGAACTAATTATTTAAACAAAAATAATCAATAGCATTGAATAATAAAAATAGTTTTAATAGATCAATATTCTAAAATTGATCGTTTAAATCGATCGGTTTAATCATATGCGGCTGTGTTTATCGCCGTTATCACAATTCCGCTATTCGTTGACCCTATAGTGGCACCACTGGCGGTGGTTGAACTTTGCCCCCTAATTCTTGTACCACCAGTGTCGTCATGGCAACCCGTCCCCACATCAACGGACTGAAATATTGGCTGTCCACCTGGTGCAGAACCAGCGTGGATGATGACAGAACCCAGCCCCATCGGATTTACGGCCCATTTCCCCGGCATTGTGACATCGATATTAATTCCACCCGTAGCCGCTCCAGGCGTCCCGATAGTTGTCAGATCTGTCAATACCCTTGATTCGTTTGTAAGAACCAGTGTGCCTGATGCGTCCCATATAGCGATACCGTGACTGGGTAAGGTTTGTGGGGTTATTGCGAAAAAGTAAGCTTCAAGAGTAAAGGCTGACCTTCTGTAGTTAGAGGCAGAAACAGTGAATAAATTTCCTTTTTTTACAGATGATATTTCTGCCGCAGCACTGGTTCTTGCGAATACAATTCCTGCCTTTTGATTCGCAATATTTTCCTCAATAACCGCAGAGTTAAAGTCACTACTATATCTGGAATTTAGCGACACTTTTTTATACAACGTCAATGGTGTGGAATCCGGAGTAACAAAAGGATTCCCATTGGGTAACGCTAGCAAAACACCATATTTTGCCATTACACCTTCTCCGCAAAAACAATCAGCTGAACCTGATTTGCAGGATAGTCGTTAATACCGTCGCCCGTTGATGGCTGAATTGTAATTGTGTTACCGGAAGCAAGAATGTTTCTTTTGTTTGTGTACGCAATCAAACTTGCTGCCTCCGCAGTCCCTACTGTAAAGCCAACTTTCAGGCCCGGTTCCAGGTTGAAAGAATAAGAGCCGGTTTTCTGATCCACTAACAGGTCGATTATACCAACTACGCTGATTGGTTTGATTCCGTAGTTATTAGGGACGCCATTAGCGTCCCAGGTCTGTATCCCCCACTCCATCAAAACACTCCTGTTAATTTCCCAATTTGCACGCGAAGAACGCCATTCCCGTCCTTAACGCTCTGGGTTGTGTTGGTGATTTTCATTGCCCCCTCCCCGGCAACTGCTCCATTCACTTCAAACGTTCCGTCTGATTTCATGATGGTGCCGGTTTTCCCCTGGACATAGTTAGCTGACCGTAGCTCGCCAATTTTTGCCAGCGTGATTTGGCTATACTGGATAAATGCATCACTGATAAAGACCTGACCATTGACCACCGCAAAGGGTGAATATTGCGTATTGCCGCTGCCACTCATCAGGACGAACTGATTGGCGTTAAACCCGACACGGGTGACTACCTGCTTGCCCGATTCCGCCAGCACCGCAATCGACATCCCGGCGTTATACATGACTCCGTTAATCCGGACTCCGGTTTTGAGGGTGTAAATTGCAGATGCCCCTGTAGCATCAACCACGGCGGTAAGCTTATCCTCCAGCGCGGCAGTTACATTATTGAACTGCGCCTGCACCTGGGTGGACATTTCCGCCATCGCCTGATTCACATCGGCGATGGTCGTTTTGACCACCAGAATTTCCGCGCGCACCTCGCCGTACTGCGCCCACTGATGTTCCACGGTTGCATGGTTGGCCAGCGCGTTCTGCAATGCGGCTTCGAGGTTGGTATCAATGTCGCCTGTCAGGCGGTCACCGTCTGCAGACGTCAGGAAGTCATCAGCAATATCGCCCAGGTAGTCGTCAGCATTCGCGTTGGATACACCACGAACCCAGTCGGTCCAGCCTGATTCATTACCCGTTCTGTCAACCAGCTGCGCGCGGTACCAGAACTCCTGTCCCGCCTTCAGTCCCAGTTGGGTGTATTCGGCTGACGGATAAGGCACATCCGACAGCAAAAGAGGATTAGAGAAATCACTGTTCGCGGTGTACTGAATTTCCGTTTTCAGCGTATCCCCGGTGTTAGCCGGGAATCCCCAGTTCAGGCGAATCCCCCAGTTGATCGGCGTTGTCGTAAAGCCGACAGGTTTCGGTGGATTTCCCACCTTGCCCGTCAGCCTTTTCTCTTCGGAGTAGCCCCAGCCAGAGGAAATTTCAGCGGCATTAATGGCACGCACACGCACGAGGTAGCGCCCGGCATAAATACCCGATACATCAAATGAGGTGGTGGAGCTGCGCGGCACGTTTACCCAGTTACCATCATTGCGGCGCCACTGTGCCTCGTAGGCGATAGCATTCTGCGCCTGATCCCAGCTCACACGCATGGTTTCGACGCTGATATTCTGCTGCACCACTGAAAACGAGCTGATCACAATGTTAGCCGGCGGCGACTGGTTACCCGGCGGGATTACACTCACGGGCCTCTGGTCAATGATGGCTCCGGTATCGATACGGGCATATTTATCCGGGTCATGCCATGCGCCGGTAATAGAGAAAGTGCCATCATCATTATCGGAGACGCCGACAACTCGATACTGCTGGGCGTAGAGTTCATCTGACTCAACCACCCATACAGCTTCGGCCTGTGGTGTCTCACTGTATGCCGTGGTGACTGTGACTGATTCCCCATTAATCGCCTGAATAGTCCTGCTCTGTGACGCACCGGAGGGAAGATTGATAATAAGGCGTTCGCCTGCTGCTGCATCAGCTACGCGGTCAAGTTTTATCACGCGACCGTTAACAGCACTGATGCGGCCACCCATAACTTTGCCGGACAGAAGCTCGTCTGACACGGCGATGATGTATCCCGGCTGCGGAATGTTTCCGTCCAGGCCAACATCAAACGAAACAACACGATCCTTATTGTTGGTGAGAATACCCCAGCGCCCCTTTCGGTTCGCTTCTGATTGCCGGGTACAGCCGATGGCTGTCATTTCCAGCTGATTAAATCCGTACCGGGCTACCAGAGGCTGCTCAAATACCGGCTCCATCGCATCCGCATAGGCGTTACCCGGATCAGACCAGGAAACCAGCGCTGTGGTATACCGCGTTTTTGTCGTGCTGCTGGAATAGGTAAAGCGTCCGTCGATAACGTTAGCGCGGGTGTAAGCGTAATCCACATCTCTCGGCATATCGGCAAGCGCCACAATCTGATCACCGCCCCAGTACGTCATACCCCGGAATATAGCCGCAAAGTCACGCAGCACAGTGTAAGCGTCATTCCTCTCCTGAACATAGACGTTACAGGTATAGCGTGGCTCTGTCCCGCTTCCACCCTTTCCATCCGGTACCGGCTGATCGCAATACTGCGATACCTGGTACAACGTCCATTTATCGATGTTGGCTGCACTCAGGCGATTACCCAGACCAAAGCGATCGGTAATCACCAGATCGTAAAATATCCACGCCGGGTTATCGGTCCAGGCCCACTTAAACGCGCCCTGCCATGTACCACTATAAGTCCGCGTATCGGGGTCATAGTTATCAGGCACGCGGATCACCCGGCCACGTGGTTCACAGGATATCTGTGGAATCGAACCATTGAACTGACTTGAGTCGAATTCGATGTACAGCAGCGCTGTGTTCGGATAGCGCAGCTTGGCATCAATCACTTCCGTGAAGCTTTGCAGCGTCAACGTGTCGCCGATCTTAGCGCTGTTTGCATCAGCGGTAATCTTACGCAGTCGGATTGTCCAGGTGCTGCCAGCCTGCGGTAAATCAATACGGTGGCTGCGCTCATAACCAGACGTTGTTTTGCCGGTTACGCTGGTATTAAGAACGGTTTGCCAGGTCCCACCATCAGTTTGCAGGTCTATTGCATAATTGATGGAATACCCTACCAGATCGCCGTTGTCCTCCTGCTTAAACAGAGAAGGCCATTTCAGTCGCAGGCGAACGGCTGATAGTTGGGTGTTGGGGAAGGTACGCGTCCAGGCTGTTGCGCTTGATACTTCAGTTCCAACGTTGATTTCGTTTTCGGTACCGGGAATGCCCTGGATGTAATTTTGTGCCTGAGTTCCCGCGCGAAACTCCCACGTCACGCCGCTAAAGTTTTGGGAGCCATCGGCGTTTTCCAGCGCCGTGCCGTCCAGGTAGATATTTTTTCCGGTTAATTGCCCTGCAAATTCCCCTTCCCCAAGCGCAACGAGGATTTTGGCCTTCGCTACAGATTGCAGATCATCTGGTTGTTCGGTAGGAACGCGTTGCTTTGCTCCCCCACCTTTCTGTCCTGTAATTTGCCTTTTCATTATATTTTACCCACAAAAAAGCCACCATATGGACTGACCCCAATAAGGTGGCTTTCTAACTCACTTCATGATTTGAACTATTAATACCAGTCAGAGAATGTATATTTACTTTTCGCTTGTTCTACTGGCATACCTGTTAACTGTGCAACCTTTTCAAAATCAGGTGGAGTTATTGGAACTATACATTTAATATATAATGGCCTCGTATTTTTAACTCTTACCATTCTTACTCCTCTCCCAACTTTCGATAGTTCGATATTACTTTCTGCTACAATGGGAAACTCAAAAATGAATGAATCAAATTCCTTTAGTACACTATCGACAATGGAGATAATTGTTTCCGTTAAATCTATGTATTTAACAAGCCTTTCACGACCTATTGTATTACAAATCGTTTCAAACGAGAGTCCAATACCATGTTTTAACTGTCCGTCTATCAACTCATTTTCTTTAGCAACTAATGCAGTTCTAATTTCAGCATCAAGGACCGACCTTATCCTCAATAGTTCTAGAACATAGTTATAATTATTAACACACGCTCCCAATCTATTAAAATTACGCCAAGATTTACTCATTTCTTCAGGTGAAGGTGATTTCTTTTTTAACATTAATACCCTATACCTAAGCCAATCACTCAGCCTTTCAGACATATTCTTATTTGCTGTTGGTACATTTTTAATGAATGTTAGAGAAGACAAATCAACTTCAAGTCTAATATCATTCATGATTAGCGTTGGCATTGATAGAGCTCTAAACAATGGATCTTTGGATTCCATGCCACAGTAATTACTCTTAATCGCAACTAAGTTATTAAGCGCCAACAAAACATTTGTAATTATTTTGCTTGCAGCAGTAAAATTATCCTTTTCATGTTTTCTCTGCTCCTGCCTTAAATTAAAAAAATATGCTGCCACACCACCTAAAAATGCAGAAAAAAACGACATTAAAACAGGAAATAAATAGTCTTTAATTGGATCTGTTTCTTGTTTAAGCTGCATAATAGCTTTGGAAATAAGAATTGAATCTAAACTCATGTATCCTCCTTAATGCATCTTTCTATTATACCCACATTAAAGAGCATCTTCGACATAAATCCCTCCAGATATGATCCCGCCTCCAATACGACGTTTACCATAAAGCACTGGCACAGGGTTACCCTGAGCAGCAGTGTTAGTTACACCACCGAATGCATACGATGCCCGATTTTCGGCATCCTGTTTGCTGGCAAGTCCTGCTGGCTGTGGCGAAAGCATTTGAACAACACCACCAAGCATCATTGCAGCGCCTATTTTCATAGCGGCAGGGCCCCAAGCTGCACCGCCCCATGCTTGGCCGATAGTAGCCCCCAAAGCACCAACAACAACAAGTACAGCCCCTAAAACTGTTTGAAGTAGGCCTGCCTTTTTACTGCCAATCACAACAGGGATAATTCTTATCACCTCTCCTGTAACTGGAAAACCTAAATCATCTTTCCCAATATTTCTTTTCCCTTTGAATACAGCATACGTTAGACCACGATTTTTACTCGTATTTAAATATTGTTCAAATCCATAAATTGTTTTTGATAATGCATTGATAGCCTCTGCTGTTGTTCGTATTAGTCTGTAATGGGTTCTACCAAATACTTTACCTAACGCGCCACCTAATTCAATCCTAGTCATTATTTCTTGCATATTTACCCCAATAAAAAAGCCACTAACGTGGCTTTGAAAAACAGAAATAAATTAAATGCATGATCGCGCAATTTTACCCCACGGGTCACCTATACCTCTATTTGCAGCATAGACTTTCACATCGGCCCCTCCCTCAGAGCCATCTTGAATAATAGCCATCGAAAGAACACCGAATAAATCATCAGCGGCTGATATTCTATATCCAGTTTCAGTTTCTATACTTGTAGCCTGTGGATGCAGTTCCTGCCACTTAGGGGACATGCATTTGTTGAGTTGGGCAGCACTCTTTGAGGTATGACCAGAATAAATAGGCTGTCCTTCTTGTAAGGAAGATGCACTACAACCAAATAAACCCAGTAATGAAATCAATAATATGTTTTTTTTCATATCCCTATCCCCTTTTGATAATGCAAAAGATTAGCACAGAGACTTATACCGTAGAACCTTCATCGTCCGTTCCTGCCAGTAACCGCCATATGGCACACGCTGACTCAAATGGCCATAAAGATGGTGTAGTAACATGTTACCTTCCAGCAGGATCCCTGCATGGTTCCACTTATTAGCCTGGACCTGCATGATAACCATATCGCCTGGCTGCGGTACGCCATTGAATTCACGGAATCCGCACTCATACCAGCAATCGTGGTAGAAGTTTTCGGGGTAACTATCCTCCCACCAGGGATAATCCACGCGGTAATCCGTCAGCTCAATGCCATGCGTTTGCCGGAAATAACTCATTACCAGCCCCCAGCAATCGAAGTGACCAAGCACAAATGGTCGCTCCAGTAGCGGCAGCTCGCCCCGCGGCTGGATAGTACGTACATCCCCCTCCGGCCAGCTGACGATATGCCAGGGAAGTAACGTAGCGTCACACTGTGCCTTATCAAGTTCGCTCGCCTGCGTCGTGGCATCCGGGTGGCTGTGGACAATGGCAATCACTGTTCCCCAGTCTTCGGCAGCGGCATAATCTTCCGGCGACAGGTGGAAATGCTCTGTCGGATCGGTTGCCAGATTACGGCAAGGAATGTACCGCTGCACCCTGCTTTTTTGCACCACTACGCCGCAGCATTCGCGGGGATATTCAGAAGCGGCATGCGCCATAATGGCGTCGATAATTTTCTGACGCATATCAACTCCTGATCAGGGATGTGCCAGGGAAACCACCGAACGGCAACTCGTTCCCCTCGCCATGCCTCAATTTGCACGCGGTGAGCGTGCCGTTACATTCATCGCGCGAAGGATCGGTAACAGGATTATTAAGTTTGTCGAAATAGCGAGTTCCGGCGTAGTCACAACCATCACCGGAGCGGTATTTGTTACGGATGCACCAGGTACAAAGCGAATGTAACTGGCGCGTCGGGATCATCAGCCCCTGCAGGTCCATCGGACTGGACAACGTAAACGCCACCACCTCGTTGGTTTCAGTGCTCTTGGCGTCTATGTAAAACACCTTCAGCTTTTCCTGCTGAGGATCCGCAGACGGGTTGCCCTCCGGATAGTTTTTCGCATCCAGATACTGCGCCAGTGTGTCATGAATGGTGACCTTTGCCTGCAGCAGGTCATCATAAGCAAGACACAGCGCCGTAATGGAACTATCCAGGTTAGCGACCGAGAGCGTTGGCTGCGCACTGGTCCCGTCGGTCGCAGTCTCAATTCCCTCTATCTGGCAGGGCCAGGCTTTATATTCCTGCCCCTGCCACCAGATCGATTTCGCCGGTAGCTTATTTTCATCTCCACCAGCAGCGGCAATTTCATCGGGAGTGTGGGCAATATTGTGGGCGTGGAAGCGGAGAACGTCGGAAACACCAAATGCGGTGCCATCGACATCAAAAAGCCGGACAACATTGCCCGGCTCAAGTTTTTGATAATCACTGTTTAAGCTCATGGTGCAAACGCCTGTTCAAAGGTGGCTGATACGGTTTCCACTGTTTTACTTTTGGTGACGCGCTGCAGGCTTTCTGCCTCAACGCGCCACAGCGCAAGATCACCGCCTGGCGGGGTAAACGAAAATGATTTCGTCTTATGGCGCCGCAGGAAAGCATAAATATCCCGGACGGTTTGCGGTTCGCCGGTAAATGAAAACTCATAACTTAGCGTTTCATCATTCAGCCCGGCACCTGAAACCTGCTTATAGCCATCACCAAACTGCGCCGTACGGATGGTATCCTTACTTTTCAAGGTCGGCTGGCTGGATGCTTTAATCCGCCATGCAAAATGCTCGATCGCCATTGCTTACCTCTGTTTTGTTGCATTCCAGATGATGCCACCGGGCCGGACTTCCCTGGTGATACCGTCCCTGATGGAGCTGTTGATCACCTGCTGATAGGCTTTCCCCAACGCATCGCCGCTTCCTTTCTGTTGACCGGAATCCCCCTGGCCTGTTGTAACCGAAACCGGCGCATACACGCTGACACCAAAAGGAGAAGCAACGCCACGGCCACTCCCCCCGACCAGACCACCTGTCGCATAGCCGCGCATCATGCGATAAAGGTTGCCGACACCGATTCGGTTGGTGGCTTCCTGCGTAAAGACAAACTCTCCACGGTGCACCACACCTGCAGGCTCATACTTGCCGCCGGACCCGGTATAACCACCACCAGCAAAACCCAGCGCTGACGTGGCAGAACTGACCAGGCCAGCCATGGCCTGCTTCATCAGGATCTGCGTCAGCATCGACAACGTGGAACGGGTGAAATCTGCCCAGTTTGCTTTCCCTGTCGTCAGCATATCGGCCATATTCTGGCTGATACCATCGAATGTGGCTGAAGCAGCGGACTTCATCGAACCATAGGCATCAGCTGCTGAATCGGCATAGTCAGCCCACGCTGATTTCGCCCCAGCCTGCCAGTTTCCGCGGAGCTCGTCCTGTGCGGCATAATATTTCTTCAGTGCATCCAGTTCGTTCTGATAACCCTGATCGGTGTCCGTACCGCCGGCATTCATCCAGCCCTGCCGCAGCTGTGCCTCTTCGTTTTGCCGCTGCGCGCCGCGACTGCTCATGCTGCCCCCGGCCACAAGCGCCCGGGTTTTCTCCCCAATCTGGGTAACGTACTTCTGCGAGCTGTCCTGCAGGCGGTTTAACCGTTCCTGGGCAACAATCTGATCGCCCAACCGGGCATTCACTTCGGCCCGCGCCAGTACCTCGTCTTTGTTCGCCAGCACCGATTTTTCATCGGCGGTCAGCGCGCGCTTTTTGGCGGCCTCTTCCAGCACCGAAAAGCGGGATTGTTGTTTCCACAACTCCTGCCGTTGCTGGCTGATGGTATCCGTGATGCTCTTATGCTCCTGCAGAGTGCGTAACTGCGCCTCCAGCTCCAGCGTCTGCGCGCTGGCAGTATCGACACTTTTTACACCTGCAGGTGTTTTTACCGCTGAAGGGGCTTTGGGTTTCTTCAGCGAGTCGTCGTATTCTTTTTTCGCAGCTTCCAGATTGATGTTGTAGTCAGCCTGGAGGATCCGTCCGTCCTTCAGCGCCTTGTTCAGTTCATTCTGACGGGCCGTGTACTTCTCCAGCGCAGTCTGCGTCTTTGCATAATTCGACTGCGCCTGCGCGGCATACTTCTGGCGGTCAGATTCAATCACCGCCTCGCGGGCGGCATTATCCTCAGTGGCCTTTGCCACACTGGCCTGCTGCTGCGCCATTTCCAGTGCAAGGCGGGCAGACTCCCGATCGTTCCAGTAGCTGGCACGCGCATCATCATTGACATAACCATCACCTTTACGCAGATTCCAGATTTCATCCGCCCGCTTAAAGGCCGCTTCCGCTTTGGCAACCATCTCCTGCGTGGTGTCAGGCCGCCCGATATCGAGAGCCGCATCCCACATCGATTTAAAGGCACGCTTCAGGCTGTCGGCAGCAGTCTCAATCGACCCCATATTGTCGCGCAGACTCTTTGTCTGCTCGCGAAAACCGTTTGTCGCCGCATCATTAGCTGCCTGTAGAGCCCCGGCCTCATCACCGGCACGCTGCAGCTGCGCCACATAAGCAATCTGTTCCGCTGTAACGTTGTGGAACTGCTGCGCCATGGCAATAAGACCAGAGGTCGGATCGTTCGTCAGTTTGCCGAATGCCGCTGCCACCTTATCGACCGGCACACCCGACGCATCGGTGAATTTCGCTACCGCCTGGCTCATCTCATCGAACCGGGCACCGGCACGCACTCCGGCGTTAACCAGCTCCGTCAGCGCACTGCTGGTCTGGTTAAACGTGAGTCCCGCCTGCTCGCCAGATTTCGCCAGCACCAGCATGCGGTTTGAGGTCAGCCCGGCAGTGTTACCGGACAGAACCAGCGTTTTATTGAAATCAGACAGCGTGGACGAGCCCTGATACCAGGCGTAAACCACCGCGCCAGTGGCGGCAGCCAGCGCGCCAACCCCCACCATCACTGGCGATATGGTGCCCAGCAGCGCCCGAAAGGTCGGAATAATGCCGCCGAAGGAGTCTTTCACCTGACCGCCCTGCTGCAGCAGGATAAGCCACGGACTCTGACCACCGGCCAGCTGGGTGGCGATATCCGTAAACTGCGCAGGCAGCATACGCATCGCCGCGTTGTACTGGCCGACAGAAATACCGGCCTTCTTCGCGGCGCTCTCCTGGCGGGTAAATGACTGCTGCACCTTCAGCGCAGAGTCATTCGCTGCGTCACCCGTCTGCTTAAACTGCCTTTTTACGTACTCCATCTGCTCGTTGAACTTTGACGAATTAACGTCAAGGTTAACGACCAGGTCACCCACTGCCGTCTGGGCCATAGCGAACACCTCCTGAAATGCCCTCGGCCTTTGCCATCAGCACAGCATCACCGGGTTCATCGTCGGCAATATCCTCCGCAGAAGGTGAAAGCAGGCTGAAGCTGGCAGGGGTTGATGTGGTTTTGGGGTCAAGCGCGGTAATGACGATATGCATCAGCGAGGAAAAATGTGCATCCAGTTGCACATCATTAAAAAAATTGTCCTGGTAGAACGTCCGCCAGTCGGCATATTCCGTTGACGACATACCAGCAAGCATGGCGCGCCAGTCCGGGCGGCGAAATTCACGCGCCAGTTTCAGGACGAATGTCAGCTCACTGGCGAGGACTTTTCCAGACTGACCGACTCAGTTACAGCGACATCCTCCGGATCATTCGCTTCCTGCAGCGTCACCATGCCGGACAACAGCTTCACGCTGTACTCTGCAGCGGAAACAATCTCCAGCGGCCAGGTCATCAGCACTTCATTCTGGATCTGTTCAACGTCTTCTTTCGGCGTTTTGTGCGTTCCTTTCAGGGGATGTCCATGCCATAAAGACATGGACACCAGCAGTGCGCCAGATTTAATCGTCATATCCATCGCCGCCTGCATGTCGGCATCGGTGATACTTTCCAGCGTTTTCAGGTGTTCAAGATGCTCAATACGCTGCAGCGCCGACAGCTCGTAGAGAGTGACTGTATTACCGTTACGTTCGAACGGTTCACTTTTTAAAAACATGGGTTACTCCAGAAAGCGGGGCTACAGCCCCGGTAGTCAGGAAACGGTGACTTTACAGGTCGCGACAAAAAGCCCGTCGTTGGTCATCACGATAATGTCAGCGGTTCCGGCGGCAATGCCGGTTACCGTCAGCACCGTACCGGCGACAGTCACCTTGGCTTTACCTGCATCCGTGGTGGTGGCCCGGAAAGATTGATCACTCGCGCTGGCTGGCGCCACGGTGACATTCAACGTGGTGGTGGCAGCAACCGCAACGGTGATGGTCGATTTATCCAGGCTGACGCCGGTCACCGCAATAACAGCGACGGAGCTTTCTTCTGCCAGACCAGGCTTGCCGTTGTTGCTGATTTTGACAGAGCGCGTAATGGTATCTTTCGCCGTTACCGTTTTCCCAAGGCTACTTACCCAGCCGCGGAACACATCGACGGCCCCATTTGGATATTTAATTTTGTAAGCCAGTACGGTGCCGTCATCAAACCAGCGAACCAGATCCTGTTGACCACTTTCCGCTGGTTTCCAGGCCAGCGTAAAACTGGCCTCCCCCGCAGATTTCTGCCCCTGCGCAGTTGCAGTCCAGTCGGCATCCGCATCATCCAGATAGGTATCATCGTTTGATTCTGCGGTTAGTTCACCCGGCTGCAGGTCTTTAATTTTTGCCAGGCGCGTCCAGTCGGTATCCGATACCGGGTTAGCGAAGGGATTGCCCGATCCGGAATAAATCCAGAGCGTGGTGGTGGCACCCTTTACCGGTGCCAGTGGGTTTGGTGTAGTCATTACGTCCTCACATTGTATAAGAGAGTGAATACTTCATATCAGCAGATCCCCACGTGGCCATTTCATCATCACGCTGGTAGTCATAACCCTGTGGTGACATGGTTTCGACCAGACCATCCAGGCCAGGGATATTGTTTAAATGCGGGTAAATGCGACTTTCCATCCATCCATCAAGCGCGGAATCCGTTTCGCCCGCTTTCAGGAAAACTTCGATATGCAGCGTGGCATGCCACATATCTTCATCGATGGAATCTTCTGTTGACTGGGCATCAGTTAAGTAGACGGCCAGCGCAGGAAGGTCCTCGGGATCAAGTACCGCCGGACGACCATCGAACCATGTCACAGGCTCTGCTATTCCAGCCTTAAGAACGGCGAGGATCGCAGCACGAATTTGCGGATGTTTCATTTAATCAGCACCAGTCGAAGTTGGTTACGAAGCGTAGCGGCCAGTTCTTTAGGGAGATCTGTCTCCGTTAACTTTGTGCTTTGGGCTTTAAACGCAGTTGTCAGCGGCTCAGCAAGGGGGATACTGACAACTTTCAGAGGGTAACGTGCAGCAGTGATTCGCTGAAGGACATGCCAGCGGCCACTGTTTAACTGCTGGATGAACGCCCCAGGAAAACGGAAGCGTCCAACCCGCAATTCACTTCTCACACCATTTTTATCCCGTTTCCGCCGGGACAGACGTACACTTGCCGGACCTAACTTAATCGCGGGTAAATTTCCCCGGTTAACCCTGATCGTCGCCTGCGGTTTTCGTACTGTCGCTTTTTTTAACCTGGCACGCTGATTTACCAGCTTCCTGGGCACCCGGGTTTCTTTTGATACTTCACGAGTGCTGCGACTGATAGCGCGGGTAGCGATACGGTTTACAGCCTGCGAGGATGCACGGGGAACGGCGGTTTTACTGATGGAGTTCAAATTGGCGATAGCCTGTTCAAGTCCTTTGATGGACATGATGCCTCCTATTCAATCCATATTTGCGGCTTTCCATTAAAATGTTGCCTACGGGTGACGATGTAATCATTCCCTTTCCAGGTAATAACATCCCCCTTACGTGGTGATGCAGATGTTGAGAACACCACCAGAGACATACCATCTCCCGCCAGTGGCCCCATTTCAGCAACAAACTGGCTTTCGATAGCATCAAAGCTGTCACCGTTGATCGTGACTGTATCAGCCATTAGTTTCACCGTAGCCGCATCCATGCGGGCAGCCATCTGCTCAAAGGGATTAGCCATTCAGACGAACCATCACGGAAGTGGTGGTCGCGCCCGCTGCCTGCCAGGCTTTCCCCGCGGGCGTCGCACCTGTAGCATCCAGTTGGATCTTTCCGCTCTTGAAATACACGGTTTTACCCTGGGCAATGTCATCAGAAGCCAGCTTTGGCAACTGCATAACGCCACTGGTGAGGCCTGTGCCTGTTTCACCAACAGCGATATCCGCTATAGCGATTACGAGCAAATCACCAACAATAACTGGCGCACCACTGACGATCGCCGCGGCACCAGAATTAGTTAAATCAATGGTGTGCCCATCCTGTACGTAATTCTTCATGCTCTCTCCGAATGGCCCCATCGGGGCCATATTGCAGATATAAAAAAAGCCCTAATGGGCTGACGGGTGACGCTTAAATTACTGGCCGCTGGATTTTACCAGGCCACGATAATCCAGCGGTGCAACACCTGCATCAATACGGACTTTTGTCGCTACGCCGTCGGTCGTGAACCCATCCTGTTGATCGATATATGGAGCATCAACACCATTCAGGTAAGCCACTTCAATCGTATCGGTGCCCTGCGCAGCAGCCAGGTACCAGGCTTTGGAATCAGCATCATCGAGACGCGCTTCAGCAATGACTTCGGCAAAGTTCTGAATCGGGTTAGCAACACCTGAGTTAATGTCAGCGCCTTTGACGCTCGCTGATTTGATGGTCTGATTAGCCAGTGTCTCCAGCGCAACGGGCACCAGCATGTAAGCGGGTCGAATGTTCAGCGCACGGTCACCTTCTTTCTGCGTACGCATCATCTGTCGGCCTTTATCGAGGCTGTCGACACTGATAGCGCCGCTTGAGAGGTTCTTGTGGTCGGCGTGGAACAGCGCCTTACCATCCGACAGCTTTCCATTTGAGGTAAGCAATGCATACACCAGATCGCCGATGGTCCCTTTGGCGGCGCGACCCATCTTCATAGGAACGTCAGTCAGCTGGTTCAGATCATCATTGATGATGGCCTGGCGGGTGATAGAAAAAATCTCACCATAGGTGGCCAGCGCGATGGTTTCTCCCTTGTCCCCTGTGGTGATGTATTTATATTCGGCTCCTTCCCGCACCTGACGAAGAGACGGGAAACCGCCCATACCTACACGATGAGCCGTTTTAAAGTCAGACAGCTGTCCTTTTTTGGTCCACAACTCAAAGGTTTCTGCCGCTTCGTCCCAGCCCTGCAGCAATGATTTATTAGCAACATCAAGCAGGATATTGCCAAAGTCTGAGGTGCTGTGGGTCAAAGCAAAGCCAACCATCTGCATCGGGTTATAGCTGGAGACACCGAAACCACGCTCAGTCAGTGACATACGGGCACATTCGCGTAGCGTCATGCCGTTATAGACGTTGTCGCGTTCCAGACCTTCATAACCTGCCCGAGCCATCAGCGCCTGGCGGATCCCGTCACCGACAAAGTTGCCGTTCCCGGCATAAATATGTTCTTTACCCTGTGTGGAGGTATTAGACGGTGTGGCGTTCTTACCAAGCTCAGCAAGCAAAACATCTTTCGCCTGGCTGACAGAACACTCAGGATCCGCAATGCATTTAGCCTGCAATTCCTGGTGTTTTCCCCCGAACATGGCAAATAAGTCCTGAATACCATTCACACGCGCTTTTTGCTCAGCAATAACCTGAGCACGGATATCGCCTTCTGTGGTTGCCACAGGTGCTGGCTGGGTAACAACCGGTTGTTGTGGTTCACGCGTAGCAGTGTTGCGCGGCGGAGTGACCATATTACGAATACTGTTTGGCATCTTTTCAAATTCCTCAATACGTTTTGAATGGATGCAGGCCATTGCCTGCAATGATGGAGTAACCTGGTCAGCGAATCCCAGCTCCAGACATTCACTGCCGGACAACCAGGTTTCGTCTTCCAGCATTGCCGCGATTTCTTCGGCGCTTTTGCCCGTCTTTTGCGCATATGCAGGAATTAACACTGACTCCACTTTGTCGAGCAGATCGGCATAGTCGCGCATGTCATCAGCATCACCACCAGCAAAGCCCCACGGCTTATGGATCATCATCATGGTGTTTTCCGGCATAATTACCGGATTCCCTACCATGGCGATTACTGATGCCATCGAAGCAGCAAGACCGTCGATGTATACGGTGATCGCCGCGCCATGGAATTTCAGGGCATTAAAAATGGCGATGCCGTCAAATACATCCCCACCAGGGGAGTTGATATGCAGTTTGATGTGGGTAACGTCGCCCAGCGCCTTCAGATTTGCGACAAACTGCTTCGCTGTGACCCCCCAATAGCCGATTTCATCGTAGATATAGATTTCCGCTTCATTTTCCGAACTGGCCTGCATACGGAACCAGCTATTTTTTGACTGGGCCTTTGGGCGGTTCATTACCCGGTTTCGTTTCCTGGACACTGGTGTCTCCTTTGTCATTTGCCGGGTCTGTATCAAACACCAGCCCTTGCTTACGGTTTTCATCTATTTCCGTCTTCCGGCGGCGCTTAACATCATCAGGATTTGCACCACGGGCACTCACCCATTCACTCTCTGTCGCAGCACCACCACGAAGCAGGATTTTCCAGGCATTCGCCTCTTTAACAGGATCAATCCAAGGCATCACAGGGCCGGAGAAAACCGCACTGTAAAGCGCTGCCTTGTCCACAGAGGTCGGCACCTTAATCTCACCAGAGACGATCGCCATTTTTAGCCACGCCCGGTACATCGGTCGGGTAATCGCCGCGATAAATGCGTCCTGCAAAATGAAATAGCCTTCCGTTGACTCCACCAGCTCCTGGCGCTGCGCGCTGTATGTCCCGTCGTAGTTACGTGCAATGCTTGAAAAGCTGCCGCGCGAACCGGCGGCTACAGCACGGAGCTGACCGTTGCGGAAAGTTTCGAGGTTAGGGTTGGGCCGGTCCGATTTGATCATGCCGATATCTTCACCCGGACGGAGATCGTCAAACAGCATGCCGGGCTCAATGTTCAGCTCACGCGAAGCCTGCGCACTGTCTTCGGGATAAGACTGGCCATCACCTTTCTTAATGAACATGCCCAGCGCCGCAGCAATACGGGCAGCAGTCAGTTCAGCGTCCTCGTACTCCTTCAGTGCCGAAAGACGCATCAACACACCGGCAAGCAACGAGTTACCCCTGATTTGATGCAGACGGCGCATAAACTTCAGGTGAAGCATGCTCTCTGCCTGGATATCCTTGGTATCACCCTGCCTCATGCCTTCCGCTGGTAAGTTTTTGTAGACCATGTATCTGGTCGGTCGGCCCCAGTCGTTGAGGTAAATACCCTGGCACAACTTCTGCCCCGCCTCAGTTCGCTCCATTGGCACAAAGTCAGGCTCCAGCGCCTCAATCCAGAAAGGAATCTCTGCGACAGGCAATAGACCATTACCAGTGCCACTGACTAATTGCGCGAACACCTCACCGTCGCGTAACCAGGTCCGGCACATCAGGCGCTCAAGCACAGGGCGGGTAAATTGCCCGGTAACATCGGGGGAGACAGACCATTCAGCCCATTTGGCGCGGATCTGTTTAGCAAGATCAGTGGCGATTTCACCGTTTTTCATCAGGGGTTGGGGCTCAACGATAATGCCCTTCCCCCCCACGATACGCTCCTCGAGTTTATCAAGGATGCCTATTACCAGGTCGTGATTGCAGTCGAGCCACCGGGCCTGCTCGCGCAGCGAGCGCCCGCCGAATTGAGTGAGCTGGTTCGCTGAACGGTTCTCGCGCTTTGCCCGATGCGTTCGGGTAGGGACAACAGCCTCATATGCCTGGATCATCAGGCGCGACTTCAGGCGCTCTGCTTTCCAGCCAGGCGAAAACACGCCTATCAGATTATCCAGGACGCTCATCGCGGGAACCTCGCAAGTTTAAAGGATCCACCTCTGCCCGTTGCTGCAGCCATAGCAGCGGCCTGCTTTCGTTCCCACTCCTGACGGCCACTTCGGATCTCGCTCAGGTTCTCCATGGTCATCTGCTGCCCGTTAAACGTGATGGACTTGCCCTGCAGGATCGTCACTTCCGCTTCGGTATAGCGTCGAACCATATCCTGAATATCATTGAGATTCACACCCAGCCTCCTGATGATGATGACCATGCCGATTCACGGGCTGGTTTCGTTGCCTTTCGCTCTGATACTGACGGTTTTGCAACCGACGGCTGTGCCACTGGAATCGCATCTGGCGATGACTCAACCACCAGATAACTCTCCCGGCGCGCCCACTCTGGTGCATCAGGCCACTTAATCTTTTCGTAACCATGAAGAATGACCAGGGCATGTGCGTAAACCATAAGGTCAAACGCTTCGTTAGCCCCCTTACCAGGCTTCGTCCATTTCCCATCAGATGATCGCTCCTCATAGGTAAGTTCGTCGTAAAACCACCCACCCAGCCAGTCAGGGAAATGCACATAGTTCGGTCCCGGCACATCGCGCCAAAGCGCGTTGTTAATCCGATCCTTTAGTGCGTTGGTCTGGAGAAGGTAGAGAGGGACATCACCGGCCGCCTTAGCGCGCCGGGTAGAACGCCCGGTGTTATCCGGGTATGTTTTGGTTATCAGCTTCGACCGTGTCTGACTGTCACCCTTGAATAGCCAGACTTTGCGCTGCAGGCCATCACGACGACAGCGGCGCCAGAACTCGTAAGCGTTGTCGGTAACGCCGTCCTCACCACCGGAGTCGACGGCCATAGCCAGCAGGCCCATACGTCGCCCCTGTTCGCCATCAAGCGCCCAGGTTTTCTCCAGCACATCAGTGCGCAGGAGATCCCAGTCTTCAGGGTAGCTGGCAGGATCGATGTGGAAGCTTTCACCGTCAGGAGTGGTGCGCATTGATTGCATGATGTTGAAGCGGTCAACCACCCAGCGCTCACCATGGGCACCGTACCCGACAACCTGAACTACAAATCGACGGTTTTTACCGCCCTGAACATCGACGGTAGCTACAAGAAAGTTGACACCTGCAGGAACACGTCGACGTTCAACCGACTCGGCACGCTGCTGTAGTTCCTCGCCCTTACGCTGTTCAATGCTGGATCTGGGAAGATACGGAAGCCCCCAGTCTGTATTGATGACAGTCTTCAAGGTTTCTTCGCTGCCAGTCGCCTCATACTCCTGCTCAGCGGTCAGAAGTTTGTAAACCAGCTGTGCCCAGGTCTGATACGCAGCTGCCGGCCCCTCCATCCAGAACGACGCTATACGCGACCGTCGGCCGGTGCCAGTTATCGCTCCGCTGCTGTCGACTTGTTGATCCTCACGCAACCACACCCCTTTCATATTCAGGGAGCGTTTCTGATCAGCGGTGATCACTCCGGAGCAGGAAGGACAGTGAATGCAGGCAGCCTCGCTGGCCTTAACCGGGTCACTTATTTCCCGGTAACCTGTCATCGCCGTCATCTCAGGCTGGAAAAATTCGCCACAGTGAGGACAAGGCCAGTACCATCGACGGCGATCGCCGCGGTTATAAAGAGACAAAATGCCTGTTGTCGGCGGTGCCTCATGCGCCGAACTGCGGCGCCACTTAGTATCACGGATATCACGCCCTGGAGAGCTTTCCACCAGCGTCATCCCGGACGACATGAATGTGGTGGTTCGCTTGGATGCCAGGGAGAAAGCATCGCCTTCACCGTCTATATCTTCCGGAAAGCGATCGTAATCGGTCAGGGCAACACATTTATAATCTGACGACGACATGATATTGACCGACGGCCAGCCAATCTTCAGGTAGTTGCCTGCCCTGAACGTTCTGTCGTAAACGTTGTTATCGTTTCTGCGAGGGCTCAGCCGCGTTGCCACTTCAGGGCTACAACGGAACGTGCGATCCAGTCGTTTTTTCGAGTGCTCGCGCGCCTTTTCCTCTGTCATCTGAATAATCAGCATGTCAGACGGGTCGCAGACCACGTTGTAAACTACCCACCCGTCGATCAGGCCGATAGTCTTCCCCGTTCGTGCCGGACCAACAAACACCACCGCGTCATACTCACGCGATGCCAGGCAGTTCATCGGTTCGAGCACATACGGAGCCAGATTCGGGTCCCAGGGGACTGAGTTACCTGCCCCCATTGGCACACGCATAAATTTACTGACTGCATCGGCCACCAGCATGCGGCGTGGGGCACGAAGTATTCCAGGTACATCCTTGCGGATCCCCCGGGCAGATGCCCGCTTCGCCATCAGTCCTCCTCTGGCTCGTCCTCCTCCGGTTCTGCGTCCAGCACGCGCTGTGCAATCTGGTCGCGAAGATCGTCAATCACACTCTGCACCCGGCTGACAGCTGCGGGATTCAGCGCGCAGTCTCGCTCCAGAATATCCGGCAACGTTTCCAGCACCTGCACCACTGCTTTTGCCATAACAGAAAATTCACGAGCTACCTCATCAGCAGGGATTAACTGACCAGTATCCTGCTCGAATTTGAGCCGCTCATTTTCCGCTTTCCAGTGTGCAAGCCTGTCCGATGGCGTCATATCTTCCGCATTTGACGCGACGACAGGTGCCATCAGCTCTGTCAACACATCGGTGATAAGGTAGAGTTTGAGTTTGTTGTTGCTGCCCAGAGCAGGCTCAAGTTGCTTAAGCCTGGCGGTAACAGTCTGGCGATGAACGCCGGTAATTCCTGCCAGCTGATTGATATTCAGCTTCAGGGTGGAGAGTTCCTGGTCCATGATGGTGAACACTTTTTGAACGATTCGACATCATTGATAATTGGCTGTGTGAAAATTCAATCAGTTACACACATGATGATGATGACCCTGGATCATGAAAACTAGCCGTTTTCCGCGTGCCCGCCGCCCCGTGGCAGGCCACCTCACCGGGAGGACCCGTTAAATAATAATTATTTTCACTTGGGATAATCAGCAGCGCACCGGATATTGAGTTCTCCCAAGCCTGAAAAGCCTGCGGGTCAGGTTTCATCCTCTCCCCGCGCTGTGGGTCTGGCTGGCTTATGAACATCGTCTTAATCACCAGATTTGGATCTCTGCTGTACGAGGCTAAGCCTGTATAACCTCTGTCGCGTCGAGCGCTGAAGATACCAACGTTTCTTTTTACCAGAGCTTTTCGGTCAGGACGTGGAATTGAGCGCGTGCCCTCTTCATGCTCATCCATTGAGTGAATAAGCTTTTCAGAGCCGACCACATCAGCGAACGCCCAGGTAGATAACTCAGCATTGTGAATGCGTAGCGCTAGGGCGGGATAGTGATGCGTTTGAGACAAGAGTTTGTGGTAACAAAGTGAAGCCCGTCGATAGTAACGTGCATAGCTACTCTCACATATATTGAGTTGTATATTCATTAACTAAACAACTGGATATAAGATGTAGGAAATTGATGCAAAAGGTGATAAGCATGTCCAGAGAAGGTTCGTTAGATCTCTTGCTAGAAGTTGAAGAAAATCTCGAGGCAATGAAAAAAACGCAGCAAATCCGACCAGTGAAAGTCAAATCCATGCTCGAACATTTGAGGAGTTCGTTGGAGTATGTGGCCAATGATACGTATGATAAATACGTATCACCAACTCAAACAAACAGACCAAAAATCTTCTTTCCCTATGGAGAGCAAAAATTTATCGATAACTTTTTTACGCAAAAATTAAAGATAAACCCACCATCTTCCTCTCCGCTTTATGAAATATTCAATTCAATTCAAGACTTCCGTACCGGGGAAGATTCACTCACAATGATGTGTAATCTGACAAATGAGGTCAAGCACAGACAACCCATCCCTCTTGAAGAGGATGGTTCGGTAAAAAACATTGATGTAAGCATTGATGGCTTTGGTCTGCTAAATGTAACCAACCCCAATCAAATTGTATTTAAAAACAATTCCATGAATGGTCAAAAGGTAGAAGATTTTACTTTCGAAAATGGAAAGCTAGAAAAAACTGGCAATGGTATTTCAGTAAATATCAACATTACCGAAGATAAAAAAATAAGATTTCATGGAGTAGATTATGAAGTAATACCTTTTATCGAATTGTGTCTCGGAAGATTAAGGATTTTTATTAACGAAGCTTACGATGTATTAGAAAACCGTTAGAAGCTACTAATCATCACAATAAATTCTTTACTGTTTATTGTGATGGTAGTCACACTATCGCAGTGACTGCGTTCGTGCCCTCGAGTATCTGTCGAGTCATCGCCGCTTATGACCGGTATGCGTCTGGTGAGAGCTACTTTACCGGAGTTTGTTTGATATGAGAACCTTGACCCATCACTACACAGACTCGCTCAGTGGCGACTAAGGACAGCATCACGATGCTGCATTGCCTTTCGCTGCGGTCTACCTTTTGCTACTTCAAATCGAATTTCTCCTTCCTGCAGTTAGCCAGTACTGATTTATTGTGCGCCAGAATGTCCCGCTTCGTCTGCTTATCCAGCACGACAATATCGTGCTCTGTGAGGTAGATGATGCTTACCCAGTCACAGGCCGTGTCCGTTACTTCAGGTTTTGCGGGTATATCTTTCGCGCAACTCACGGTCAACATCGTCATCAGGAAGATGATTAACAGTCTGTTGTACATCCCTGGCTCCTTTTGTTGTTTCTACCCGGCGTTCGGCTACCGCTTCAGTAGCTGCTGCACGTTCTTCAGAGCGTTGCTGCTCGGCTTTTGCTTCCGCCTTGCTGGTACCACGAATATGACCGATACCAAATCCACTCGCTGCAGCAACACAGATTGCACCAATAACGCCGATAATGATTTCAACAATGCTCATACAATCACCGCTTTAGCTTTGGCGTAACGTTCCCGGCGGTCTTTAATGCCATTCTGCCCGCCGTTAATAATCTGTGTGACACGCTCCAGATCGCCCGGATACCGTAGACAACCGTTTGAAACATAGAGCCAGGCAGCGCTGCGTGCAGCGTTAATGTCCTTTTCCAGCAGTTCAGGGTTGCTGACTAAATCCAGTTTTAACGCCGTACCACAGGTCAGGTAGTTATCCAGGAAGGTGATCCCCATAATTCCGCGTCCCCGGTATTTCCACCCATCACCAGCCGACTTGTTGCCAAAGCGGCCTCCGTATACCAGATTTGCAATCGCCCGCTGGCGTTCGAGTGGCAGAACTTTTTCGTAATTTTTTCTTCCCAGCGCACTGGCCTGGTCTGGAGTGAGCCGCTTTACTTTCACAAAATAGGCTAATCCGTCGACGCTATAGTTGAAGCTTTCCACCAGTTGGGTAAAGCCAGTGCTTTCGTGCCCGCATTGCGCAATAAACATGGCCTGATCGAGTTTTGTCGTAATGCCGAATTCTTTCATTGCCGCATCAATGTGCGGAAACCAGCGTGCAGAAAGCCCGGCGCTGATACCAGCCGCCTGCTGAAATTGTGATTGGTTCATTATTGCCTCAGTTGATCAACCAGCCGCGCCACGTTGCCTCTGACAGCGACCAGTACAGACAGGAAAATAATGTTGGCCCCGATAGTGGCCCACGATGAATAAGGGTAGATACCGCACAGATATGCCAGCGGAACGGCGCTGTAGATGACCGTAAGCAGCCACGCTAAGCGAGATATCCATGGTCGATGTCGCGAATCGCCGCGACGATAAAACATCAGGGTCAGCACTACCCCAGCGCAAAGTAGCGCATTGATTGTTGCCGATGGGTCATTTTGTACCACCTGAACCTCCCCGGCGCGTTATCAGCGCCACCAGCGAGCCGATATCCTGATTATTCAGGAACGTCAGGATCTTGACGGCTAAAGCAGAAACGATTACAGCACCGATAGCGTCAAGAGGCTTATCACTGTAACCAGTCCAATCAGCCAGCTTTGAACCCACCAGCCCTGAGCAGATAATCCCAGCGATGTAAGACACGACAAAATACGCCAGCCGACGTGCTGCGCTAAGGTCCGCAGCCGTTGCAATGTAAAATACAGCCCCGGCAAAGGAGCCAAACACCACGCCGTAATCGGTACCGGAAAGAAATCCATAGACACTTGCCCCCGTCAGGACACCACCAGCCAGCCCAGTACCGGAAATCGGATCGGACATTTAGCCCCCTCTTTATTGCTGTGAGTCCTCTCAGGAATGAGGGGAATAAAAAAGACTGCATTAAGCAGTCTTTAGTTTTTTATTACAAAGATAGAAAATGAAATTAATATTCACTCATATATTTATGAAACTCAAAAATAAAATCATCTGCAGATTTCTTCAATCGGTCAAAACCATCCCCGACCGAATCAACATTTATAAAGAAATTCTTAAAACCATTTTGAAAATCAGGAAGTTTTTCAAGCAAAGACATTCCCTTTGGCGTAGGCTCAATCAAAAGACAAAGATAGCGCTCATCTCTCTGTACTTTATTCAAGGCGGCCATATAGTGTTCTGGAAAGATTCCTTTGTCCAAATCACTTTTAGTAACAGTTTTATCATTCACTAATAAATAAGATTTGTACCCTAAATTTTCTACAGAACAGATATAGTCTAAAGCAGCCATTCTTAACTTATCAGCGAGTTCTTTTTTTTGCATTTGCTTTGCTTGCAACTCAGCAAGTTGAAAGTTGTTCCGTAAGGCCTTCCAGGCAATTAATGCAGGGATTGCACCAGCAACAAAAGAACTAATTACAGAGTCCCAAGCAAAGCCAGTGCTAATCTCAATATTTGGCATTTTCTCTATTACAAATGACAAGATATCGTTAGCGTGATTGAAAGGGAAAGGTGTTCCTTGCCAAGTCATATAACCCCCAGAATATTTTTCTAGGCATCATAACAAAAAACCCGCTCATCGGCGGGTTTATAAAACTTTGGCAACATATCAAACATGCTTCAAATATGGCTTATTTTGTTGCATTTTGCAAGCGCGTTTGAAGGAGATAGTGAAATTTACTTCACATTTCTGCCACTTTGAGGGCTTCTTCTTCCTCATAGTATTCAAGAGCCATTGCCAACGCAGATTCATCAAGTTGGGTAAAAGCGGCCTTTAACCCGGCCCAGTGCCCTGAATAGACACGCAACCATGTCGAACGGTCAACGCTAACCATGCGGGCCAGTGCTGCACCAGCATAGTCTTTATAGGTTTCATTATTTCTGGTTGCGGCAATTTCCTGGCCTGCCAGCCATACCAGGCCAATCAGTTTCTTTTCTACGCGCTCCTGAAGGGAATTATCACCCTGGCATTTCTGATAAGTTTTCCAGACGTATTCACACATCATCACCTGGTGCTTATAGCTAAGGTCAAAACCGTAGCAGTACCGCAACCAGGCCTGCTGGTATCCACTAAGCGCGGACACTGCCCTACGCCACGGCGCGGACTCAAATTCCGCATCTTTTATCGGCGGCATTGGCCTGCGGCGGCTGCGCGTTTCCAGCACATACAGTGGCGCAGAAAGCGAGTTAACAAAGCGAGGCCCCTTCTCTCCTTCGAGTTCGACGAGATGAATTCCACGGCGCGGGGTGGCATTTTTGTCTGCTGGTGGGTGTTCACTGAAAGCCTCAAGCTGCCCTTTTGTTCCCCCAGAGATGTCAGGTAGCGCGCGGCGTAATTCTATTCTTACAAAATTCAGGTCTTGTTGATTCATGCTTCTTTGCTCTCCATACACTTAAGCTTTCGCAATTACGCCGATCGCCAGCGCCCGATCCATAAAACGCAGTAGCAGCTCAAGCTGCGTACCATGCTTCTGCTCGAATGCCGGTACATCGGCGTGTAACTCGTCGTGGCACTCTCTGCACAGAGGGATCACGAAGAGGTCATGGGCTTTTGTTGCTGTACCACCCATACCGTGCCCTACGATATGGTGCGGATCATCTGCTGACCGTCGGCAACACTCACAGGGCTGTGTTTTAACCCAGCGGGTGTATGTCTCATTTACCCAGCGGCGTCGCTTTGGCCTGAGCATGAAAGATTCTGGAGACTCTGGATCAACAGAGAGCGTGAGGATCTTCTTCGCCTTCTCCTGCACGAGGCTGGCTGCTGAAGCGGAAGGCACAATGTCGCTTTCCCTCATGACTGAGCGGATCTTCTCATCTGGAAGCCGTAACCCCTTGTGCGCGACGCTTTCAGGAATAACATCAGCCAGGTCGTTTCTGACCATCCACCAGCACAGTTCCGGAAGAGTCAGGATATGCGACTCGGGAAAACCAGAATCACGCCGAATGACTTCCAGAATCCAGGATACCAGGTTTCCGGCCGCTATACCTGCAAGCTGTTCGGTATGCTGCCCCGACAAAGTGTGATCGCAATGCCAGCACAAGCGAATGCTTCCTGGTGGGTGCCGCATTGTTGTGAAGTTCTTGTCGTGCCACGTTGAATGTGGCCACTGGCATTCAAACCGATTACTCAACCATTGCTCAAGGGAAGAAATCCCACCGGCACGCTGAATAACCCTCTCATTCCCGAAGACCTGACGCATTACCGGATCATCAGCCAGCGGCTGAATGGCTGCCGGAACAGCCCCGGTACTGAATGACGCCATTTCTTCTGGTTCAGGCTCGAGCAGAACGCGACCACGCATGAAGAGGTGCATCAGTTCCGCACCGGGACGGAACAGCACAATCCCCATACGATGGGCGATCTCGGGGGTAAGCAGAGCTCTCACGCGACCTGCCCCCTGGCAATGTGTTCTGCCCACAGTCCACCAATCCAGCGCACGCCTTTCGCCGTGAAACGTGCCTGGCTGAATGCATGATTTGAGGTTACGGATGTGCCGGTTTTCACTTCAAAACGGCCCGCATCAATATGCTGATGCCGTGGGGTCATCGTTCCGCCAAGGCGATACATGATGTCGTTCTCAAGGAGGAATAACCGCAGATCTGGCTCTTTGGCCTTAAGCAGTTTTGCCACCTGGCGGAATGACATTGACCCACTGGCTGTACAGTACCGATCAACAAACGCAACCTTCGGCGCCGCGGCAGCCAGTTCGTTAGTCAACTGCTGTTTTTGTTCTGCAAGGTCAGCTGCAAGACGTAGGGCTTCAGAGAATGATTGAGGAATCGTCTGCTGCTGTGCCTGCTCAAGCTCCTGCCAGCGATCAACCAGACGCGCGGTAAACTCCGGCGACAGCTGCGCGACAACGATATAACTGTCCCGCTTCCCTATCAGATAAACCGATACCGACTGATTGAGGTGATTTTTAACTTCCCCCATTGGGGGGAGTTCAATAACACCGCGCTCTGCCAGGCGTTCAATGGACCGTTTAACATGGTCATGTCGTGATTCCACCAGCTCAGCAATATCGCTGCTGGACATGGTTAATGCTGTTGTTGCTAATTGGCTCATACTTTTCTCCATATCAGGCGGCTGCACCCGCCGGTTCATATCTGCTGATCGTTATCTCTACCCGACCTTTCGGCACAACGGGTCCCCATTCCACCAGCATGCGCTTAATCTGGCTGTCATCTTCCCAGACACCCGCATGCGTCAGCGCGTCAAACAGGGCCTTGTTGTAATTATCGATATCCCGGCGGCGCGCATCCGGCGGATACAGAGTGATTTCTACCGCTGCCAGTTCAGTCGATGGCTTCGGGAGACGTCGTAATTGCTCAATGATCGCCACACAGGCAGCGCTCTGGTATTTACGGCCATCAGCGCTAATGAGGTGACGACCGGCCAGCGGCCCCTTGTTAGGGGCGCGCCAGTAAGTGTTCACGCTGGGTGGAAATGGGAGTATGAGCCTCATTAAAAGCCTCCGTCATAATTCCTGAAACATACCTCAACTTTCCCGCTATAGTGACGAACACGTTGAACAACATCCGAAATAGGCGCTATACCGGCAGGGCGATAAAAGACTGTTTCACGCATGAGTTACCCCCTGTATGCTGTCGACAATACCTTGCGCAATTGTGATAATTTCGCTGGTGGCCGTTCGTTCCAGCCAGAGTTGATTGATGTTGGCTTTCAGCTTGTTCTGCTGTGATTCATCCAGCATGTCAGCGCCGTCTACCTGGTCGAATACAATTCCAACCTCCAGCGGCCAGATACGGGACTCGGGAAGCGGATCCGCTACTGGTTTAGCTTTCTCACGGATGTGCATGCGGATCTGGCGAATATTGGACCAACTGGAAACATCCAGGCTTCCCATAGCTGCAATGAAATCAGTACTGTTCATGCCATATTCACCAGATGCTTCAAGGGCAACAGTCCGAATACGTTCCGACATATCCAGGCGCGCAGCAGCGTCATCGAATTCAATCGACAACAGCCACTCATCCACACCGAACAAAATACTCTCACGAATAAGCAGCTTCGCTTTGTCGATCGTTAATGGTGATACCTGAGTGAATTCCGGTGCTTCGACAGAATCCGCCGCCCAGGTATGCCCAAACTTCGATTCACTGAATGTGTATTCTTCTTTATCGCCAAACGCAGCTCTAACGCATGCCCACACCTCGACACCGCTGACATCAAAAATGTCTTTCTGGGTGAGTGGCAACTCTACTTCTGGCTTATCAGCTGCAGTAGGTGTGGCAGTTGCAAATTGAGACTTGCTGGCGGCAAATTGTGCCAAAGCCATAAACGCCCGACCTTTTTCCTCCAGTTCGATACGGCAGATGTAGCTGAAACGCTCGCCGCGCCATGACTTATCGAAGATGGCAATGGTGCCAGCAAAGAAAGCACCAGTGGGTTTCTGCTTATCGTCAGCAGGAACAAACCACACAGGGAGATCGAAACCAATGCGACCGCGAATAAACATGATGTGATCAGCATCTTCAGGCCACCATGTTTCACTTGTCGCCGCTTTAATGAGGAACACATAACGCCCACCCTTATCACGCATAGCCATTGTATGGGCCATGATATGGGTCATGCCGGTGACCGCCTGTTTTTCGTGGTATTGCGAGCGGCTGTAGGGTGGATTGCCAAATGCGGCGCCGCCGAGTTCTGCAAGACGGTCTGACCAGTCCTGCGTCAGCGCGTTATCTTCGGCGGTGTACCATGCCGGGCACTTCGCGTTGTCGTCGTCTGCAAACAAGTCCAAAACTAATGGACCAAATAGCGCGTTGATCCCCCAAAAAAGCAGATCCGGCGTCCGCCACTGATCGCCAACTTCTTTCAATTCGTGGGCTGGTTGGCTACGTAGTGCCGCCAGCGCCTGGCAATATTTATTGGTCATCATGAACGGAACCCCGAATTTTCTGGCAGTGAGTAATCAACACTCTGGAAGTTTGCGCGGCTGGCTGAGTTAGTCTCCCATTTGCCGTTAACACGTTCAGGCCGGCCAGCACTGGACCATTTGGTCGCGCTTTGCAGGTAACCAGGGAAGTTTTTTGGAATGAACAGAGTTGCCGGGCGGAGGTATTGAGCCTGCTCGCTATCACGCCAATCAGCGTTTTTGTAATCCACCACAAGGCACAGATCATCAACAGTGAACTGTTCCCGCAGACGGGCGCGAATGTTCTCCAGCGACGTGCTGCATACCTGGTATCGTGAACCAGTTGTCTGGTTCAGATAAGACAAAACCTGTCTGGCCTGATCAGTAATCACAACCTCAGGGTCGGGTTGCGCCGCAACCGGACAAGAGGGTTTTGAAGTTACTTGTGGATCTTGTTTTGATTTTACTGACGGATCCCCGCCAGATTCTGACGGGTCAAAACCGCCGTTTTTGCCAGCTTTCGACGGGTCAGTTTTTGAGGCGTCAAATTTTGATGCGTCAGATTTTGACATGTCAGAATCTGACAGTTGAGAAAATGCGGCAGCCTGAAGTTTCACCACATTCAGTCGGTACACGTTCGAAGCATTACGGTTACCATTACGGCGCTGTGTACGCGTGAGCCAGCCATCTTTTTCAAGCTTTGCGATTGCCGTTCTGATAGTGCTCGGGCCTGCGCCAAGCTGGCGAGCAATAGTTTCAATGGACGGCCAGCACACACCTTCATCGCTGCTGAAATCAGCAAGGCGAGCCATGATCGCGACACTAGACAACTTCATGCCCGACGCTGCGCAACCATCCCATACGTAGCCGGTTAATTTAGTGCTCATGATCGTCCGTTATCTCCCTGAATTTTTGCCTGAAATGCTCAAGTGGGCTGAAGCATTCGTGCGGGTAGCCATCACGCAGATAGATAACGCGCTGTGTTTCTGGCTCCCAGCGGATAACACGGACTGGCACTCCACGGTAGTCTTTGAACCTTCGGTTAAGTTCGCGCACAGGCGTTTTGCCCTCCGGTTGTAGCCCCCCACAATTGAAACCGCCCTACTGTGGTTACACGGAACCCAGCGGTTTGATAATCTGCGTTCATACCGAAACAACGGAGTACCCGAAACCGGGATCATCCTGAGTTGCGGTAGACGGTCAAAAGCCGTTAAACTGCTCATGCGGATTATTTCTCCATACTCGAAGAGTTGTTCGCCAAGGCGCCCGGAGCTGCACACTCGCGGGCGTCACTCTTTTCAGCGACACAAAAAACTCGATAAAGAAGCGCTACGTGCTCCTGGAACTTCGCGATAACCTGATAGCTGTTTTCCTCAATCTGAGCACGCTCATCTGCGTCAATTACCCCATCAGCCGTGGCTTTACGTACAAAATTCGAATGACGGCCTATCCATTCGATGGACTCCATCAGGCGCTGATTTATATCGGCGTTATCCAGATCATCGACATCTGCCAGCGGTACAAATACGCCCTGAGAATGGCGCGCAACGGCATCAGCGATATGGGTTGAACCACCAGCACGTTGTAAAACCATTGCCCAGCCCAGCGGGAAAATCTGGTCGCCGTCAACACGAAGGCGGTTAAACAATGCGTTCTCTGTCACGCCCAACCATTCCGCCGCCTCGGCATAACCACCAGGTAGATCGGTGATCGTTTTTTTTATCGCCGCCACCAGCCAGGCTGGCTGACGTTCGACTTTCCAAATAGGTTCGTTACCCACGGCTTACTCCTTTTTCCTGTGGTTACTGGTTAGCAGATACGCCTGTAACCTTGTGATATAGGGATGCGTCATACTTAAGTTTCCCATTAGTAATTCTCTCTATTACGAAAGCTTGCTTCTCAGGGATGACCTTTCCCCAACGACATACGGCAGGGTGTGAGATATTCAAAGCAACAGCTGTTTTAGAGATACCGCCAAAATGCTTTACGACTTCGGACTTATACATAGTTCCTCCGGTGTGATGAATGAAGTAAAGGTAACAAAAGGTACATTAAATAGCAAACAACAGTTACAGGTAAAGGGTGTAACATTGGTTACATGAAAACAGAGATGAAAGACCGCATCAGATCCAGACGAATCCAGCTGGATATAACCCAATTAGCACTAGCTAAAAAGCTTGGTGTAAGCCGTGTATCGGTTACAAAATGGGAAAACGGCACGACAAAGCCTGATGGTGAGAACCTTCACCAGTTGGCTCAGGCTCTATCAACAACACCAGAGTGGATACTCTATGGAAGCGGTGATGAGGCCATTGACGACACGCGCGTCGTGCCTTTTTTGAAACCCCCTGTAGCTGTACCGATCATATCGGCAGTTCAAGCCGGTTTATGGACGGATAGCTATGCCTGCTCAAGACTTACAGACGTGATTTCCTGGACTCAAACAACTGCAAATGTATCGGATGAAGCGTTTGGGTTAGTAGTCCGCGGTGAGTCGATGACTAACCCGCAAGGACTTCCATCTATACCTGAAGGTTCTATTGTTATAGTCGAGCCCCATTATGGGCAGCTTGATGATCTATATGGGAAAATAGTCGTTGCTATATTGGATGGGACATCAGAAGCAACGGTTAAAAAATTAGTTTGGGATAGCCCCTACTCATACCTAATGCCACTGAATCCGTTATTTAAGCCAATCCAAATTGATGGTAACTGTCGCATTGTCGGAAAAGTTGTACAAATCACTCAAAACATTTAATCCCTTCAAAATTAAGAGCCGAGCATAGCCTCGGCTTTTTTACATTCCCCAAGGTAACATAAAGTACATTACTCGCTTGACCGCAAAAGTAACTAAAGGTACATTTAAATCATCAAACGTAATCATTGGTACGTTTGGTGAAGATAACAAATGCCTTGTATCACTATTCTGGCGGCCCAGTGTTTTCCCTTTTGTCTGGTTACCGCCAGCCTTTTTCAAGGCACAACATGCAAGCGCACTTCTTCACTTATCAGTTATGGGTGACAGGCGTGAAACAAGCGGAGTGCACTTCCAGTTGAGTATGGAGAAAGTTCGGCGGTTGCAGCCGCCTTAACGAGGGTAAAACCATGAGTAATGACCGCATGACCGTAGTGCCAGATTTTCTTGGCGAACTGGATGCCGGCGTGTTCATGAACAAAATCGCGGCAGCACTTAATACCACCGCGCTTGGCGTTCTGAACAACGGCAACAAAGGCAAAGTAGTCCTCACCTTTGATTTTGAGCGTATGGGTAATTCCGTTGAAGAGAAGCGCGTCAAGATCAAGCACAAGCTGAACTACAGCACCCCAACACCGCGTGGTAAAGCCTCAGAAGAGGACACAACCGAAACCCCGATGTGGGTCAACAAAGGCGGGAAGCTAACCATCCTGCAGGAAGATCAGGGTCAGCTGTTCGGGATCACTGGCGCGGTGGATGGAAAGCTTAAAGCGGCTCAGTGATCCGCAACAACAAACTCACTGATACCACTTTGATCATCAGTTAATAAGGAATTTTTATGTCTCAGTTAGACAGCGGTACCTTCAAGCAGGTCAAAGACCTGGTTCTTTCCGGTTATCACCTGAATGATATTCATGGCCTGGCTTGCCCGACCGCATTACTGCCAGAGGGTACTGGCGTTGAAAGCCTCGAGCGCTTTTCTCTGGAGCGTTTCCGCTTTCGTGGCGCAATGACCACAACCAGTATTGACGACTTCGCACGTTATTCTAAAGGTTACGCCAGCGACAGTGAGCCAGCTCGTTGCTTTATTGACGCTGACAACATGACCGCCCGTTCAGTGTTCAACATCGGCACCCTGGATAATCCCGGTCACGCCGATAACGTTGCTTCAATCACCCTGAAGAAAACCGCCCCGTTCCGTGCGCTACTGCAGATCGACGGTCAACGTCTGAAGCAAAAGCAAATCGCCGAATGGCTGGAAGACTGGAGCGATTACCTGCTGGCGTTTGATGCTGATGGCAATGCGATGCAGATTTCCCAGGCGGCTCAGGCTGTGCGTCGTATCACCATTCAACAAGCAACACAGCAGGACCATGAAACAGGTGATTTCGCTGGTAAAAGATCGCTGATGCAAAGCGTTGAAGCAAGCAGCAAAGACGTAATGCCTGTGGCGTTCGAGTTCAAATGTGTGCCGTATGAAGGTCTGGGCGAACGCCGCTTTAGCTTGCGTAACAGCCTGCTGACCAGCGATGAACCCTGCTTTGTTCTGCGCATCGTCCAACTTGAAGCCCAGGAAGAAGAGATCGCCAACGAATTCCGCGATTTGCTGATCAGCAAGTTCGAAGGTGAATCAGTGGAAACTTTTATCGGTAACTTTAAAGCCTAATTGCTCTGCATTAAATCCCCGGCGCCGCGGGGATTTATTGAAGCGTAATTCCATTAATTATCGCCACCCGGCGAGGGATTCGTGCAACCAAAATCTGCGCGGTGCAGCGCGCCAATATGGAGAAAACCATGAGCTACATTCAGACATTATCCGGTAAAAAATTTAACTACCTGACCGCCACAATCGACGATATCGATGTTGAGGATATCGCGACTGCTCTTTCCAACATCTGTCGATTCGCTGGGCATCTCCCAGAGTTCTACAGCGTGGCCCAGCACTCTGTGCTTGTAAGCCAGATTGTGCCGCCAGAGTTCGCCTTTGAAGCGCTGATGCACGAAGCTGCGGAGGCATATTGCCAGGATATTCCAGCCCCGCTCAAAGCCTTGCTGCCTGACTACCAGCGCATGGAAACTTATATTGATGGTCTTATCCGCTTTAAATTCGGTATCCAGCTTGAGCAAGCTGCCGTCGTGAAATATGCCGATCTAACCATGTTAGCTACCGAGCGCCGTGATCTGGAAATCGATGACGGTTCGAAGTGGGAAATTCTCGAAGGTATTCCCTGCTCTGATCTCGTTCAGGTTATTCCTCTCCGTCCTGGTCAAGCCTATGGCCTGTTCATGAACCGCTTTAACGAACTGGTGGAGCTGCGCCAATGCGCCGCATGAAGGTAAAAGAACTCGTTGCGGAGGCTTTTGCCTCCGTTGCTGAACTGCCACCAAAGCATGCACCGCTTATGCGCGAAGTCGCCACCAGACTAGAAGCTACGTTCGCAGTATTAAAAGAGTCTCTGGTGCAACTGGAACAGGAACGTAAAGGTAAAACGCCATGACCGTATTTGAATATCTCCAGGCTCATCCGAATACCACCAGCGGTGAAATCGCCAAAGGTATGAACAAAACGACGCCAGCGGTCGCCGGAGCATTATCGCAACTCTATGGCACAGGCCGGATCGTGAAGTCTGGTGTTCGTAAGGGCATTCCAACATACCGTGTTAACGATATGCCGTTTGGGCGCAGTAACAGCCTAACCATGATGTTTAACCAGCTGTTGAATAGAGCAAGACAGGGAACTGCACAATGAGCAAATCACTTGAAGTGCTGATTGCCAAAATCAAAAAGCAGATTGAAAGCTATGACTCCGTAATTTTGAAGGAAAGTGAAGCCATGGCACTTATCGCAGAACTGGAGGCAAAATCCGCGCCAGAATCGTTCAGTGCCATCGGCAAAAACATTTTATCACAGGATAACCGTATTACATCTGACCCGATGTTTTGCGTTTACCAAAAGCGCGAAATTGTTGTTGATGCTGATTACGACTATGACCGCATCGTTTGGGTTGATGAAGATGGTAACGAAGCTAATGAGCGCCAACGAATGCGCCTTGAATTGCTCCATGAAAACTTCCGTGAACCACCTGAAAAATGGCGCAGAGTTGCACTGAAAGAAATTGAAGATTTCGTTACCTGCTGTTTCACCGAACAGGGATGCAAAGACTACCTGGCATGTAATGGCCACAACCTACGACTGCCATTCATCTACGCCAAAAGCGGATTTAGGAATGCTGAGTTTATCAGCGTTCGTAACTGGCTCGCTGGCATTGGCGTGAAGGGGGAGTGAGTCAGTGGAAAAATGTAATCGCTGTATTGTCGGCCTGATTGGGTCACAGCCAGTTCTTTCCGGTGACTGGGCTAATGCGGTCGCAAATTTTGAAATCGTAATTGCTGACTGGAACGAGAAAACCAAACGCTTTGCCGTTCCGCATCCTGGATTCGCCCGTAAGTTCAATTACTGCCCGCATTGCGGAAACAAGGTAGAAGACTAACCCATGACAACTAACAACCACCCAGCGAACGGTCCTGTATCACTTGAGCGCCTGCACCAGATAAGCGAAATACTCAGCAAAGCAGCAGCACAAAGCGACGGCGGTAATCTCGGCTACGCAATGGCTGATGCTGTGAAGGTGATTGATGGGGCTATTGCATCGTTTGGTGCTGAGCCTGTGGCATGGATGATTATAGATATTGATACGGGCGAAAAAATAATCCGTCCTGATAGGTCGTATTTTGAAGGTCCTTGTCAGCCGCTCTACGCCGCCCAGCCAGCGCCGGTAGTGCCGGATGAAAAACCGATGCCAGAGGCGTCGAAAATGTATGTCATAGACGCTGTAGCTGCAATCGCTGAAGTCAGGGGATGGAACGCCTGCCGCGCCGCAATGCTTAAAGCAGCAACAAAACAGGAGAATATTTAACGTGAACAATTTAATGATCGACCTCGAATCCATGGGCAAAAAACCGAATGCCCCTATCGTCTCCATTGGTGCCGTGCTCTTCGATCCGCAAAGTGGTGAACTGGGTCAGGAGTTTTACACCGCAGTTAATCTTGAAAGCGCTATGGAGCAGGGAGCGGTGCCGGATGGTGACACTATTCTGTGGTGGTTAAGACAAAGCTCAGAAGCACGATCAGCAATCTGTGTTGATGATGCGATGCCGATATCATCTGCCCTATCTGAACTGAACCATTTCATTAACCGGCATTCTGATAACCCTAAATACTTAAAAGTTTGGGGCAATGGAGCTACTTTCGACAACGTTATATTGCGCGGCGCATATGAGCGTGCCGGCCAGGTTTGCCCGTGGCAATTTTGGAATGATCACGACGTCAGAACCATCGTCACATTGGGCAGAGTTGTAGGTTTCGATCCTAAGCGTGATATGCCATTTGATGGGGTTGCACATAACGCACTGGCTGATGCCCGCCACCAGGCGAAATATGTTTCAGCGATTTGGCAGAAACTAATCCCAACCACCAGCAACAGCTAAAGTTTTCCCCGGGTGCAGCCGGGATAATGGAGAAATAACTATGAGCAATATTTTCCAGTTAGCTCCCAACGATTGGGTTTGTGAAAGCGTTTTGATCGCGGTTACCGGGCTCAAACCCGGAACCATCCTCCGTGCCAGAAAAGAATGCTGGATGATTGGGAGGGAGTATATCCACGTATCGCCTGACGGAAATCCTAAACCTTCCAGTGAGTGCATGTATAACAGAAAGGCTGTAGATGCCTGGGTCGCTTCAATGAAAAGCAAGCAGCCAGGGTGATTTGATGCCATGAAAAAGGTAAGCTCGTATCGCTCTTGGGCGTCTGGAGGTAACACCAATGGATAAAGTCACATATCCAACAGGCGTCGAAAACCACGGTGGCACATTACGCATCTGGTTTAATTTTAAAGGTAAGCGTGTCAGGGAAAGTCTCGGTGTCCCTGACACCGCTAAGAACAGAAAGATAGCCGGGGAACTGCGGACATCAGTATGTTTTGCCATCCGCACAGGAACCTTTGATTATGCAACCCAGTTTCCTGACTCCCCTAACCTCAAGGCTTTTGGTGTAAGTAAAAAAGACATTACAGTGAAAGAACTTGAAGAAAAGTGGCTGGATCTGAAACGGATGGAAATCTGCGCGAACGCATTCAATCGCTATGAATCTGTCGCAAGGAATATGGTGCCGAGGATCGGAGGTAATCGCCTGGTGTCAGCAGTAACCAAAGAGGAATTGCTGTATCTTAGGAAAGATTTGCTAACTGGTTATCAGAGTCCGACGAAAAACAAAGCCCCGGCAAAAGGGCGAAGCGTTGTTACTGTGAACTATTACATGACGACAATGGCCGGAATGTTTCAGTTTGCTGCGGATCACGGTTACTTAGAGGTGAACCCATTCGAGGGAATTAAGCCTCTGAAAAAAGCCAGGGCAGAACCAGATCCTCTGTCTCGTGATGAATTTATTCGCCTGATAGATGCATGCCGGCATCAGCAGACGAAAAACCTGTGGTCATTAGCAGTATACACAGGAATGCGTCACGGGGAACTGGTCTCCCTGGCCTGGGAAGATATCGACCTGAAGGCGGGAACAATTACCGTCAGGCGTAATTATACGAAACTTGGTGAGTTCACTCTACCGAAAACCGAGGCAAGCACAGATCGAGTGGTGCATCTTATCCAGCCCGCAATCAGCATCCTGAAAAATCAGGCTGAAATGACAAGGCTGGGCAGGCAATATCACATTGAAGTGCAGTTACGTGAGTATGGCCGTTCGGTGAACCATGAGTGTACATTCGTCTTTAACCCGCATGTGGTCAGACGCAGTAAGCAGGTCGGATTTATCTACCGGGTCGATTCAGTAGGCGACTCATGGGAAGCGGCACTAAAGCGCGCGGGGATCAGACACAGAAAGGCGTACCAGTCACGACATACCTATGCGTGCTGGTCATTATCTGCAGGTGCAAACCCGAGTTTTATTGCCAGTCAGATGGGGCATGCGAGCGCGCAGATGGTGTTCAATGTTTACGGTGCATGGATGGCTGACAGCAGCGCAGAGCAGATCGCAATGCTGAATCAGAAGCTGGCAGATTTTGCCCCATTGATGCCCCATAGCCACGAGAGCAGTACGGGAGGATTATTAAAATCAGTAAGTTAACCCCTAACGCCCGTCATGTTAACTGTGTGGAGGGCAATACCACGCTGTACGCGCTGCCAAAAGCCGACATTGTGGCCCGCTGGCATGCGCAGACTACTGATGCGTTTCGATTTTGTTTTAAGTTTCCGGCCACCATTTCGCATCAGGCCGCGCTGCGTAATTGCGATGACCTGGTGCATGAGTTTTTCACGCGCATGTCGCCACTTGAATCACGCATTGGGCAATACTGGCTGCAATTACCCGCAACTTTTGGCCCGCACGACCTGCCTGCCTTGTGGCAGTTTCTTGATGCGCTCCCCAAATCCTTTACCTACGGTGTGGAAGTTCGCCATCCGGACTTTTTTGCCAAAGGCGAAACAGAGCAGCTATTCAATCGTGGCCTACATGAGCGCGGGGTAAATCGGGTGATTCTGGACACTCGACCGGTACATGCCGCCATACCACATACTGAAGCGATACGCGACGCCCAGCGCAAGAAGCCAAAGGTTCCGGTGCATGCGGTGGTGACGGCAAACCATCCGATGGTACGCTTTATCGGCAGCGATAATATGGCACAAAACAGCGCGCTTTTTGCCGTCTGGCTGACCAAGCTGTCGCAATGGCAACAAACCACAACGCCGTATCTGTTTTTACATACCCCGGATATCGCGCAGGCCCCGGAGCTTGTCGATACGCTATGGGCAAATTTACGCAGCGCCCTGCCAGAGATCGGATCAGCTCCGTCTATTCCACAGCAATCTTCTCTTTTCTGAAAATGCCACCTATCATAGTCAATGCCATCAGCCATTTTAAAAGGGAGTTTGTATGGTAAGCGCGCTTTATGCCGTATTGGGTGCGTTATTGTTAATTAAGTTCTCCTTTGACGTCGTTCGCCTGCGCATGCAATACCGCGTTGCATATGGTGACGGAGGTTTTAGCGAACTACAAAGCGCTATCCGCATTCACGGTAATGCGGTGGAATATATTCCCGTCGCATTGGTGCTGCTGTTATTTATGGAAATGAACGGCGCTGAAACGTGGATGGTGCATATTTGCGGGCTGATTTTGATTGCCGGACGACTGATGCATTATTACGGATTCCATCACCGGCTTTTCCGCTGGCGCCGTTCAGGCATGAGCGCGACCTGGTGTTCGCTGTTGCTAATGGTGCTGGCGAATCTTTGGTATATGCCCTGGGAGTTGGTTTTCTCCCTGCATTAGCGCACAATACGCCACTTTATTTTTCCCGGATTTTTACGTTATGTCTCACCGCGACACGCTTTTTTCTGCGCCTATCGCCAGTCTGGGTGACTGGACCTTTGATGAACGGGTAGCTGAAGTCTTCCCGGATATGATCCAGCGATCCGTTCCTGGCTATTCCAATATCATTTCTATGATTGGGATGTTGGCCGAACGTTTCGTACAACCCAACACACAGGTCTACGATCTGGGCTGTTCTCTGGGCGCTGCGACGCTCTCGGTGCGTCGCAATATTCATCACGAGAATTGCAAAATTATTGCCGTTGATAACTCCCCGGCTATGGTTGAGCGCTGCCGCCGTCATATTGACGCCTATAAAGCGCCGACACCGGTTGACGTTGTCGAAGGCGATATTCGCAACATTACTATCGAAAACGCCTCGATGGTGGTGCTGAATTTTACCCTGCAATTCCTTGAGCCACCTGAGCGCCAGGCATTGTTGGATAAGATTTATCAGGGGCTGAACCCCGGCGGCGCGCTGGTACTGTCTGAAAAATTCAGTTTCGAAGACGCTAACGTTGGCGAGCTGCTGTTCAACATGCACCACGATTTCAAACGGGCAAATGGCTATAGCGAGCTGGAAATCAGTCAAAAGCGCAGCATGCTGGAGAACGTGATGCTGACCGACTCGGTCGAAACGCACAAAGCGAGACTGCATCAGGCGGGCTTTGAACACAGCGAATTGTGGTTCCAGTGCTTTAACTTTGGTTCTCTGGTGGCACTGAAAGCTGAGGTTAGCGCATGATCGACTTTGGTAACTTTTATCAACTGATTGCCAAAAATCACCTTTCCCATTGGCTGGAAACGCTCCCGGCGCAAATCGCGACCTGGCAGCGCGATCAGCACGGCTTGTTTAAGCAGTGGTCAAATGCGGTCGAGTTTCTGCCCGAGCTGACGCCGCATCGCCTGGACTTACTGCATAGCGTTACCGCCGAAAACGATGAGCCGCTCAGCGACGGTCAGCTCATACGTATCGACACCCTGATGCGTAACCTGATGCCATGGCGTAAAGGGCCGTACTCGTTGTACGGCGTCAATATAGATACCGAGTGGCGCTCGGACTGGAAATGGGATCGCGTTCTGCCGCACTTGTCTGACCTCACTGGGCGCACCATTCTTGATGTCGGCTGCGGGAGTGGATATCACATGTGGCGCATGATTGGCGCGGGGGCGCATCTGGCGGTTGGCATCGATCCTACCCAACTGTTTCTGTGCCAGTTCGAGGCCGTGCGTAAACTGCTGGGCAATGACCAACGCGCTCACCTGCTGCCGCTGGGTATTGAGCAGCTTCCGGCGCTCAACGCCTTTGATACCGTATTCTCCATGGGAGTGCTTTATCACCGCCGTTCACCGCTGGAACACCTGTGGCAGTTGAAGGATCAGTTGGTGAAAGATGGCGAACTGGTACTGGAAACGCTGGTCGTCGAAGGTGATGAAAATACCGTACTGGTACCGGGCGATCGCTACGCACAGATGCGTAACGTTTACTTTATTCCTTCTGCGCTGGCGTTAAAAAACTGGCTGGAAAAATGTGGGTTTGTTGATGTGCGCATCGCTGATGTCTGCGTCACCACCACCGAAGAGCAGCGCCGCACCGAGTGGATGATAACCGAATCCCTGGCCGACTTCCTCGACCCGAACGATCACAGCAAAACGGTGGAAGGCTACCCGGCCCCATTACGCGCGGTATTGATTGCACGTAAGCCGTAGTTATTTTTGCCAGATAGCATTCTTTCTGCAAAATAGTTCAACTTGCAGCAAGGCAGACAACTCCGCTGCGGCTTGAAATATGCAGGATAAAAAAAGGCCCCTGTTGAAATTGCAGGGGCCTGGTACGAGCAAGCATCATATTGGGCGACATGATGCAACGGTAAAAATCAGCTGGCCTGGTGGTGTGCAATGATTGCTTTCATTTCCGCAACCGCCGCCCCGTCTACCGCATAGCGTGAATACTCATCCGCCTGTGCATCCGAAGACATCGACAACCCCGAATTGCGATAACGCATGGGGGAAGCCAGCCATACTCCGGCAGAACTGTGGACTTCCTGCACTCCAGCATCAAGGAACAGGGACAAATTCGAGGCGCGAACCCCCGCTCCGGCCATAATGATTGGAGCATTCACCTGCGCAATAAGTTCCATAATTTTTGTTAAACCTTGCGCCGCATCTGATTTTTGCCCGGAAGTCAGCACTCTGGCGATGCCCAAATCAGCTAATTTTTTTAGCGCATTGAATGGGTTAGCGCACATGTCAAAGGCCCGATGAAAAGTGACGTGCAGCGGTCCCGCCGCGATCATTATTTTCTCCATGCGCGGCATATCGACATCACCTTCTGCATCTAAAATGCCGGTTACCAACCCTGAGAACCCCAGATCTCTTACCAGCGCAATATCACCCAGCATTGCAGCGAATTCACCGTCGGTGTAACAAAAGTCCCCCCCGCGCGGGCGAATAATGGGATTGACCGGAATCGAGATATGCTGGCGAACCGAACGCAAGACGCCCAGGGACGGCGTTAAGCCCCCTTCTTTGGGCGCCGAGCAAAGCTCAATGCGATCCGCGCCGTTTTGCTGCGCCGTGCGTGCGCACTCCATGCTGTAACAGCAGATTTCCAGTAATGCCATACTCACTCCTGACGTTCGCTTGCCACAATGGCTTCAATCGACCACGGATGGAATTTTATCGTCACGCTGCCATCGCTGACCGCCAGCGTTGGATTCGGTAAACGTTCGCGCTCGCCTTTTGGCGAACTGGTTTTTACAAATATACCCGGCTGGCTCAGCCCGTGATCTGAAAGCAGCGCCAGCGCTCGTGCATTCAGCGTTTCCACCTCACCCGGCAGAACAATTTCAACATGCTCCCAGCCTTCATGCGGATAGCGCTTTTCGCCCGGCCACGGCAGTTCTACGATAGTAAATTGCCAGTGTTGCACACAAACTGGCTCATCGAGTTTGAACAAGCAAATCGGTCGGCCATTGATGATATTTTCTGACAGCAATTCGCCGCACTGTTCAAACCCACGACGCCAGCGCTCTGCGGTGGTATTTTGATGACAACGCAGAGAAATGTGATCGGCTTCAAGCGATGAGACATCCAGCCCAAGGCGAGTGGAAAGATCCGTTAACGCCTGAATGAAATGCGGTAAATCTGCGGAAATATCATGCAGTTCTGCAACTGTTTGCCAGTTCGCCATAATGAAAGCTCATATCCATATTCAAAGCCGCTAATTTACCCTGTTGCGCAGCCCCAACCAACTGCTGATTTTCTTAAGCGCAATATGAATAATTATACGTAATGACAATGTTTATATTTCAGGCTGCTGGCGATACTCGCAATGCTGACGGCAACGGGCATTTGCAGTATACTCCCGCCCTTAATTCTTAAACTGGTGCGGTGCATTTTAAGCCGCTTCATAAATGTAAGGTATTCCGGTGAATATTCAGGCTCTTCTCTCAGAAAAAGTCAGTCAGGCCATGATTGCTGCAGGCGCGCCTGCAGATTGCGAACCGCAGGTTCGTCAGTCAGCAAAAGTACAGTTCGGCGACTATCAGGCTAACGGCATGATGGCTGTCGCTAAAAAACTGGGTATGGCGCCGCGACAACTGGCTGAGCAGGTGCTGACTCATTTGGATCTCAACGGGATCGCCAGCAAAGTTGAAATTGCAGGCCCGGGCTTTATCAATATTTTTCTCGATCCGGCATTTCTGGCGCAGCACGTTCAGCAGGCGCTGGCTTCCGATCGTCTGGGCGTCACCCAACCGGCTAAACAAACCGTTGTGGTTGATTACTCCGCACCTAACGTAGCGAAAGAGATGCACGTTGGTCACCTGCGTTCCACCATCATCGGTGACGCTGCGGTGCGTACGCTGGAGTTCCTCGGCCACAATGTTATCCGCGCCAACCACGTCGGCGACTGGGGTACTCAGTTCGGTATGCTCATCGCATGGCTGGAAAAACAGCAGCAGGAAAATGCTGGCGAGATGGCGCTGGCTGACCTTGAAGGTTTCTACCGTGATGCGAAAAAACATTACGACGAAGATGAAGCCTTCGCGGAACGTGCCCGGAGTTATGTCGTGAAACTGCAAGGCGGCGACGAGTACTTCCGTGAGATGTGGCGCAAACTGGTCGACATCACCATGTCGCAAAACCAGTTAACCTACGATCGCCTGAACGTCACCCTGACCCGTGAAGACGTCATGGGTGAAAGCCTGTACAACCCGATGCTGCCTGGCATCGTGGCCGATCTCAAAGCTAAAGGCCTGGCTGTTGAAAGCGAAGGCGCTACCGTCGTATTCCTTGATGAGTATAAGAACAAGGAAGGTGAACCGATGGGCGTAATCATTCAGAAGAAAGATGGCGGCTATCTCTACACCACGACCGACATCGCCTGCGCCAAGTACCGTTATGAAACGCTGCATGCCGACCGCGTACTTTATTACATCGACTCCCGTCAGCATCAGCACTTAATGCAGGCCTGGACCATCGTGCGTAAAGCCGGTTATGTGCCGGACTCTGTGCCGCTGGAACACCACATGTTCGGTATGATGCTGGGTAAAGACGGCAAGCCGTTCAAAACCCGCGCGGGCGGCACGGTTAAACTGGCCGATCTGCTGGATGAAGCGCTGGAACGCGCACGCCGTCTGGTAGCGGAGAAGAACCCGGACATGCCTGCCGACGAGCTGGAAAAACTGGCGAATGCGGTCGGTATCGGCGCGGTGAAATATGCCGATCTGTCCAAAAACCGTACCACCGACTACATCTTCGACTGGGACAATATGCTGGCGTTCGAAGGGAACACTGCGCCGTATATGCAGTACGCCTACACCCGCGTACTGTCCGTGTTCCGTAAAGCGGATATCGACGAAAGCGCGCTGGCAAATGCGCAGGTGATTATCAGTGAAGATCGCGAGGCTCAGCTGGCAGCGCGTCTGCTGCAGTTTGAAGAAACGTTGACCGTTGTTGCACGTGAAGGTACGCCGCACGTGATGTGTGCGTACCTGTACGACGTTGCCGGTCTGTTCTCCGGCTTCTACGAGCACTGCCCTATCCTCAGCGCTGAAAACGAAGAGATTCGTAACAGCCGCCTGAAACTGGCACAGTTGACGGCGAAAACCCTGAAGCTGGGTCTGGATACGCTGGGTATCGAAACCGTAGAACGTATGTAAATCAGCTCACCTATCAGGCCTGACTCCGAAATTCGGACTCAGGCCTTTTTTATTTCTGTAACAGGCAATCTGTAACAACTCACAAGGAATGACACATTTCCGTAGAGATATGGAACATTTTTTGCCTGTCATCCCGTTTAAGCCTCCGTATCATGAGGCGGCGAATTAATCGGGTACGGGTCAATGACATTCAGAGATTTTGAGGCGGAGGAAAAACTCTTCCAGCGGCGTGTATTGGTGGCCTTTGGCCTGGTGGTCATCTGCTTTGGCATCCTGATTTACAATCTCTACAACTTACAAATCTGTCAGCACCAGTATTACACCACCCGCTCGAATGCAAACGACATCAAAATGCTGCCCGTGGCCCCGACGCGTGGCATGATTTACGATCGCAACGGCATCCCGCTGGTGCGCAACGTAACCTGGTACGACATTTCCGTTACGCCTTATAAAATCAGTGATATGAATGCCCTGATCAGGCAGCTCACGCCTATCATTGACCTCACTCCTGATGACATTGACCAGTTTCGCCATGCGCTGAAAGCCAGCAGCCGCTATCGCCCGGTCGTGCTAAAAAATGCGCTGACCGATGTGGAAATCGCCCGCTTCTCGGTTAACCAGTTTCATTTCAGCGGCGTCAATATCAATAGCTATGAAGACCGCCAGTACCCTTATGGCGCAGCGCTGGCGCATGTCCTTGGCTATGTGTCAAAAATCAATGACAACGACCTGAAAGCGCTGGATCAAAAAGGCCTGACAGAGAACTACGCCGCCGATCACAACATCGGTAAGCAGGGTATCGAGCACTACTATGAAAATGAACTGCATGGGAAAACCGGTTATCAGGAGGTCGAAGTTGATAACCACGGACGCATCGTACGCCTGATCAAAGATGTGCCGCCCGTTGCCGGAAAAGATATCCACCTGACGCTGGACCTCCATTTACAGCAATATATTGAGAGTCTGTTGGTGGGCCAGCGGGCCGCCGTTTTGGTTGAGGATCCGCATGACGGTTCCGTGCTGGCAATGGTTTCGAATCCCAGCTATGACCCCAACCCGTTTGTCAAAGGTATCAGCTATCAGGACTATAACAAGCTGCTTCAGGATAAGGACCTGCCGTTAATCAACCGCGTCACGCAAGGGTTGTATCCTCCCGCCTCCACGGTCAAACCGTATATGGCGATGTCAGCATTACTGGACGGCGTGATCACGCCGCAGACCCGTTTCTTCGGCGCCCCCACCTGGACGCTCCCCGGCACGGAGCGACATTACCGTGACTGGAAAAAAACGGGCCACGGTATGCTGGATGTCACCAAAGCAATTGAAGAATCTGCCGACACGTTCTTTTATCAGGTGGCATATATGATGGGGATTGACCGTATTAACAGCATGCTCAGCCAGTTTGGCTATGGCAAACCGACCGGCATCGATCTTGGTGAGGAGTATAACGGCCTGCTCCCGAGCCGCGAATGGAAGCAGAAAGTGCATAAAAAAGCCTGGTATCAGGGAGATACCATTTCGGTTGGCATCGGCCAGGGCTACTGGATTGCCACGCCGATCCAGATGGTAAAAGCCATGGTCGCGCTGATTAACAATGGCAAGGTTATCGCCCCTCACCTGCTACGTGATGAAGAGAGCGGAAAAGTCATCACGCCGTACCAGGCTCCCGAAGCACCGTCACAAATTGCCTCTGCTTCGTCCCCCTACTGGGGACTGGTGCGTCAAGCGATGTTCGGCATGGCGAATGAGCCAAACGGTACCGGTTATAAGTTCTTTCACACCGCGCCTTACGGCATTGCAGCGAAAAGTGGCACATCACAGGTCTTTAGCCTGAAAGAAAATCAGACCTACGATGCGAAAATGATCCCCGTGCGTCTGCGCGACCACGTGTTCTATACCGCATTTGCGCCATATAAGAACCCAAAAGTCGCCATAGCGTTAATTCTGGAAAACGGTGGCAGCGATGGCGTCACCGCCGCACCAGTCATGCGTCAAATCATGGATCATCTGTTTGCTGCGCAGGACGACGACGCTCAAGCGGGTCCGATAGCCGCAACGCCATCGGACACCGATATCAAAAATACTTACGCAAGTATTCGGTAAGGCACAGCATCGCCATCGCCTGACCGTAAGGCATGGAGGTCCGGGGGATGTTGCGGTAGAAATCGAGATTGTGGCCCATCCCGGTACCAAACGAGGTATGCAGCAATTCACCTTCCGGCGAAATATGTTGCACAATGCCTCTGATCGCTTTTTCGGCTACAGCCGCATAGTCTTGTCCGACATAGCGTTTACGTACCGCTTTGAGGATCCCATAGGCAAATCCGGCGGTTGCCGAGGCTTCAAGATACGACTGCGGGTCGTCCAGCAAGGTGTGCCACAGTCCGCTTTCATCCTGGCACTTCGCCAGCGCCGCGATTTGTGCGTTCAAAACTTGCACCAGATAGCGGTGCACTGCATTGTTTTCCGGCAAATCAAGTAATTCGAGGAAATCCGGGATGACTATAGTTAACCAGCTGTTGCCACGCGCCCAGCGAGCGTTGGCGAAGTTATGCTGTCCTTCATAGCTCCAGCCGTGGAACCACAGCCCCGTTTCTTTATCCATCAGGTTTTGCACGTGCAGCAGGAACTGATAGGTTGCCTCTTCAATATACTCGGGACGGTTGAGCAACTTGCCAATCTTCGCCAGCGGTAAGACCGTCATCATCAACGTGTCATCCCACATCTGCTGGTGATTTTCTTCCGCCAGCGTAATGTGCTGCATACCGCCGAATTGGGTACGCGGCATATCATGCATTGCCCACTCAGCCCAGCTGTCGAGCCACGGCAGATACGCGGGATTACGCGTCTCTTCATAGCGATATGCCAGCGTTAAAAACGGCGCCATGGTGTTAACGTTTTTAGTCGTTGCACCTTCCGCAAAGCGATCGGCAAACCAGTTGTCGATAATATCGCGCATCGTGGCATCGCCGGTTTGCTGATAATACTGATACATCCCGTACAAGCCGATGCCGTGCGTCCACTCCCATCCCGCCCAGCCTTTGGTATCAATAACGCGTCCGTCATCCAGACGTAGCAAGAACTCGCCGGTCTCGTCATGAATATTGACCAGGTTATGCGTCACCTTTTTGATCAACGCTTTTAATTCATCCCTGGCAATAAAATGTTCTGGCTGGCGCAACAATGGGCTGTGTTTAACCGGATAAACAATCATTTACTTAACCTCTGTCAATGTCGAATTCAATACAGCACCCTTTTCCAGTTTCGGTGCCGCTGGTTTATTACGATTCAGGTAACCAATATTGTTGTTACCCCAAAGTGATTCATAAGGCATGCCCGATAGCATCTCTACGGTCGCGCGTCCTTTAGCGGATAGTCCTTCCAGCACGGGTTGCCCGGACTCACGCATTTTTGCTGTCTCTTCACGCAGGGTGCTGTGCGTTTGCAGGTTCAGTTTGAAGCGCAAGGAAACCAGGAAACCCAGCGCCAGAACAATCAGCGTTCCGCAGCTCAGAATTAACAGGATGGTATGACTGACCGCCGCGGGCTGTGCGCTCTGACCGGAGACAAAACCAGACAACTGCATCACAATACCCACCAGCATCACCGCTCCCGCCTGCGACGCTTTACGCGTTAACGTCATAATGCCGGCGAAGATCCCTTCCCGACGCTGACCGGTGATCACTTCGTCAACGTCGGCAATATAGGTGTAGATATTCCAGGGAACGTAGTTGATACCACCGCGTCCCAAACCCGCAACGGCGGAAACCAATAGCAACAGAGAATAAACATCGCTTAATCCGGCGTAATACAGCCCCGCATAGGAGAGTGAACTGAGGCCAAACAGGACGACCACCATGCGATAAGACGGCGCAGGTCCGAAACGGATGCACAATGGGATCATGGCGATAACGGCAATAAACTGGAAGATAGCCATCGTACCCAGCAGGTTTGACGCCATCGATGCTTCCTGCATCAGCACAAACACCACATAGTAAGTAAAGACGGCGTTAAAGACGTCCTGGGCAATATAGCCGCCAAGATACATTCCTAAATGCTGGCGAAAGATACGGATGCGCAGTGTTGAACTCAGTTCCACAAATAAACGGTTCATACTCTGACTTAAGGTCAGGCTTTTCTTCTCTTCTTCGGCTCGCAGCGCCGCCTCAGTCCACTCTTCCCGTGGGCGTTCCCAGGTAAAGAACCAGACGAAGGTCAGCATCATTGCGCACAGCACAGAAAACACCAGGCTGGCGTAGAAAAAAGAGACGGGGTTGTCCTTGCCAAACAGCGTCAGCAGAACGCCGGGTAAGAATGAGGCCAGAATGGCAGACATTTGCGCCATCGAAATGCGCGCGCCGGAGAATTTGGTTTTCTGTTTAAAGTCATCGGTCATTTCGGGTACCAGCGTTTCGTAAGGCACCAGAATCATGGTGTAGACCACGTCAAAAATCAGATAGGTGAGCAGGTAGTACCAGAACCCCATATCACCCACCCACATTAGTGAGTAGCTAAAGACACAGGGTATCCCCAACAGAATAAAAAACTTGCGTCGCCCAAAGCGTTTGCCGAGCCAGGTGGAGCCAAAGTTATCGGTTAAAAAACCCATTAATGGGCTAACAACGGCATCCAACACCCTGGCGGTAGCGAAGATAAAGGTTGCTTCGATTGGCGTCAGGCCACAGAACGTCGTGTAAAAATAGAGTAGCCAGGCCGCGGTTAACGCCGTGGTGCCTGCGCCTAAAAAATCCCCCGAACCGTAGGCAAAATAGTTAACCAACCCAATTTTACGTGTATTCATTGCCGTTACCCCTGCACATTATTGGGAGGCCCCGCAATCCTCGCTTTGACATTGGGCCTCCTTACAGGGCCACAGTAAAAGCTAACAGCAAGTGAAACCTTTCTATTTTTGCCAGGGGTATTCGTGAAATGGCAACAGCACAAAGAGTCCGGCAACGTATGTCACCTATTTTATAAAACAGCGTTTCTATTTAATCAAAGAGGCGGACTAGAATTGCGAAGCAGCCAGCAGTTTCTGCTGCTGGCCGGAATGAAGGGAGGCGTTAACGATAGTTCACAATCACCTGATTGCTCTGAACCTGTAAGGCGGGGATCAGGCGACCGCCACCGGGTACTTCCCAGACAAAATGCATCGGTTCGATGGCGGGAACATTATTGAATCCGTTGGTGGTCCCGCTTTGCCCGTCCAGCTCAACACAGCGGGACTGAGAACATAAACGCACCCGTAAACCCGCGGGCGTTGGGCCATTGAGCTCATAGCGCCAGGCCACCAGCGTCATCAACCCCGAGACCGGCTGGCTGGGCGTCAGAGGTGCAGACGAGGCTGACTGGCCGCGGTGATTTAAAGTAATCCCCATGCCGCTGGCCTGCCAGGCGCCTTCTCCGGCAGCCTGCGCTACCAGAGGAAAAAACAACAACCACAGTAATTTACGCATTACTTACCTCCAATAGTCGCCGTCATACGGATATGGCGGTTGTCAGACAGCTCCATGTTCGATAACACCACCAGTTGCGGAATGCTGCGACGTAAAAAGCGTGCCAGTAATGGACGCAACGCGTGGTTGACCAGTAAGACCGGCGGCGCACCCAACATTTCCTGACGGGACAGCGCTTCCTGAGTCTGGGCCAGCAGTCGGTCTGCAAGACCCGGCTCCAGACCGCCGCCGCCCTGCAGCGCCTGCAGAAGCAAACGTTCGAGCGGAGTATCAAGGCCGATAACCTGAACCTCTTCATTACCCGGGAACCACTGCTGAGTGATGGCGCGTCCCAACGCAACACGTACCACCGCGGTAAGCTCATGCGGATCGTTTTGCAGCGGTGCATGTTCAGCCAGCGTTTCGAGAATGGTGCGCATATCGCGAATCGGTACTTTCTCATCCAGTAAGTTCTGCAGCACTTTATGCAGCGTAGTGAGCGTCACGACGCCCGGGACCAGGTCTTCCGTCAGTTTTGGCATCTCCTGCGAGACGCGATCCAGTAGCTGTTGCGCCTCCTGACGGCCAAACAGCTCAGCAGCGAACTGCCCAATCAGGTGATTAAGGTGCGTGGCGACAACGGTACTGGCTTCAACAACCGTAAAGCCCTGAATCTGCGCCTGTTCCTTCAATGCGCTTTCAATCCAGATAGCGTCCAGACCGAAAGCCGGATCGACCGTTTTCTCGCCCGGCAGTGACCCGGCGGCAGTACCAGGGTTAATGGCCAGCCAGCGTCCCGGATAGGCGTCACCGCTGCCAATTTCCACCCCTTTCATCAAAATACGATAGCGGGCTGGCTGCAGATCCATATTGTCGCGGATATGTACCACCGGCGGCAGAAAGCCCATATCCTGGGCAAATTTCTTACGAATACTGCGGATTCGCCCCAGCAACTCGCCATCTTGCTGAAAGTCCACCATTGGGATCAGGCGGTAGCCTACCTCCATCCCCAGGGAATCCTCCAGCTGTACATCATTCCATGTTGCTTCCACCACGGAGTTGTTTTCCGGCATTTTCACCGGCTGCGGCTCATCCGGGGCTTTTTGCTCACGACCACGCATCCACCAGGCCAGACCCAGTAACGCGGCGGTAAACATCAAAAACACCAGGTTCGGCATGCCCGGAACCAGACCCAAAAGACCAAGCACCGCCGCACTAAGCAGCATGACACTAGGATTACTGAACAGTTGGGTCACCATCTGTTCGCCTACATCCTGGTCGGTACTCACGCGGGTCACGATAACCCCAGCCGCGGTGGAGATTACCAGCGCAGGAATTTGCGCCACCAGCCCGTCACCGATGGTCAGCAGGGTATAACTTTCCGCTGCGCTACCCATGCTCATACCATGCTGCAACACCCCGACTAACAGACCGCCGACCACGTTGATCACCATGATCAAAATACCGGCGATGGCATCTCCACGTACGAATTTACTCGCACCGTCCATAGAGCCGTAGAAATCCGCTTCCTGCGTCACCTCCGAGCGTCGTTTTTTGGCTTCATCTTCGCCAATCAGACCCGCATTCAAATCCGCATCAATCGCCATCTGCTTGCCGGGCATACCATCCAGCACGAAGCGCGCGCCAACCTCGGCGATACGCCCGGCACCTTTGGTGATAACCATAAAGTTGATAATGACGAGAATAACGAAGACCACGATACCGATCGCAAAGTTACCGCCCACCAGGAAGTGACCAAAAGCTTCAACCACCTTTCCCGCCGCCGCCGCGCCGGTATGCCCTTCCATTAAAATGATACGCGTCGACGCAACGTTCAGGGCGAGGCGTAATAATGTGGTAAACAGCAAAATCGTCGGGAATGCGGCAAACTCCAGCGTACGCTGGGTGAACATCGCCACCAGCAGCACCATGATCGACAGCGCAATGTTAAACGTGAACAGCAAATCGAGGACGAAAGCCGGCAACGGCAACACCATCATCGACAGGATCAGCAGGATAAGGATCGGTCCGGCAAGGATTTGCAGTTGCGTGGATTTCAGGTTGCTGGGCAAACGCAACATCGCGACCAGATTAGCCATCAGTATTCTTCTCGTTCATGAAATCCAGTGCTTCAGGCACCGGAAGGTTTTCAGGTTGTGGTGGACGCTTGCCGCCGGCGAGACGCCAGCGTTTTAGCTGCCATACCCATGCCAGCACTTCGGCAACGGCGGCATATAATTGACCCGGTATTTGTTGACCAATCTCAGCATGACGGTATAGCGCACGCGCCAGCGGCGGCGCTTCTAACGTAGGGACTCGATGTTCAGCGCCAATCTCACGAATGCGCAGCGCCACCAGCCCCGCGCCTTTGGCAACAACTTTCGGTGCGCTCATTTTGTTCTCGTCATACTTCAACGCCACCGAATAGTGCGTGGGGTTGGTAACAATCACGTCCGCTTTCGGCACATCCGCCATCATGCGACGCTGCGCGGCCGCGCGCTGCATTTGGCGTATTTTGCCCTTAACGTGCGGGTCGCCTTCGCTTTGCTTAAATTCGTCACGGATATCCTGACGCGACATGCGCAGCTTTTTCAGATGGCTGTAAATCTGGAAAAAAACGTCGAACCCCACCATCGGAATAACGCCAAGCACCACCAACAGCGCGCACATGCCAACTAAATCCAGAGCGTTGCCCATCGCCGTAATCGGCGATTCCGCCATCAGACGCATCATCGCCGGCCAGTTATGCCAGAGATAAAATCCGGCCACGCTCCCCACCAGCGTGGACTTCAGTATCGCTTTGAGCAGTTCCGCCCCGGTTTGCGCTGAAAACATGCGTTTAATGCCCGGCAACGGATTCAGCTTAGAGAACTTGGGCTGCAGAGATTTACCGCTGAAAATCAAGCCGCCAAGCATCACCGGGGAGATTAATGCCACCAGAACGACGCCGGTAATCAAAGGTAACAGCGCAATCATCGCGTCTTTAATCAGCAGGATGATTTGGCTGAGGATCAGGTTAGGGTCATTGACCATACTGTGGTCAAAACGTAATCCGGCCGACAGCATACCGGCCAGTCTGCGGGCAAGCGACTCCCCACCAATCCAGATAATGCACACGCCCACCAGCAAAATAAGCAGTGAGGTCAGTTCTTTGGATCGGGGGACTTGCCCTTCTTCCCGTGCTTTTTCAAGTCGGTGGGGTGTGGGGGCTTCTGTTTTGTCGTCGTCGCTTTCTTCTGCCACGGCATTACTCTCGTCGTCACGGTCACGAGTATTATCGCGACCGCAACCATTGCCAATGCGTCGAATAGCGAAACGAAAACAGAGGAATTCGAGCGTTCGTTTGCCACGACAGCGCGAACGCTGCCGTGACAATCACGCGGTTAGCGCTGCCAGATAACGCGATAATGGCCCGATCCCACCTGCGCGCCATAGCCGCCGTCTACTGGCGCGAAGTCGAGGCCATCGGTATCGAGCAGCGTTTGTGCGCCATCGAGGATCACCATTGAGTGAGTATTCGGCGGAATATCTACCTCAAGAGTGATGGTCTGCAAGCCATCGCGCGCCGGTTCCTGCGTCCAGTGGACGGCAATATCACCATATACCGAGCCGTATCGCGCTTTCAGCCATGTCAGGCCACCGCCCGGAATAGGCCGCAGTACCGAAGATTTAAAGCCCGGCGCGTGTTCTTCGGTATTTACTCCCGCCGCCACGCGATACAGCCATTCACCGATCGCCCCGTAGGCATAATGGTTGAAGGAGTTCATGTCCGGGCTCCACATTGTGCCGTCCGGTTTCACGCCATCCCAGTGTTCCCAAATCGTCGTCGCCCCGGCTTTTACCTGATACAACCAGCTTGGGAAGTCCTCTTTCATCAGTAATTGCCACGCCGCGTCGGCCTGTCCGTTTTCGCTCAATGCGTGACAGAAATAGGGTGTGCCGACAAACCCCGTCACCAGATGACCGTCATTTTCCGCCAGCAGTTCCAGCAGCGTTTGCACGGTGCGCTCGCGGTGCGCATCCGGCACTAACTGGAAGTAAAGCGCCAGAATATGCGCCGTTTGCGTGCGCGCCGCCAGCCGCCCGGTGGCGGTAAAAAACTCATTGCGGAAGCTTTCGACAATCGCGGTATGCAGCGCCTGATAATGAGTGTGGTCAACGTCATTTCCCAGTGCTTTGGCTGATTTCGCCAGCAGCAGCGTGGACAACGCATAGTAGGCCATGCAGGTCAGTTCATTCGGCGTTGCACCAAAATAGCTGCCCTCTTTGGCATCCAGCGCAACCCAATCGCCAAACTGCAGTTTCCACGACCACTGGTTCTCAACAGCGTTGTCATGCATAAACTCCACCCAGGCTTTCATGCTTTTGTACTGGCGGGCCAGCGTCTGTTTATCGCCGTACATCAGGTACAGCGTCCACGGGTTAATCACCGCCGCATCGGCCCAGGCGGCGGCGGAATGGGTGCGCCCGTGGGATAAAAAGCGGTCGTTGTCGCATTTGCCGGTGAGGATATCGGGGATGACGTGCGGCACACCGCCCTCCGGCGTTTGGTCATGCTGAAGATCGGTCAGCCATTTGGCAAAAAAAGTGCGCGTTTGCATCAGATAACTGGCGGTGCGGCAGAAAATTTGCGCATCGCCCGTCCATCCCAGACGTTCATCGCGCTGCGGGCAGTCGGTTGGGATATCGACGAAATTGCCCTTAAGCCCCCACATGATGTTGTGATGCAGTTGGTTGAGATCCGCGTTTGAGGTTTCAATGTGACCCGTCGGCGTCATCGCGGAATGCAGCACGACCGCGACAAAATCATCCCGCGTCGGTGTGCCAGGCCAACGTTCAATCAGCACATAACGGAACCCCTGAAAGGTAAAATGCGGGTGATAACATTCTTCACCCTCGCCGCGTAAGGTGTAATCAATGCACTGTTTGGCGGTGCGCAGGTTCGCCAGATAAACATTGCCTTCGGCATCCAGCACTTCAAAATGGCGCAGCACCACGCGCTCACCTGCCGCACCGCGCACCCGAAACTCCACCCAGCCGCTGAGGTTCTGGCCAAAATCAAGCACCGTCTCGCCTTTTGGCGTCGTGATGATTGAGCACGGCACAAGCCGTTCTATTTCTTGTACCGGGCAGGCCGTTTGCGGTTGCAGCACCGACGTCTCTGCCGCAAGCGTCGTCACCGCGCGCCAATGCCCGGCGCTAAACGCAGGCTCGCTCCAGCCGCGCTGCTCCCGACGTGCGTCATACACTTCGCCATCATAAATTTCAGCAAACAAAATCGCGTCATCGCAGCCCTGCCAGTGTGCATCCGTGGCGATTATCCGCTGGCTACCATCGCGGAGCGTCACCACCATATGGCAAATAAACCCCGTCTGCTGGCCGTAATAGTTGCGATAGCGGTTGAAGCTCATATCCCCTTTATACCAACCCGCTCCCACCATCGCGCCAATCACGTTTTCGCCTTCTCGCAGGTGCTCGGTCACATCCCAGGTTTGATACAACAGATGGTGGTGGTAGCTCGTCCAGCCGGGCGATAACTCATCACGCCCGACTTTTTCGCCGTTGATCCACAGTTGATACAGCCCCAGCGCGCTGGCATGTACCACCGCCGAAACAATGTCATCACCGTCGGGCAAACTGAACGCATGGCGCAACAACGTGCCTTTTGAGTTGTCTTTATCCTGCGGCGTTTCAGCCGAGATAAACACCCCTTGCCACGCTTGCGCTGGCAGCGCCGGTAATAAACGTTGCCGCCGGGCTCCAGCCGCTCTCTTCACCGTGGTTGTCGGTAATATGCACCCGCACAAAATAGCGCGTCGAGTGCTGGCAGGCGACGTCGGGCAATTCGATATTACTGGAGCGGTCATCGTGCATTTCGCCGCTGTCAAACAGGCATTGGGCAAAATCTTCTTGCGCCGACAGCTGCAAACGCCAGCTACGCTGCTGTACATCGCGCAAGGTACTGGTGATTATCCAGCCGAAAACCGGCAACGTTTCGCAGCCCGTCAGCGTGGTTTCATAGTTGAGCGTAATCTTTTCTACTGCCAACATAATTTTTCCCTCAGTGGCTCATATTCAGGCTTTGGCCCGCAAAGTATCGTGCGACGCCTGTCCGTTATCAGACGTCGCCACCATTTCTGTTTCTGCATTAAATTCATTACGTTGCTTGCCGTGGAAGCACAGCCAGCCGATAACCATGCCTATCGCCACAATCGCCGTCAGCAGGCAATAAAGAACCACCGGCCCCGCGCTCAACAGCACAGGAGTGACGAACGCCAACAAGCCGCAGGTCAGACGGGCGACACCGACAATCACTCCTTGCGCGGTGGCGCGTAGCATGGTGGGGAATGACTCTTGCGCCCACACTTTCATGATGCCTTCGAAGGCAAATCCTGTGCCGATATTGGTAAACAGCAGGCAGCAGAACCAGGAGAGTGGCGAGAAATTAAACAGCACCGGCACGAAATAACCACCGGACATCATCACCGCGCCAAAAATAAAGAATGGAACCCGTTTTGAGGTATCAACGACGCGCATAAACATCAACCCAGACGCCACGCTCACTGGCAGAATCAACAGCCCCCACAGCGAGTGCGTGCTGACCGAAATGCCCACCACATTTACCGCTACATAAGCCCCAAACTGCCCGCCGGTATTGGCCGCCAGATTGGTGAAGGTATAAAAGATACACAGCGAGATAAACGGCCACAGGTATTTGCCTTCGAGCAGATGGCGCCAGCCGGTTTTCTGCGCCCGCACGGTGGCGATGCCACGACGCAGTTCATCCTTTGCCGCCAACCACAGCGGCGACTCAGGGATAGACCAACGCAGGATCATCAGCACAACCGCCACCAGCCCAACGTGCATATACATGATTTGCGCGCCAATCACCCCCCAGTCGCCGACGATAGCGGAGATCCCCATCGTGGCGCCAATTCCCACCAGCCAGAGTAAATTGGACAAGCCGATAATCTTGCCGCGGTTTTCATCGTTCGCCGCTTCGGAGATAGTCGCCAGAGAGACGGGTAAATCAGCCCCTGTCGCCAGCCCCACCAAGAGTGTGCCCAGCACCAGGAACGGGAAGTTCAAACCAAAGGCCAGCGCTAGCGTGCCGATAAAAATCATCGCCATCGTAATAATAAAAACATTACGACGACCAATACGGTCTCCAAGACGACCGCCACCAAAAGCCCCAGCGGCAATACTCAGCGTTAATAATCCAGATAAAATGCCAATTTGTAGTGCAGTAATACCCATTGTTTTTTGATAAATGACTAAGGCTGTACCACTGGAAACAATAGCCGCCGAATCAATATATGATGCCATTCCAGACACCACCCCAATATACCAGGGGTTAGGTGTTTTATTTTTTGACATAACGATTCCCTTAAATTTACAGACAGTATGGCGAGAAATAAGCGTATGGCCTACCCCCGTCACGATGGATGGTAGTAATAATTTTTTATTGTTATTAACCTAACAATTAAATCGCTATTAAAACTCGTGAATGAAGTTCACGTTCATGGCTTGGAGGATAATGAAAATACCGTCGGTACGATTCAGTCAACCTGATCGCATTCATAAAACCACAACGTGCCGCAATTTCACTGATGGTTTTATCCGTAGTGCGCAGTAATTCTTGAGCTTTTAATACACGATACAACATCTGGAATTTAACCGGAGTATAACCGGTCACTCGCTTAATTAAGCGATACATCGTGCGCCTGGCGACACCGTTATCATCACTCAACACATTCCAGTCCAAATGACGCAAGCTACTGGTCTTGAGCATACGGATCAGGTTGGCTCGCCCTCGCTCATCAGGGCTAAGCGCCTCGGTTTGGCGGTCGCACTGGCAAAGCGTGTTGATGATGTTCAGCAAAGCGACTTCACACAATGAAAAATAGAGCACGTCATAGTTACTCTCGTTACGTGAGATTATCTCCTGGCTCAATACCTCAATACGCGCCAGCGCTCCCTGAGTTAACGCCAGCGCGGTAGGCTGTAGAAGTTTTTCTTTTATACAATCGAGCAAATTATCAATGTGCTGTAAAAAATGAAAACTGCGCGGGCGACGAATCAATATATTAATAACCAACAGATTATTAGTTGAAACATAACTATGGGTATCGTTAGCGGTCACTAAAAAAAAGTCACCCTGACAGATAAAACGAACCAAGTCATTAATAATATGAAACCCGCTACCGCTACGGACAATCACCAATTCATCAAAATCATGCCCGTGCACACCTTCCATTAATTGGTTATTCATCGAAAAAAGACAAAACGCATGTTGCTCTGAATGAAAAAAATCATTCTCACGTAAAATTCGCATATCTCCCCCGCCGCTATTCGAGTAAAAACACTCGGGATATCGATAAATAACCTACTGACATAATATATTGCCTTGCACCGATAACCATTTAACTGCAATTATTATGACAAGTCTATATATCGCACTGTCACTCAGGCGTAACCTGCTGTGACCTCAGCATCATTTCGGCAAATAACCGCCAAGTTATGGCATAAAAAAGAGGATATACGCCGTGCAGATGAACCCACTTCATCCAGGCATTCAACCGGTTCTCGTAGGCTATTAGTGAAGGGAATATATATAGGTGAATCATTCTACGCAAACTGTTTACGCACCATAGGATTTACATTTATTATTTTATAATAAACGCACACCCCACACCATATTAAAAACAAATTAATAAACATTAACACATAAATATCACCAAACAATTAAAAATAGATCTTATGCGCTATTGATAAAAAAAGAAATCAAATTATAATCCGCAAAAATCAGCAAGGCTTATATCTAATAGCAGGGATTGATACACCGGTTACGCTATTCACTAAAAGATTATCAATCTCTTAAGTAGAATTACAGTGAATGGATTAATAATATTATTAACAGATGGAGTTTGTTAACATGAAGTTACGTTATAAATTAATATCCGCAGTCATTCTCACGATGGCGACCACCAGTAGTGCATTCGCTGATGAAGCCAATGCCGGAAAGATTCATTTCACCGGTGAACTGATAGAGCCAAGTTGTGTCATTGAGGGCGATACAGATACCGATAGCACCGTTCCTTTAGGGACTTATCCAACGTCGTTGTTTAACGAAGGCAACGTAGGTACCGAGTCGCCGTTGAAACCGTTTACTATTGTGCTGAAAAACTGCCCGGTTGCCACCACAGGTCTGCCACAAGTGCAACTCACCTTTCAAGGTACCCACGCGTTAACAGGCAGCTCCAGCTTACTGGATGTCAGCGCGATTACCGCCGCGGCTGAAAACCCTGGCGGCAGTAACCCAGTTGCCACCGGTGTGGGTATTGCCGTTTCACCTGCGGGTGCAGATACGACATTGTTAACGATGGACGCCACCGAAGGCCAGGTCTATATCGACCTGCCCGATACAGCGGGTGATGCCATTATTGCTGAGTTTAATGCCCGCTATAAATCCTTCGCAGCGGTCACTACCGCGGGTGCGGCAGACGCCGATATGACCGTGAATATTGTCTATCGTTAATCACACCGCAATACAGACCGTTGTTTAATATTAAACAGAGCCAGTCGCCATTGGCTCTGTTTAACGGGTTCTTTCGCTATTTCGCAGGGATTTGCGATGCGTAAAATAATTTCATCTGCTTTTTTGCTGCTGCCTCTTATCATTAGCACCGTGGCTCCCTGCGATGCAGCAGGTATTCGTATTGGTCGCACCCGTGTCGTTTACGATGCCAATAAAAAAGAGGTCGCATTATCGCTCGCTAACGAGGATAACGAATTACCGTGGCTGGTTCAGTCATGGACCGACACCGGCGACGGGAAAACCCGTGGCCCCTTTATTATTACCCCGCCGCTGTTTCGCCTTGACCCGCAAAAAGAGCAAAACCTGCGTATCGCCTGGTCAGGCGCAGCCGTCGCCCAGGACAAAGAGTCACTATTTTACATTAACGTCCGTACGATACCCGCCGTCGCCAAAGAAGATGGCAGTATCGACAAAAACGTCCTCCGGCTGATTTATAAAACCCGACTCAAACTGTTCTTTCGCCCCAAAGGTCTGGCAGGTTCGCCGGGCGAAAACTGCAAAAACCTGCGTTTTAGCCGTAACGGCAACGTCCTGCGCGTGGTCAACGAGGGAGCTTTCCACAGCATCTTCGACTCTGTGAAGCTGGGTGGCACACTGCTTAAAAAAGCCGACATGGTGACACCAAAAAGCAGCGCGGAGATCCCGCTACCGGCCAATGCCAACGGGCAATCGGTCACCTGGCGCTGTATTAGCGATTACGGCAACGCGACCCCTCCCTTTACTACCTCGCTGTCAAAGGGATAATTCGAATGGTAAAAACGTTGACACAGCCCCAGCCACACTGGCGGCTCAACCCGCTATTACAAGCGCTAGGTGCGGTTCTGCTTTTGTTCTCAACTCAGCCGTACGCCCGCGAATACTACTTTCCACCCACCGGGCTGGAAGGCGATGCGGCGCTGCACGAGGATGTTGATCTATCATTGTTTTCCAACAATAAAGCGCAGCTCCCCGGGACTTACTCATCAACGATTGTGATTAACAAGCAGCGTTCAAAACAGCAGGATATCAACTACCTCAACGACGCCAGCGGCGAATTACAGCCGCAGATTACCCCCGCGATGCTGCGCGACTGGGGCGTACGCGTGGAGGCCTTTAGCGAACTGGCCGCACTGCCCACTGATAAACCACTGCCCAAAGCACTGGGGGAGTACATTACGGCAGCCACGGCGATCTTCGATTTTAACGCCATGATGCTGCGTATCAGTATGCCGCAGGCGGCGCTGGATGAACACAGCCGCGGCTCGGTAGATCCTTCGCGCTGGGACAACGGCGTGCCGGTTCTGTTTGCCAACTATGCATTTTCTGGCTCGCAAAATGACAGCGGCAATGGCGGCACTGACAAAAACCAATACCTGAATCTACAAAGTGGGCTAAATCTCGGCGGCTGGCGGTTGCGTAATTATGCCACCTGGGGCAAAAACGACGATGAACAGTCCTGGCAGTCGCTGCAAACTTATATTCAGCATGACGTACAATTTCTCAAGTCTCAGTTCACCGCTGGTGAAAACAGCACCCGTGGTGAGGTGTTCGACAGCGTGCAATATCAGGGCGTTAACCTCGCTTCCGACGAGAATATGCTGCCCTTTAGCCAGCGAGGCTTCGCGCCAACCATTCGCGGTATTGCCAACAGCAATGCTGAAGTCTCCGTGCGGCAAAATGGCTACCTGATTTATCAGGCTAACGTCGCGCCGGGGGCGTTTGAAATTAACGATATCTCGTCCACCTCTAACAGCGGTGATATGGAAGTAACGATTAAAGAAGCCGATGGCAGCGAGCGCCACTTTACCCAACCCTACTCCAGCGTGGCGGTCATGCTGCGCCCTGGTCGGGTAAAATATGAAGTCACTGCCGCCCGTTATCGTGCCAATAACAACAGCGGCGACAAAGAACCGATGTTTGTGCAGGGCAGCGCCATTTATGGTCTGAACAATATTTTCACGTTGTTTGGTGGGCTAACGGCTGCGGAGGATTATCAGGCTGGCGTTGGCGGCGTCGGCGTCGCGCTGGGCACTATTGGATCTGTTTCCGCAGATGTCACCTGGGCAAAAACCACGCTGGATAACGGTGAACAGCACGATGGGCAGTCTTACCGCTTGCTGTACAGCAAAAATATTGAAACTACCGACACCAACATCACACTGGCCAGTTATCGTTATTCCACCAGCGGCTATTACAGCTTTGCTGATGCCAATCAGAGAATAGATGATAATGGCGATGATGACTGGCGCTATCAGTACAATAAACGTAACCGCATTCAGGCCAGCATCAGCCAAAGCATTTTCTCCAGCAGCCTGTATCTTAACGGCTACCAACAGGATTACTGGGGAACCTCACGCAAAGAACGTAATTTATCCGCAGGCTTTAGCACCACCGTCAACGGCATCAGCTACCATCTGGCCTATACCTACAGCAAAAATGACGATAGCGACAGCGATCGAATCGTCTCCTTCAGCCTTAGTGTGCCGCTGAGCCGCTGGCTGCCGAATAGCTGGGCGAGCTATAACATCAGCAACAGCCAACGCGGCGATACCAACCAGAATGTTGGGCTGGGCGGCACATTACTTGACGACCAGCGCTTGAGTTATTCACTACAGCAGAGCCACACCAACCATGACGGCACGGGTAACAGCAGCATTTACAGCACCTACCGCTCGCAGTACGCCAACTTAAGCGGCGGCTATTATTATGCGTCTGACGATTCCCGACAGATCAGCTACAGCGTCAGCGGCGCAGTAGTGGCGCATCCTCACGGCGTCACCCTGGCACAGCCGTTAAGTAGCGAATTTGCCATCGTCGATACCGATGAGGCTTCCGGCTTGCGCTTTCAGAATCAGCGTGGCGTGCAGAGCGATAGCTTTGGCAACGCGATCATTCCATCCCTTTCCGCCTATCAGGAAAATCGCATTGTGCTGGACACCACCACATTGCCGGATGATGTCGATACCAATGCCACCGTCGTCACCGTGGTTCCCACCCGCAACGCAGCCGTCACCGCCCATTTCAGCACCTGGGTTGGTTATCGTGTACTGGTCACCTTGCGGCGTGAAAGCGGCAGTCCCGTCCCCTTTGGCGCGTTTGCTAGTGTCGATGGGCAAACACAAACCGGTATTGTCGATGAAAACGGCGTGCTCTACCTGGCAGGTATCACCGATGGCATGACCATTACGGTGAAATGGGGCGATGGGCCAGAACAGCAGTGCCGTGCAACGCTGGCTCTGGCAACCGATTCTGATAGTAACAACCCAACGGGAATACGTAACACGCGCGCACAGTGTCTTCAGGAGAAAAAACATGCTCAGCCTTAACCAAAAGCGCGGGCTCGCCGGTCTGATACTCTTCAACGCCGCAGGATCTTGCGCAGCTACGCCACTACAAAGCTGCTTTAGCTCGCCGGGCATCTATACGACCCATATCGAACAAGACGTCGTGGCGGCCAACAATCTTTCCGGAATGACACACAATGCGGGACACATTGTCTCTGCGGGTGGGCCTATCACCGCCAACTGTCGCTGCCCATCAAACATGCCAATCGACAGCGGGGCCACTGTTTATTCCATATCTTTTGCTGGTAGTCCATTACCGTCAGGGACTTCAAGAGAGGGCGTTGGTTTCCTCACCGAAAAGCTGGATGTTAAGCTGGCAGGATATCCTGATGCCATCAATCACCAGGATGGTAATAACATGGTCAATATCGACATTACCGATTACACCCCCAACCGGACCATGAAGAAATATGCCGACGCCAACACAAAATCCACGGAATCACAGCAATCCGTATGCAGTGATGAAACCCGGCCTGTCGGCGCCAGCACGGTAAAACGCCAGTTTCAGTGGAATGTCATTGCCGCCACTTTCTATCTTAAAAAACCGGTGTTTGGTGAAGAGATTTTCCAGCCACAAACCGTCGTGGAAAACTATGCCTGCCTGTACTACGGTTCCAGCAACAATCCTAACGGCTGTACCGTACCTGAGAAGGTGTCCGAGATTCGCCTCGGCGGCGTTCTCCGCGCCCCGCTCAGTTGCACCATTAACGCGGGGAGTCAGATTGAGGTTGAGTTTCCGGTTCTCACTACCAGCGCATTTACCACGCCAGGCGTTCCGCCTGCTAATGGCATTAAATCGGTCGATATCTCTTACCATTGTGACAATCCCGCCACAGATAATCAGGACAAAATCAAAATGACCCTAACCGCCGACCACGGGAATAGCGGCAGCGACGGCTACATTGCCAAAATGTTAGGCCGCGACGATATCGGCGTCAGGATGTATGACGACAACGATACAGCCGTCAAGCTCGATGGCTCGTTTGACTTCCCGATAACCCTGGATGAACAGGGCAACGGCGTAATTAAAATGACCGCCGCCCCAGTGAGCACCACCGAGAGGAAACCGGTAGCCGGTAAATATGAAGGCAACGTCACCGTAAAAATGGATATTAAGTAAAGAGAACGATAGGTATCTGTAGGCCGGATAACGCGCAAGCCGTTATCGGTTAGAATGCCCGGCGGCGAGCGCCTGCCGGGCCAGCAAATAAAAACGCTACGGATCAGAACCCGAGGCTATCCAGCAGGTCATCAACCTGATCCTGACTTGCCACCACGCCGGCTTTTGAGGTGTCAACCTGCGGGCCGTTAAGCAAGCTTTCGTTTTCACGTTTTGGACGAGCGCCCTGCTCTGGAATGTTTTCCAGCAGAACCATCAGCAGCTGACGTTCAATCTCCTGGATAACATCCATCATGCGCTTGATGACCTGACCGGTGAGGTCCTGGAAATCCTGCGCCATCATGATGTCCAGCAGTTGAGCGTTAGTAAAGCTGGTATGCCCTGGCACATCACCCAGGAACTGGCGGGTATCGGTGACCAGTTCACGAGCATCAGACAGCTCGATCGGATTTTCGAACCATTCATCCCAGCGTTTGGTCAGGTCTTTGGCCCCTTTTTCCATCGCGTCCTGGTGCGGCTGCGAAGCTTCCACGCTGTTCAGCGCGCGCTCGGCCGCCTGTGCGGTCATCTGCACAACGTAATCAAGACGATCGCGGGCATCGGGAATCGCTTCTGCCGCTTCGGCAATGGCCTGATCCAGCCCCAGTTCACGCAGGCTGTCGCGCAGCATTCGGGTCAAACTGCCGATGCGCGCGATGATGTCCCCGGCTGAATGTTCGTCAGCAGGTTTAATTTGTGGTTGCATCATCATTATCACACCCTCACATGCCCAGTTTCTCAAAGATTTTATTGAGTTTCTCTTCTAGCGTCGCCGCCGTGAACGGTTTCACGACATAACCACTGGCGCCAGCCTGTGCCGCCGCAATGATATTCTCTTTCTTCGCTTCCGCCGTAACCATCAGCACCGGCAGGGCCGACATTCCGCCATCAGCGCGAATGGTTTTCAGCAGTTCCAGGCCATCCATGTTCGGCATATTCCAGTCGGAAATGACAAAACCAAATCCCCCAGCCTGTAGCTTATTCAGCGCGTCCACGCCGTCTTCGGCCTCTTCAACATTGTTGAAACCCAGTTCTTTGAGCAGGTTACGCACGATGCGACGCATGGTGGAAAAGTCATCCACAACCAAAAACTTAAGCTCTTTATCCGCCATAAAAAATAAACTCCTGATTCAAATACGTATTGCCTGTCCGGCACTGATTTTCGCCAGCATTTGCTGGCTTACCTGGCTAAGATCGACCACTTCGCTTACGCCACCCATATTGATGGCCTCGCGCGGCATGCCGAACACCACACAACTTGCTTCGTTTTGCGCAATGGTCCAGGCACCCGCCTGGTTCATCGCTAACATTCCGGCGGCGCCATCGTTGCCCATACCCGTCAGGATCACTCCCACGGCATTACGCCCCGCATGTTTTGCCACCGAATGGAACAGCACATCCACTGAAGGCCGATGCCGGTTAACCGGTGGACCATCATGAATTTTTATCTGGTAGTTCGCCCCGCTGCGCGCCAGTTCCATATGCTTGTCACCAGGGGCGATATACGCATGCCCTGGGAGCACGCGCTCCCCATCTTCAGCCTCTTTCACGGTGATCTGACACAGTTTGTTCAGACGCTCGGCGAATGAGCGGGTAAATCCTGGCGGCATATGCTGGGTAATAAGAATACCGGGACTTGAAAGCGGCAATGGCTGGAGTACATGGCGAATTGCCTCTGTTCCTCCGGTTGAGGCGCCAATCGCCAGCAGTTTTTCAGAACTGAGTAACGGTCCCGCTTTCAAGGTCACCTGTGCCGTCATGGGTTTGTGGGCCGCCAGTTTTGCCCGCGACGCGGTGCGGATCTTCTCAGCGATCATTTCGCTGTAGGCCAACATCCCTTCACGGATCCCCAACTGTGGTTTGGTGACAAAATCAATCGCCCCCAACTCCAGCGCCCGCAGCGTGACCTCAGAACCTTTACCGGTCAGCGAAGAGACCATAACCACTGGCATCGGACGCAGACGCATCAGCTTCTCAAGAAAGTCGAGGCCGTCCATGCGCGGCATTTCCACATCCAGCGTCAGGACGTCGGGATTGAATTTTTTGATTAAATCCCGGGCAACCAACGGATCCGGCGCCGTCGCCACCATTTCCATATCACTGTGGCTGTTAATAATTTCGGTCATGATTTGACGCATCAGTGCAGAATCATCAACCGATAAAACCCTGATTTTACTCATGCTTTATCCTTACCTGGCGCATGCGCATACACCGTCTGTCCACGCAAGCTAAACTCGCGCACGAGGTTGCTAAAGTTTTCTGAATGACCTGCAAACAGCAGCCCATCTGGTTTAAGAAGTGGAACAAAACGGTGCAAAATGTCCTGCTGCGTCGTTTTGTCGAAATAGATCATTACGTTACGGCAAAATATGGCATCGAAGGGGCCTGGCACGTTGTACTGCTTATCCAGTAAATTCACGCTGGAAAATTCAACATGTCCCGCCAGTTCCTGCCGAACGCGTACCAGTCCTTCATGCGGTCCGGTGCCGCGCATGAAATAACGCTGTAGCTGCTGCGGTGACAGCGTCTTTAGCTCATCAAGGCGGTAGATGCCGCTTCTGGCTTTTTCCAGCACTTCGGTATCAATGTCGCTGGCAAAAACACGCCAGCGGCCCGGAGCCATACCTAAGGTATCGGCGAGCGTAATCGCAATGCTGTACGGCTCTTCTCCGGTTGACGCCGCCGCGCTCCAGACACGGTATTCACCGCTGCGCCGACGAGCATGATCTGACAGCACTGGAAAATGATGCCCTTCGCGAAAAAATGCGGTCAGATTGGTAGTCAGAGAGTTAATAAAAGCCTGCCACTCAGCACTGTTCTGGTTAGCTTCCAGCATGCTGAGATAGCGACCAAAGTCATCCAGTCCCAGGGTTCGCAGACGGCGGACCAGGCGGTTATAAACCATGTCCCGCTTATGGTCGGCCAGTACGATCCCCGCACGCTGGTAGATTAATTGACATATCCGACGAAAATGCGCGTCAGACAGCGCGAGGCGCTGTGTCATCTGTAACAATAATGACGTTTGCCCAGGGGGCAGAGATGATGTCATAGCGCCTTCTCAATCACATTCAGGATACAACGGGCACAACCTGCGGCTGCGCCAATTCTTGTTTTGCTACGGTTTGCTCTTCAAGCTTAAAAAATGCGACACAGGCAGAAAGATTATCGGCCTGCATGGCAAGTTGTCCGGTGGCGGATGCGGCTTCTTCCACCAGCCCGGCGTTTTGCTGCGTCACAGAGTCCATCTGGCTGACGGCCTGCGCCACCTGCTCGATGCCTCTGCGCTGTTCATCAGAAGCAGAGGCAATCTCGCCCATGATGTCGTTAACCCGGGTAACCGAGCTGACAATTTCCGTCATGGTGCGCGCAGCCATATCAACCAACTGCGAGCCCTGATGCACTCGGGTGACAGACTCCTCAATGAGCCCCTTAATTTCTTTCGCCGCCTGTGCGCTACGGCTTGCCAGATTGCGCACTTCACCTGCAACCACGGCAAAACCACGCCCCTGCTCACCCGCGCGAGCGGCCTCAACCGCAGCATTCAGCGCGAGGATATTGGTCTGAAAGGCAATGCTGTCAATCACGCCGATGATGTCGCCAATTTTCTGCGAGCTCGCGGAAATCTCATGCATGGTGCTGGCGACCCGGGAGGTCTGTTCGCCGCCTTTATTCGCTGTATCTGCCGCACTTTTGGCAATTCCTGACGCCTGGCGCGCGTTATCCGCATTCTGTCCTACGGTGGCGGTCAGTTGTTCCATGCTGGCTGCCGTTTGCGCCAGCGCGGCCGCCTGCTGTTCAGTGCGCGAAGACAAATCGTTATTACCCATCGCGATTTCTGAAATACCGCTATGCATGGCTGAGCTGCCCTGGCGTACTTCGCTTACCGTTTCACGCAGTGCCTGCTGCATCTTCTTCAGACTGGCAAAAATGGCTGAGATCTCATTGCGCCCATAAACCGCTACCGGCCGGGCCAGATTACCCGCGGCAATGCTGTCGAAATGACTGCCCACGATCGCCAGCGGCTGGACAATCATCTTGCGCGACCAGTACAGCGCACCGCTGGTGAGCAGTGCCGCCAGTACCACCATGGTGGCGAAAATCACCCCCGACATATGGTAATTTCGCTGGCTCTGCTCTCCTGCCGTTTGCAACACGCGATCGATGTTGCTCTGCCACGCATTCACATTTGCATCAAAAGCATCCTGAGCAGCCTGCACCGGCGCGGTCAGAAAATCTGACAACTGATTGTTTTCAAGCCAGGTGGCCTGATGCGCGAGAGCGCTGTGCCACTGGCTGTAACTTTTCTCCGTTGCGCCAAACAGCGCCTTCCCTTGTGCCGTCGTATCCGATGTCGCCATAAAGCGTTTAAACATCAATTCAGACTGCGCCAGGCTATCACGTGCGAGGGTCATCAGCGTGTTGATATCCTCTGGCGGATAGCTCAGGGCGGTCAGCGTCCCTGCCTTATTAAGGGCCGTACTGGCCTGTAATAACACAGCGCGGGTTTGGGCCAGCGCAGCGCGTTGCTGATTACTTCGTTCGACCTGATTCAGGTTCTGAAAACCGTCCCGAAATGCCCAGAAGGACAAGCCATTACTGCCAATCTGCAAAACACCGCAGAGGATTAAAATCAAAAACAGCGTGGTCGAAATTCGAATACGATTAAACATCAACGCTCCCATTGGGCGGCACTGGCCGCGGTTTAACTATCAGTCAAAATGTTTCCCAATTCGTATCTTGCTCATTGTTCTGGCGCGGATAGGATGCGGCCGCCGTTGCAGGTAATCGTGTATCGCGCGGCTTAGCAGACGCCGGACGTGACGCAAGGCGGAAAGTCGACACCGACTGCGTCAGGCGGCTGGCCTGTTCTTCAAGAGCAGCGGCAGCGGCAGCCGATTCCTGTACCAACGAGGCGTTCTGCTGCGTAACGCGATCCATCTCGGATACCGCGAGCGCCACCTGATCAATCCCCCGGCTTTGCTCGTCGGAGGCCGAGGCAATCTCGCCCATAATGTCGGTCACCCGCGTTACGGCATTTACGATGTCGTTCATCGTTTCGCCTGCGCTTTCTACCAATACGGACCCGGTATCCACTCGGGAAACCGAATCCTCAATCAACGCTTTGATCTCTTTCGCCGCCTGCGCACTGCGACTTGCCAGATTACGCACTTCGCCCGCAACCACAGCAAAGCCACGGCCTTGTTCACCGGCACGCGCCGCTTCAACCGCCGCGTTCAGTGCGAGAATGTTGGTCTGAAAAGCAATACCATCAATAACGCTGATGATGTCGGCGATTTTCTTCGAGCTATCGGCGATTTCGTGCATGGTGTTCACCACGCTATCAACCACTTTGCCGCCATGCTGTGCGGTATCGGAGGCGCTTTTCGCCAGTTGCGAGGCCTGACGCGCGTTGTCCGCATTTTGCTTCACGGTTGCGGTCAACTGTTCCATGCTGGCTGCGGTCTCTTCCAGCGCAGAGGCCTGCTGTTCAGTACGAGATGAAAGGTCGGTGTTCCCGCTGGCAATTTCGCTGGTCCCGGAATAAATCGCATCAGAACCTTCACGTACCAGGGTGACGGTTTCCGTCAGCGAGCGCTGCATATGATCAACCGTACTGGCCAGCTCGCCGATTTCATTACGACCGCTGACGGCCAGGGTCGCGGTCAGGTTACCGCTGGCGATTTCCCGAATATGGGCAATGACGCGAGACAGAGGATTAAGCAGGGTATGGCGGATGCCGTACCACACCACCACCAGAATCAGCACCAGCACTACGGCCAGCACGCCAAGCTGCCATTGGGCGAAATGGTAATCCCGCGCACTTTTATCGAATGCCTGAGCGTAAAGCTTTTCGCTAACGCTGGCGTACTTGCCCAGCGCCTCACCGAGCGCGTTTTGCATTCCCTGAGTCGGTTGCGCGAAATAGGCGTCCATATTGCCGTTCTCCAGAAACTGAACCAGTTCTGTTAAGGCCACATGGTACTGCTGATATTTCTCCTCAACGTTGCCGCTGGCTTCTGCCATCTCGGGTAACGGTGTGATGTTCTTAAATTTTGCGTAATGTGTTTCGGCCTGCGCCAACGATGCTTTCGCATTCTTCAGCAGATCGTTTTTCGCGCTGCTTTGCTGGTTGGACGCGTCCATCATCATGCGTGCAGAAGAACGGCTTAAATTGATACGTGTTTGCAGCATCAGATCCCATGTTGAGGTGAGTTCACTTTGCTGCTGTCGAAGATCGTTAGAAATAACAAAACTTTGCTGATTCTGCTGCAATGAAGAAAACAACAGACCACCGGAAACAAGCTGTAGCAGTGCGAAAACCCCCAGCACCATCATCAGCATTGTGACAACGCGGATACGGTTAAACATAAGGCACCTTCCTGAAAACGAGTTATCAACGTTATCGGCAGTCGCTGAGATAACTTTACGTTTGCGAAAAGGAAATCCTGAAGGGACGTGAAGCCTCGCGGAAGGAGGGGAAGACGGGTGTACGGCAACCACAAATCATTCACATAAAAACGTCACAATTATCATGTGAATAACATTCAAATTTATCTGTGGACGCGGTCATATTGGATGAAATAGTCATTATTTCGTGACCAGGATCACAAATACATATCCTCTGCACCACAACAAAATGGATAAAAAATTAAAAAAAGTTGTATCAGCTGGCGCTTTAATTCAATTTATATGATGAATACTTAGTTACCAATTAATAAATATAAAAAATGAGTAACCGAACAATAAATGTTAAATCCTTACTGAGGGCTTTTTAGTGGCAAATGCAAACAAACTCACGTTGTTTATCGTGATCTTCATGCTGGCGGGGATCCTGTCAGGGGCGGTGATCCACTCTTATGCCGCCCCCAGCGTAGTGACCGCCTGGGCCGATAATATTACGCTTCTCACCGACATCTTTTTGCGCCTGATTAAAATGGTGATCGCACCTTTAGTATTCAGCACCCTGACCGTCGGTATTATGCGCCTGGGGGAAACGTCCACCATCGGGCGCGTAGGCGGCAAAGCGATGATCTGGTTTATCAGCTCTTCCATACTGTCTATTCTGGTCGGTCTGTTTGTGGTTTCTCTTGAGCAACCCGGCAGCGGGCTGAACCTGGCGATCCCGCTGGAAGCCACTGATACCGGCCTGGCCGTGAGCGGCATGAGCCTGAAAGGTTTTCTGACTCACACCATCCCAACCAGCATAGCCGAGGCGATGGCCAACAATGAGATCCTGCAAATTGTGGTGTTCTCGATGTTCTTCGGTATTGGTGGCGCATCCCTTGGTGAGAAGTTCAATGCCCCGCTGGTTGCCGCGCTGGATGTGGTCTCCCACATTATGCTTAAGGTGACTGGCTACGTGATGTACGTTGCGCCGCTGGCCATTTTCGCCGCCATTTCCTCCGTTATCTCCACCCAGGGTTTGGGGATCCTGCTTAACTATGCGTCGTTCATCGGCGGCTACTATGTGGCTATTTTGCTGACCTGCCTGGTTCTGCTGGCCGTCGGTTATGTCATGCTGAAAAAAGAGGTTTTTCGTCTGGTAAGCATGCTGAAAGATCCGGTTCTGGTCGCATTTACTACCAGCAGCTCGGAAGCCGCCTATCCAAAAACGCTGGAGCAATTAACCAAATTTGGTTGCTCGCCTAACATCGTGTCATTTGTATTGCCTATCGGTTATTCATTTAACCTGGTCGGCTCGATGGTTTACTGTTCATTTGCCTCGATGTTTATCGCGCAGGCCTATAACATTCACCTCTCCTTTGCAGAAATCACCGTCCTGATGCTGACGCTGATGCTGGCGTCAAAAGGGATTGCCGGCGTGCCGCGTTCTGCGCTGGTGGTGCTGGCAGCAACCATTCCGAGCTTTAATATTCCGGTTGCCGGGATTCTGTTACTGATGGGTATTGACCACTTCCTGGATATGGGACGTTCAGCAATCAACGTATTAGGTAACGGGATTGCAACGGCGATGCTGGCACAAGATGAAGGTTTACTGGAAGAAGAACCGGAGCTGGTTGAGCGGGAAGCGTAAGGGGAAATCTGCCGGATGCGTTACGCGTATCCGGCCTACAACAGCAATCATTGTAGGCCAGATACGGTATAGCGGTTACGCGACGTGACTGGCGGCAATATCAAGCAGCGCCATTTCTTCGCTATTGAGCAGCTTCTCAATGTTAACCAGGATCAGCATCCGGTCACCCAGCGCCCCCAGTCCCGTCAGGTATTCCGTCGACAGCGTTACGGCAAATTCTGGCGCCGGACGGATTTGATCCGTTGTCAGCGACAGCACATCCGAGACGCCATCGACCACAATCCCGACCACCCGCTGGCCCAGATTCAGCACAATCACCACGGTGTTTTCGTTGTAGTCCACATCGCTCTGGCTAAACTTCACGCGCAGGTCAACAATCGGCACAATCACACCGCGCAGATTGGTGACACCTTTGATAAACGCAGGCGTGTTAGCAATACGCGTCACCTGATCGTACCCACGGATTTCCTGCACTTTCAGGATATCGATACCGTACTCTTCATCCCCCAGCGTAAACACGAGGAATTCCTGACCTGACGGTTCGCCGGCCAGTTTAGTTACATTACTCATACCGGTCATATTATTCCCTTCTCACTCAATCAGGCGGCTGTGATCGCCACACGTTGTTCGCGGTTTAATCCCTGCAATGCAGAGACATCGACAATCAGCGCGACGCTGCCGTCGCCGAGGATCGTTGCTGCAGAAATACCTGGCACTTTGCGGTAGTTGCTTTCCAGGTTTTTGACGACCACCTGGTGTTGACCAATTAACTGATCAACCAGCAGCGCGTAGCGACGCCCTGCACTTTGCAAAATCACCACAATACCTTGAGTCGCTTCGGTTTTTGCGCCTTCAACCTCAAAGACTTTCCACAGCTCAACCAGCGGTAAATATTCGCCACGCACTTCCAGCACGCGCTCTCCTCCGGCCAGCGGATGGAGATCTTCTTCGCGCGGTTGCAGTGATTCCATAACGGCATTCAGCGGCAGAATAAAGACTTCGTCGGCCACGCGCACGGACATGCCGTCGAGGATCGCCAGCGTCAGCGGCAGCAGAATTCGGATAGTCGTCCCCTGTCCCTGTTTGGACTGGATCTCAACATGGCCCCCCATCTCCTGGATATTTCGCTTCACCACATCCATACCCACGCCGCGGCCAGAGACATCCGTCACCTGTTCAGCGGTCGAGAAGCCCGGGGCGAAGATCAGCATACCGACTTCGTCATCGCTCATGTTTTCGTGGATCGGCATCCCCTGGGAGATAGCTTTGGCGAGGATTCGTTCACGGTTCAGACCGGCGCCATCATCAGTGACTTCAATACAGATATTCCCGCCCTGGTGCTCCGCGGAAAGCGTCAGATTACCGATTGGGCTTTTCCCGGCTTCAAGGCGTTTTTCCGGCAGTTCAATACCGTGATCGAGGCTGTTACGCACCAGGTGCGTCAACGGATCGATGATGCGTTCAATCAGGCTCTTGTCGAGTTCGGTTGAGCTTCCCACCTGTGTCAGTTCGACCTGTTTACCCAGCTTACCGGCCAGGTCGCGCACCAGACGCGGAAAACGGCTGAACACATACTCCATGGGCATCATACGAATCGACATCACCGACTCTTGCAAGTCGCGGGCGTTACGTTGTAACTGACCCATACTGGTGATGAGATCGCCATGATTGACGGGATCCAGTTCGTTAGAACGTTGTGCCAGCATAGACTGGGTGATGACCAACTCACCGACCAGGTTAATGAGCTGATCGACCTTCTCAACCGCTACGCGGATGCTGGTTGACTCGCTGGCACGGGCGGGTTTGTCGCGTTCCGCGCGTCCGTTTGGCGCTTCGCTGGCGGCGGCTTTCGCCGCTGGCGCAACGGCAACCGGCTGCGGCTTCGCGACAACGGCTACCGTTTCTGCTTCAGCTTCAGCTTCAGCTTCAGTTTCAACGGCTACCGGCGCTGCGCTGACGGTTTCGAATTCAATCTGATCAGCTTCAATCACAAAGCACAGCACCGCGATGATGTCATCTTCTGCGAGGTTGCCATCAAGCGTTGCTGACAACGTGTCGCTCCCTTTCACCACATCGGTTAAGGTCGCCAGGTTCCCCAGTTCCTCTTCCAGTAAATCCACTTCATTGGCTTTCAGGCGCGTGAGAATAATGCGTTTCTTGCTCTCTTCGCTTGCAGACTCAGGCTGTGCAACCGCCTCTTCCTGCATTGCAGCGCTGTCAACAACGCTCAGTTTTGCGGTGTTGACGACTGCCGGTGCGGTTTCACCTTTCGCTTCGAGCGCTAACTGTCGTAACGCATTACAAATGTACTCAAAGCTGGCGGCATCCGGCTCCTCTGAGTTTTTATAGGCGTCGAGCTGTTCCTGCATAATATCTTTCGTTTCCAAAAACAGGTTGATAATGTCGGCATTGAGCTGCATCTCGCCACGCCGCGCTTCATCCAGCAGGTTTTCCATCAGATGGGTCGTTTCCTGCAAAATGGTAAAGCCGAAGGTGCCCGCCCCGCCTTTTATCGAGTGCGCAGCACGAAAAATTGCATTCAGCTGTTCGGAATCCGGGGCTTCAGGAACCAAATCAAGCAGGTGTTGCTCCATGTCAGCCAACAGTTCGTCAGCTTCATCAAAAAATGTTTGATAAAAATCGCTTATATCCATGCTCACGCTATCACCTCGGATTGGCTGGTGGCGATGTGGGAACGCTTGCCGGCGGGAGTTCCGCTGGCTGTTGTAAGACACTTACCGGCTCATTCTGGCTTTCAGCGTTTTCATGCAAAATGGCCTCTTCCGCCTGCTTATTGAGAACCAGCAGGCTAATACGGCGGTTGATAGCGTCTTCAGGACCGCGATCGCTCAGACGCATCGTGGCGGCCATACCTACCACACGTAATACTTTTCCATCATCCAGACCGCCGCTAACCAGTTCGCGACGCGACGCGTTAGCGCGATCGGCGGACAACTCCCAGTTGCTATACCCTTTTTCACCATTGGCGTAAGGGTAATCATCCGTATGGCCGGAAAGGCTGATTCGATTAGGAATGCCGTTAAGCACTGGCGCTATGGCTCGCAGGATATCGCGCATATACGGTTCCACCTCAGCGCTACCGGTTTTAAACATCGGGCGATTCTGACTGTCGATAATCTGTATCCGCAGCCCTTCCTGAACTAAATCAATTTTCAAATGCGGGCGCAGCGCACGCAGTTTGGGGTCAGATTCAATCAACTGATCGAGATCGCCGCGAAGTTTGCTCAAGCGGCTTTGTTCCATGCGTTTTCTCAGATCATCGATATTCGGCTGCTTGTTCACCTCTCCCTGCTGCTGGGTGTAATCATCCCCGCCGCCAGGAATTGGACTTTGGCTATTCGAAATACGATTTCCCCCGGTTACCGCAGTAGCCAGCGGCGTACGGAAATATTCGGCAATCTGGATCAATTCTTTAGGGCTAGAGATGGAAATGAGCCACATCACCAGAAAGAAGGCCATCATCGCGGTCATAAAATCGGCGTAGGCGATTTTCCACGAACCATGCGCCCCACCACCGTGACCTTTATGCTTGCGTCGCTTTACAACGATAATGGGATGGGCCTGATTTTTCATGCGTCCTCGGTCGTCTGCTGCGCAGTTGGATTTCTCACCGCACGAACATGCTCTTCCAGTTCGATAAACGATGGACGTTCGCTGGAATACAGAGTCTTACGACCAAATTCGACGGCAATTGGCGGCGCGTAACCATTCAGATTGGAGAGCAGAGTTATCTTCACACACTGCATCATTTTGGTGGTTTCAGCGCTTTTCTGGCGCAGAACGCTGGCAAGCGGAGAAATAAATCCATAGGCCAGTAAAATTCCGAGGAATGTCCCTACCATGGCATGTGCAATCAGCGAACCCAGTTCAGCCGCCGGACGATCGGCAGAAGCCAGCGCATGGACAACCCCCATGACCGCCGCCACGATCCCGAACGCCGGTAATGAATCCCCCACCATCGCCAGACTGTTGGCCGGGACTTCGGCCTCACTTTCGTGCGTCTCAATCTCTTCATCCATCAGCGCTTCAATTTCAAACGTGTTCATGTTGCCGCTGATGATCAGACGCAGATAATCGACAATGAAATCAAGCATCACGGCATCAGCAAGAATGCGCGGATAGCTGGCGAAAATTTCACTCTCTTTGGGGTTTTCGATATCGCGTTCAAGCGAGAACATGCCCTGCTGACGTGACTTGGCCATCAGGCGATACAACAGGGCCAGCAGATCCATATACATCGCTTTGGTGTATTTTGATCGACGAAAAAGCATCGGGATGGCTTTCATCGTCCCCTTAATGGCTTTCCCGTTATTGCCGACGATGAATGCCCCAATACCCGCGCCACCGATAATCACCAGCTCAGCCGGTTGATAGAGTGCCCCAAGGTGTCCGCCGGTCATCATGTAACCGCCGAAAACTGTACCAATAACAACCAGGTAACCTAATAAGATAAGCACGACATCATCCTTTCGCAATTGACTATGACAGGATGCGCAGTCGGGCAGTTAACTCGAGGTCAGGACAAAAAAAAGCAGCGGTAATCGCTTACCGCTGCTGGAGTGTTTGTCCACACCGTATCAGTTAAACAGCCTGTTCGATCTGTTCATCCAGCAGTTGTGGAATAATATCGGCAGCATTCTGGGAAAGTTTACGTCTTTTTACGGCGCGTGATGGCGGTTGGCATAAACTGCAGGCAAAGCTGCCTGCGGGTTGGTGAGCGTGGGTAATAAAATTCCCACCGCAGCAATTGCATCGGGACAACTCCAGCAATCCGCTGTCGACAAAACGCACCAACGTCCATGCGCGAGTTAACGCCAGCAGTGGCCCTTCTTCTGGCTGCGGGCACTGCTCAAGATATAAACGATACGCTTTGATCACGGCATCCACGCCGCTGCACAAACCAGTTTTGAGCAGGAATTGCCATGCGTTGCAAAACATCGAAGCATGAATGTTTTGTTCCCACGTCATAAACCAGTCGGTGGAGAAAGGCAGCATCCCTTTTGGCGGAGGGCTGCCGCGTAATTCTTTATACAGCTTGATAAGTCGGCCACGGCTTAATTGCGTTTCGCTTTCCAGCATTTGCAAACGGGCGCCCAATGTGATTAATTCCATTGCCAGCTGGATATCACGCGCTTCCTGAACAATGCTTTTTTCGCTCATCATCAAGCCCTTTTCTTGCGCGCTGCTTCATCGATGTCGCTTAACAGTCGCGTTGAAAGCATGATACCGGTATGAATTTGCTGAAGATCGTCAACGCGGGAGTCTTGCGTCAGGCGAGTAACGGTCTGGTGATCGTCGAAACGGAAATGACAGACCAGTTGGTTTGTTTCAGCCAGTTTGACCATTTGTGGAAGTGTTAATGTTGCCAACGTGTCCGCCATTTCTTCGCTGATACCAAGGCGAAACATCGCAGATGCTTTGTCCTGAACGATCAAACGCTGTGCAAGCAATAAATATGACAAATTGATGTCATAGATGTGTTTCAGCAACTCGGATGTATGCATTATTTGCATCCATAATAACCAACATTGTTTTCATGCGGTGAAACCGCACCCCGTGATGTCGCCGGGAAGGCCCGGTAAAAAAAAAGCAAAAGGTCAAATACATAGCAGCGTGACGGCACTTACGCGTTGTCTAAACATTCCCTTTTCAGAAAGCCGCGCCCCTTACAAGCTCACATCAATTCTTACAAATGTCTAAGATTTTTCCTAATTCGACGCAACTCTACCCGCCGCCCGTTACACATACAACGTAGCTATGCTGCGAATTTGAAGAATATGTGACATAGATCACATAAACCAGCTAAACACTTAACATAAATCCATCAGCACAGCTTTTACTTTGCTTATTTTTTAACCTCAAATTCGCCATTTCAATTCCTGACATACGAATATTCTTGCAATAAAAGCGAATAGTATTTTGTTCACAAACGTTAATATCACGTTGTGAAATAGCGAGCTTGATCACATATTTAATGTAAAACACCATTTCAATTAAATCCTTTATAAACAATGACTTAAATATTAAGGGTGATTAATTAATACCGGGTAGTGATAACCCATTAAATGTTAACTTTTGTTAATTTTTAATTAACACATTGTTTTCATTAGCGGTGAGTTTTACTTAAGTAAGCTGAACGTATTTACAAGTTATATGACGCAATTATTCTATTTATAAGAATAATTAATGAATAAGCATGATGACATTCACACTATCCGGGAAGGAAACGTTGCAGTATGGAGTAAGCCGAGCAATGCTGATAAACCCTCTCATAATTCTTGAAAAAAGGAGCGAGTTATGAGCTATACACACATTCTTGTGGCCGTTGCCGCCACCCCTGAAAGCCAGCAGTTGTTAGCCAAGGCGGTTTCCATCGCTCGCCCTGTCAACGCTCGTATTAGCCTGATAACCCTGGTCTCAGATCCTGAACTGTATAATCAGTTTGCAGCACCTATGCTGGAGGACCTGCGCGAAGTGATGCAAGAGGAGACTCAGGATTTTATCGACAAGCTCAGCAAAGAAGCACAGTACCCCATTGAGCATACCTTTATTACCTATGGGGCACTGAATGAACATATTCTGGATGTATGCCGTAAACACGCGGTCGATCTGGTCATTTATGGCAACCATAACCACAGCTTCTTTTCGCGCGCGTCCTGCTCAGCAAAAAGCGTGATCGGTGCCAGCCACGTGGATGTTCTGCTGGTTCCACTGGCTGGAGATTGACCTGCGTTTACTGAGCGTTACGCCAGTTTAGTGCAGGGAGAAACGTTGTCTGGCAATGGCTGTTTACTCTGACGTGGGATGACTTTTTCCAGATCGCAAATGAACCTCGCCTGCCAGTTGTCGATATCGTTTTTAATGATAGTTTCGAGCATCTCAGCGTGGCGGGAGATACGCTCAGCAAGCGGCATCGTCAGAGCCTGGTTTAATGCGCCAGCCACTTCGTCGCGGTCATAAGGATTAACAATAAGCGCGGCAGTTAGCTCATTCGCGGCCCCGGCAAATTGCGATAACACCAGCACGCCGGGGTTGGCAGGATCCTGCGCGGCCACGAATTCTTTCGCAACCAGGTTCATACCATCTCGCAGCGGCGTCACCAGCCCTACATCAGAGTAGCGGAAGATTTTCATCAGCAATTTACGATCAAAGTACTGATTCAGATAATAGAGCGGCGTCCAGCCCAACTGCCCATATTTACCGTTAATCCTCCCCGCTTCAGTCTCCAGTTGGTGCCGAATATCCTGGTAGGCCTGCACCTCTTCACGCGAAGTTGGCGCTATCTGGGTGTAGCGAATTTTACCGTGGTGCTGCGGATAGTGTTCCAGCAGAGCCTCATAGGCCTGAAAGCGCTCCGGCAAACCTTTAGAATAATCCAGACGCTCAACGGAGAAGATATTCTGCACATTTTTGAGTTCTGCTTTCAGTTGCGCCAGCTTCGGCGGCAAAGGTCCGGATGCCTGGCGGGCGATCTCATCCGGCTCAATACCGATGGGATAGACCTGGGTACGAAACGCTTTTCCCCATGCACGGTGGTGCTGCTCGCTCTGAGTGGTTACCTGAGTCTGGGCTGCCAGACAATCCAGAAAAGCCTGACGATCGTTCTCGGTCTGGAAACCGAGTAAATCAAAATCACACATCTGCTCAAGTAGCATCTGATGTGGGGGTAAGGCATTAAAGATTTCCGGCGTCGGAAAAGGGATGTGCAGGAAAAAACCGATACGGTTATTCACGCCGCGTTTACGCAGTTCGCTGGCAAACGGCAACAGATGGTAATCATGAACCCAGATTATGTCGTCATCGTTGAGCAGCGGCAGCAGTTTATCTACCAGCAAGGCATTCACCCGCTGATAGCCCTCCCATGCAGGACGCTGAAACTGTACCAAATCAAGACGATAATGAAATGCAGGCCATAAAACCGCATTAGAAAACTGGCAGTAATACTCTTCGTAATCCTGTTCACTCAAATTAAACGAAGCCCAGGTAATGTTGCCACGCGTGACTTTTTTTAATGGTTTGTCCTCATTACCCGTGTCCCCACTCCAGCCAAACCACAGGCCACCAGCAGCCTTCAACGCGCCCAGCACACCGACGGCAAGCCCACCTGCGCTTCCTTTGTCATCGGGTGAGGCGATACGATTAGATACTACGACTAAACGACTCATAGCCACCTCTTCTGTTATTCGTTGCTTTCGATTCTTGCTGCGAAGAGTTAATTTGTTCCAGCCAGTGCCAGACATCACTCACGCCATCCAGACGCCATGTCGCCTGCGTCGCTCCATTCCCCACCTTCACGGAAATGCCCCCTGCGCGATTAACCACGCCAAATCCTGTTTCGTCCGTCAGATCGTCACCAAAAAAAACGGGGACCCGTCCGGCAAAAGGTGCTTCCTGCATAAATGCGGCAATTGCGTCACCTTTGTTCGTACCCTTTGGTTTTATCTCCACAACGCATTTTCCGTGCTGTAAAGCCAACTGCGGCCATCTGTGCGTGATGCACTCAGCCAGATTAATTAGCGCCGCTTCATGTTCCGGGGCCTGGCGATAGTGCAGTGCGAACGCCATCCCTTTTGCTTCAAGCGTTGTACCCGGCATCGTCGCCAAGGCGGTACTTAATAGCTCTCCTGCTTCGCGCTCTATTGCCGCAGCCAGGCGCACTATATGAGTTTGACCATTGATGTCACGGCGCTCTGCCCCATGCACTCCGGCGAGCGGAAAACGAAAGGGAGTGGTAAGCGCGTCAAGCTCAGCCATCGAGCGCCCTGAAATCAATGCCAGCGCACCCGCATTGTGCGTCGCCAACTGATGTAATAACTGCAGGATTGTCTGAGGGACAACGACCTGGTCTGGATAAGGTTTGATCTCAGCCAGTGTCCCATCGAGATCAAAAAAATAAGCACAGCTTGCAGATTGTTCAGGGGGTAAGATCAGTGATGCTGTCACCCGGTTATCCTCCTCATCATGGTCTGTACGCCGCGCGGATCGCGCCGTATATATGATGTATGACGGATATAAGTATAGACAGTGTGACCATGCTCGCCATTTGGAAAAACAATCGCCAGCCGGGTAGCGGCTGGCGATGAGCTAAAGCTAGACTAAAAAGTTGGGGTTTAAATCATCAAACAGTACGCTTCGCTTTTTGCTTGTAACGGTCGAAGATCACCGCCGCCAGCAGGATCAGACCACGTACGACATACTGTGCGAACGGAGAGATGTTCAGCAGGTTCATTGCATTCTCAACCGTTCCCAGAATCAACACCCCGGCTACCACATATGAGATTTTTCCGATGCCGCCTTTAAGCGAAACGCCCCCTAACACGCACGCGGAAATCACGATCAGCTCATAGCCGATTGAGGTCATTGGCTGGCCGCTGGTCATACGAGATGCGAGGATAATCCCGGCGATGGCGGATACCAGCCCGGACAGAATAAAGATAATAATTTTGGTACGAACGACCGGAACCCCAGCCAGACGTGCCGCCTCTTCATTCCCCCCAATGGCCAGCGTGTTACGACCAAACGTGGTTTTATTGAGCAGTAAGCCAAAAACGATGAAACAGACGACCGTGATCCAGATAGGTGCCGGCAGACCAAACCAGTTGGCGTAGCCGAGAGTGAAGAAGCGCTCGTCTTCAATCCCTACCGCCTTACCGTCGGAAATAATGTAGGCCAGACCACGCACAATCTGCATCGTCGCAAGGGTCGTGATCAGGGCGTTAATTTTCAGCCGCGCAATCACGAACCCATTCACCAGACCACATAGAATACCGAGCAGTAGCCCGGCAGCCACGCCAATCCACAGGCTTTCGGTCATATTAATGACCACGGCTGTAGTGACCCCGGCGCAGGCAATCACGGAGGCAACGGACAGGTCGAAGTCACCGGATGCCAGGCAAAACAGCATCCCACACGCGACCATACCCGACATCGATACCGCCAGCCCCAGCCCCTTCATGTTGATGAAAGAGGCAAAGTTAGGCACAAAGAGGGAACAAACCAGGAACAGCGCGGCGAACACGACCAGCATCCCGTATTGATCCCAAATGCGACCAAGATTTAGCGCCGACTTTGCAGCACCTGAACCCGATGTTGAAACGGAAGACATCATTCTCTCCTTATTCAGGCTACAGCCTGGCTAACTTTTGGCATAGCAAGGCTTAACGCCTGGCGCTCATCCGCCTGTTCATGAAGTAACTCACCGGCAATTTCGCCTTCTCTCATCACCACGATACGGTCGGCGACACCGAGCACTTCAGGCAGATCGCTGGAAGCAAACAGCACGGCCACGCCGCGCGCTGCGAGGGCATAAATCACGTTATAAATTTCATGCTTGGCGCCCACATCAATACCGCGTGTAGGTTCGTCCAGCAAAATCACTTTCATCTCTTCCGATAACCAACGGCCGAGAATAGCCTTCTGTTGATTACCGCCGGAGAGGTTCATAATCAGTTGCTCCGCGCCCGGCGTTTTAATATTGAGTGAGCGAATATGGTGATCGGCATTGGTCTCTTCCCAGCCGTTGTTGATCACGCATCCGCCCAGAACATGTTTACGACGGGCACTGATGTTGATGTTGTTACGCACCGAATGGACCGGAATGATCCCTTCAGCCTTGCGATCTTCCGGGCACAGCATCATCCCCGCTTCAATGGCGTGGCTCGGTTTACGGATATCAATAGGCTGTTCATCGATAAACACCTGGCCTGCCGTGATACGCGTGCCGCCAAACAGACCTTTCATTAATTCGCTACGTCCGGCGCCCACCAGTCCAAACAATCCAACAATTTCACCACTGCGCACCGATAAACTGATCGGGGTACGCACGCCAGGGGCTTTGACGTCATGCAAACGCAGGCGCTCTGCACCATAAGGTCTGGATTTCCAGCCATAAATATCACCGAGGTCGCGCCCGACCATCGCCTGCACCAGCGCGTCGTGATCGACCTGCTGCATATCCGTGAACGTTTTGACGTAATGACCATCTTTAAACACGGTGATGGCATCGCTAAGGGCAAAGATCTCCTCCATACGGTGCGAAACGTACAGGATGATGCGCCCTTCGTTGCGTAGCTCACGGATGACGCGAAACAGATTCTCAATCTCGCGCGCTGAAAGGGAGCTGGTCGGTTCATCAAACGCGATAATTTTGGCGTTGCGCGCCAGCGCTTTCGCAATCTCCACCATCTGCCATTGACCAATGGAGAGGTATTTCAACGGCGTATCGGGATCGATATCCATGCCCAGATGCTTAAGCTGGAGACCCGCTTCATAGTTCAGCAGCGAGCGGTTCACAATCCCGCCTTTGTGCGGCATCTGCCCTAAATAAATATTCTCGGCAACGGTCATTTCCGGGACGAGATGCAGCTCCTGGTAAATAATGGCAACACCGGCGTTCAGCGCGGCATTGGTGTCCGCAAACGAAACCTCTTGTCCACGAATCACCAAAGATCCCGTCGTTGGCGCATAGTTGCCGCTGAGAATTTTTAATAGTGTTGATTTCCCGGCGCCATTTTCGCCCATCAGCGCATGCACCTGACCGGCATAGCAGTCGAAACTGATATCCGTGAGCGCTTTAACGCCGGGGAACGTTTTGCCAATGCCGCGAAATGAGAGATACGGGGTAGACTGTTGCATAACGTCTCCGTGAGTCAGATCTTTATGCCGGATAGCGGCTTTGCCTTATCCGGCCGACTGAGTACGCAATTCGTAGGCCGGATAAGACGCGTTGGCGTCGCATCCGGCATTTGTGTTATTTACCGCCTAAGCCTTTCTTCGCCAGTTCTTCTTTAAAGTTATCGCGGGTAATCAGCACCACATCCGTCACTTCAGTAAACGCCGGTGGCTCTGCACCTTTCGTTACCCAGTTGTAGAGCATCTCACTTGATTTGTAGCCGTGAACGTCCGGGCTTGGCAGGAGTGAACCGTAGAACCCGGTCGCTTCGCCTTTGGAGAGTTCGCTCACGGCATCAACGCCGTTGATGCCGATACCAATCACATTCGGCGCTTTGAAGCCCTGCCCTTCGGTCGCACGTACGCCGCCCAGCACGGTGTTGTCGTTCATGCCGACAATCAGCCAGTGTTTGACTTCAGGGTGCTGAACCAGCATGGAGTTAGCGGCATCGAATGCCCCGGGGATGTCATTCGATTTAGTGGGGACCTGGTAGATCTGTTTTTCCGGGAAGCCTGCGGCTTTAAGCGCTTCCATTGAACCCGATGTACGGCGACGCGCGGTATCGAGTTCATTCGCGGTAATGGCCATTACGGCTGTGGATTTCACATCCCAACCGCGCTTTTGCATCTCCTTATACAGCTCCTGGCCCTGGCGCTCACCAATTTTGGTTGCAGCCATCATCACCAGCGGCACGGTATCCATCGGCTTACCTTTGGCGTTAGCAAACTGGTCATCGACGGCAATGACTTTCATATCGTAGCCACGCGCCTTGGCCATAATGGCAGGCCCGAGTTTGGGGTCCGGCGTACAAATCACAAACCCTTTTGCGCCACTTGCAGCCAGGCTGTCGATGGCGTTAAGGGTCTTCTCGCCATCCGGGACGGCAATTTTAATCACCTCAAAGCCAAGGTCTTTACCGGCTTTATCGGCAAATTTCCATTCAGTCTGGAACCACGGTTCTTCCGGTTGTTTGACCAGGAAACCGAGCTTCATGGATTCAGCGATAGCGGATTGTGACATAATGGCAGCCAGACCGATGGCAGCCAGCGCTTTAGTGAATTTGTGCATGGTTAACTCCAGCTTTAACGTTCTTTTATGTAGGGTAAAATCAGACGATTTTTTGTAATTCGGACGTAAAACAAGGCATTACCTTTTAGTGATAAGATCAATGCCAGTGCTGAGAGTAGTTTTAGCGGGAAATTGATTCTCCATAAGAGAGCGGCATCACACCACAGAATTACAGTAATTGCGTACATAAATTCAGCGGGAAATGACATAAAAAAACGCGGTTTTGTCGACGGGAAAAAAGAGGGATAGCAAATTAATCCATAACATCAGCCAACGAATCCTTGTTCCCGAATACCGAAGCATTCGGGAACATGATTACCATCGGTAATAAATGTGGTCAGCGTGATCGCGAACCGGAATGTCATCTCCCAGCAGGCGCGCCGCAAGCGTCAACGCAAAATCGAAAATATGCCCTAACCCTTTGCCGCTAATCAGATTGCCATCTTCAACAACCGGCGCATCGATATATTCCCCGTCCGTGACGTTTTGCCACAGATCTCCTGAGCAAACATAGCGACGCCCCTTCAGCAGACCGTTGCCGCCCAACACGCGCGCGGCCGCAGAACATACGGGGCAAATGAGCTTTCCTGCCTGATCATGACGAGATACAAACTGGATGACCGCCTCACTGGCGGCAAGATTAACGCTGCCCTGCGGCCCGCCTGGCAATACGACGGCATCGTAGAGATACGTCTGGCGCGCGGCCAGCGTGCTATCCATCACCATCGGTACGTCATGATAACTCACCACCGCACGTGACTCTGCGCAGGCCAGGGTTTCGACTTCGATATTCAGGCGACGCAGAATATCCAGGGTAACAATCGCCTCCGCCTCTTCAAAACCGGGTGCCAGCAGCACCGCAACCTTCTTCATATGTAACTCCTTGCTTAATCCACATAAACGAAACAATTAATGATGACCAGTGCAGACTGTTAAATTTCTCAATTTGATTAAAACTGATCTGGCGCAAAAAATTAGCCATCAGATAATTTGTACTAATCCATCCCGATCGTGAAATTGCCTTTCAACTTGGGCAGATAATCATCAGATACCAGACAATACCTTATTGTGGAATTTAATTTTGTTATATGAAACACCATTTCATTATCATGAAAATCATTTAATGACAGAAATTTCAACCCCTTACATTCATGTCATCTATATGCCAAAACAGCAGTAGCATGAATATTGTTATGACAATATGTAAAAAAACATAAATACGCAGATTTAAGGATTTTCTTATACCAGGGCAAGCGTTATGCTGAATCTCGATCGGAGCGAATATAATTCGTGATCACTAAAGGACCGGCGGAACGGATTTATTCTGCTAACAGTTTTAATTGTACGTAGAGGTGAAGTGCAGCGGCAGCCCGCTGTACTGGCGTGAGTAACGTACATCCCCCTTTCTGGAAATAAGGATATTGATATGGCTGCAGTTGGAATTGTTCATAAACTCAATACACAAATGAATCTCGAGTTTTACGCCTCGAATCTTTACCTGCATCTCAGCGAATGGTGCTACGAGCATAGCCTGACAGGTACAGCCACGTTTCTACGCACGCAGGCGCAAGGTAACGTGACTCAAATGATGCGTATGTTCAATTTTATGAAAAGTGCCGGGGCTAATCCCATCGTCAAGGCCATGGATGTGCCGGGTGATGAACTGAGTTCCCTTGAAGAATTGTTTCAGAAAACGTTGGATGAATATCAGCAGCGTTCGAGTAAGCTCTCGCGTTTAACCAATGAAGCTGAAGCATTAAACGATGCGCCAACCATTGATTTTCTTCACGACCTGGAAAAAGAGCAGCAGCAGGATGGCGTGCTGTTACAGACGATTCTTGATGAAGTCCGCAGCGCCAAACGCGCGGGGTTGTGCATGGCGCAAACCGATAAGCACTTGCTCAACGTCGTTAACTACCAGCATCACTAATCTTCAGTTTTCATCGCGTTAATGCCGGATAGCGATGCTGCGCACCTTATCCGGTCAACCTCTGATTTTCCCTGGCACGCGCCTCCCATTCTGCGAGGCGCAAAAAAACCTTTCTAAAACCTGAAACAACGGTTTATTTTAGTGGGATTCGTTCTGCGGTGTGAATTTCAACTCGATCAAGGCAACCGCTTTTTGTATTGCGCGCATAGTGACCGGATCGGCCCCTGCAGGATGGCTGGAAAAATCGATGTTTTTCAGTTGGCTGGACATTTTTTCCCGAACTTCTACCGGGGCAATAACATCAAGAACATCCAGAATTTGCTTGATAACCAGCTGACAGGCAACAACGTCCGAGAGCAGTTCCTGATCGGCATTCAATGTTTGGGACATAGTGAGCTCCTTATAGAAAGGTCGTCATAGTACCTATTCAGCGATCGAAACGATAGCCGCGCACACATTACAAATGCGCTGAAAATAAAAAAGGTCCAGTCAGTTTCTTTTGAGATGGCAAGCACAACATGAGTGAACAGTTAGCGGTTGAGAACCAACGCGGTCTTTCCCCGGCAGCATTACTTGTTGCCGGGGCTTTCTTTATGGAATTTATTGACGGCACGGTGATTGCCACAGCCCTACCCGACATGGCCAAAAGCTTTGGCGTACAGGCGGTAGACCTGAACATTGGTATCAGCGCCTACTTGATCACCCTCGCGGTGCTTATCCCCGCCAGCGGCTGGATTGCGGATCGCTTCGGCGCCCGAAAAGTGTTTACCCTGGCGCTGGCGATTTTTACTCTCGCTTCGGTTTTATGCGGTTTGTCCGAAAGCCTTGAGAGCTTTGTAGCAATGCGAATTTTACAGGGTGTGGGTGGCGCGCTAATGGTTCCTGTTGGCCGTCTCGCGGTACTGCGCACCACGCCTAAACATCAGTTGATCACCGCTATTGCGACCCTGACCTGGCCCGCATTAGTCGCACCTATCATCGGGCCACCGCTTGGAGGATTCATTACCAGCTATGCTAACTGGCGTTGGATCTTCTTTATTAACGTACCGCTGGGAGTTTTGGCGATCGCGCTGGCGCTACGTTTTATCCCGGATATTCATGACGACGAGCGCCGTCCATTTGATATAGCGGGTTTTATCGCGACCTCAGTTGCGATGGTTAGCCTGGTGTATGCCATGGAGTTACTGGGAACCCAGCAGCCGCAGGGCTGGCTAACCGCCGGGCTACTGGCGCTAGGAACCGTGACCTTTCTGTTTGCCCTGCATCATTTTCGTCACACTACCTGGCCGATGATTCGTCTTGATGCCATGAGCGTCCCGACTTTTCGCGTCACCCTGTACGGCGGGTCACTATTTCGTGCATCTATTAGCGCTGTACCATTTCTGGTGCCGTTAATGTTCCAGGTCGGTTTTGGCATGAGCGCTTTTCACGCGGGTTCGCTGGTTCTGGCGGTGTTTGTGGGCAATCTGACGATAAAACCTGCCACCACGCCGTTGATACGCTGGCTGGGCTTTAAGAAACTACTGTTAATCAACGGTGCGCTAAACGTCCTGGCGCTGTTGGCCTGTGCATTAATTACGCCGCAGACCCCGGTGTGGGTTATTTTGTTGGTGTTGTATCTGGGCGGCGTGTTCCGCTCAATTCAGTTTACCGGCATCAGCACGCTTGCCTTTGCGGACGTCCCCGGGCCACAAATGAGCTACGCCAATACGCTGTTCAGTACGGCAACACAATTAGCGGTAGGCTTGGGCATTTCATTGGCCGCTATCGGGATCCGTATCGGCGAAGAGGTGAGTGAATGGCTGGGGTTAGGCAATATTCCGGGGATCAGTTTCCGGCTGGCCTTTGTCGCAATTGCGATTATTTGTCTGGTAGGTATGGTTGATACGCTGCGGCTTGCCCATGATGCTGGAAGCGCGGTTTCTAACAAGAACAAATAGCCCGGCAGGCGAACACCGCCGGGCCAACAGGATTTAGCCAACTATCTCGCGTACAAACGCTTCGATCGCTTTGTCCTGGCAGTTTTCAAAAAAGCACTGCTGGAAGCGCGGGCCAGATACGGCGGTTTTTACCAGTTCAGGATCGATAGCGCGCAGAGTGTCCAGATAGTTTTCTTTTACCACCGCCGCTTTCACCTGGTTCAGGATCCCCGCGTTACGCACCTGCGGCTCTTTCCGCTCTGGTGGATAACCTTCGCCGTTACGACCAGTGAATGCTTTTTCAAACATATAGCGTACATTCAGCTCAGCACCCCAGCCGAAACCTTTGGCGAATGCCAGAGAAAGCGCATTCCCGTTGTTGATCTGAGAGAACAAGAATGCGTCTGCCGGATCGAGACAGTAACCGCACACCACGCCCGGATGTATATTCAGTGACATCATTGCCCCCTGGCCCGTACCGCACCCCGTAACCACAAAATCCACGGCTTTGGAATTGAGCAGGATGCTGGCCATAATCCCTAAATGGATGTAGGTCAGATGATGGTCATTTTCGTCGCTCATCCCGACGTTATACACTGGAAAACCTTTCTCATCCGCAACGGCTTTAAGCTCGTTATGAATGATGGCATTTTTGCCTGCCTGGCTGTTTTCCATCATCAATGCAATTTTCATTCTGTAATCTCCTGAATGCGCTGCGGAGGCCCGCTGAAAGTCATAACATTCAGGCCACATTACTATTTTGCAAACTCACTTTCAAATTTAATGAAATTTTGTTTTATAAAATAATGAGGTGCTCACATTTTTTCTGAGACAGCTCAGAATAGCCTCAATAAAATGACGTCGTTGCGATTAATCGCAGGTGATCTTCGGGCTATTCAAGCCATTGATGCGCCACCACATATGCCATGATAGCCTATCTCCGAACTTTCAGAGCGATCACATGAAGACCTTTATCCTTGCCCTTTTGCCGCTCGTGCTGACAGGATGCACTATTACTAAACAGGCGCAGGTCAGCGAAGCCAGTGCCATCACCGGCGTCGTTCGCCTGACCTACAACCAGGCCATGCTACAAACGGCGCGTACCGATGACTACCTTACCCAAGGCACAGCCACCAAAGAGTGTCAGCGCCTGGGCTATGCCAACGCAATGGCGTTTGGTCAGCCGGTATCTACCTGTAGCGTATATGCCGGTTCTCTGTGCTTAAATACCAAAATCACGCTCGCCTGGCAGTGTCACGGCGTTGCGGTATCCCAATCGCCCTCCTTCAATTATTAATATTTTCGACCAGCACATTATTGCTGGTCTTCTGCCTTTTCATTATTTATATTCTCCGCTTAATAGCGTTAATGCGTTTTATTCCCATTCGCATTTTTAATAAATAAATTTATTATTTTACCTTTTGCAAATAATTAAATAACAAATTATAGTGACGCCACGCTAATATATAATAACGTTTGTGGAGCACAGCCATGCTGAAAACAGAAATGATCGACCAACTGAATGAGCAAATGAACCTTGAATTATATTCATCTCTGCTCTACCAACAGATGAGCGCGTGGTGCAGCTATCACAGCTTTGAAGGCGCCGCCGCGTTCCTGCGCCGTCACGCCCAGGAAGAGATGACGCATATGCAGCGTCTGTTTGACTACCTGACCGATACCGGCAGCTTGCCGTGTATTAACACCGTTCCTTCCCCCTTTGCTGAATATGCGTCTCTGGACGAACTGTTCCGTGTTACTTACGAACACGAGCAGTTGATTACCCAGAAAATTAATGAGCTGGCACACGCGGCAATGACCCACCAGGATTATCCGACGTTTAATTTCCTGCAATGGTATGTTGCCGAGCAGCATGAAGAAGAGAAATTATTTAAATCTGTCATTGATAAGTTATCGCTGGCTGGGAAAAGTGGCGAAGGTCTTTATTTCATCGATAAAGAACTGGCTACGCTTGATACACAGAATTAATGTTGTGGGGTAATGAAGGCAACCCGCCATCATTACCCGCTAAAATCAGTGACGGCAGATCTTGCTTTCGTGCGTAGAGAAGCCGTCTTCTTTTGCAATAAACTTTCCCTTCGCCGCTAAAAACGCCACCAGCTCAGCTGCCGACATATCCGCCGCAGAACAGGTGTGAAAACGAGCCTGCTCGCCAAACCGTGCCGTAATCGCCGCTTCAAGGCTGGCATTTGAATACTGCTCGCCAGATTCAATCATCATGTTGAGCACTTCGTGACCGTGAATAGATTCCATACTACCTCCTCAATAAAGTCCGTAGCCTAATGTGAACGGCACGGCCTTGCTTTGCGCTAACGCAGGTTTACCCGCAGATAAATATCATTTGTGATACATCTTAACGCGCCAAACATCGTAAAGATTAATGTACATTCATTGTAACGGTGATTTGACGAAAATAGCGTTTTGCCTTAACCTGCGCCGCAGATATAACCGTTGATTATCTCTGGGACAGAGGAAAGCGTGAAAAACAGAACCCTAGGTAGTATTTTTATCGTGGCGGGAACCACGATTGGTGCCGGTATGTTGGCAATGCCGCTGGCCGCGGCAGGCGTGGGGTTTAGCGTCACGCTGGTATTGTTAGTGAGTCTTTGGGCGCTAATGTGCTACACCGCGCTGTTACTGCTTGAAGTGTATCAACACGTACCGGCAGACACCGGGTTGGGTACGCTGGCAAAACGTTATCTTGGTCGCTACGGACAATGGGTAACGGGCTTTAGCATGATGTTTTTAATGTACGCGCTGACGGCGGCGTATATCAGTGGCGCTGGTGAGTTGCTGGCTTCCAGCATCAGCGACTGGACCGGGACAACGCTCTCCCCGACAACAGGCGTACTGCTGTTCACCTTTGTTGCCGGTGGCGTGGTTTGCGTTGGCACATCTTTGGTCGATCTGTTCAACCGTCTGTTGTTCAGTGCCAAGATAATCTTCCTGATGGTGATGCTGGCCCTGTTAATGCCGCATATCCATAAAGTAAACCTGCTTACGTTGCCGCTTCAGCAGGGGCTGGCACTGTCTGCTATCCCGGTTATCTTCACTTCGTTCGGTTTTCACGGCAGCGTCCCCAGTATCGTCAGCTATATGAACGGTAACATCCGTAAACTGCGTTGGGTGTTTATCACCGGTAGCGCCATTCCGCTGGTCGCCTATATCTTCTGGCAACTGGCTACGCTTGGAAGTATTAACTCCTCAACGTTCATGGGGCTGTTAGCCAACCACGCTGGTTTAAACGGTTTATTACAAGCATTACGTGAAGTCGTGGCTTCGCCGCACGTCGAACTGGCGGTGCATCTGTTTGCCGACCTTGCGCTGGCAACCTCTTTCCTCGGCGTCGCACTGGGATTATTTGACTACCTGGCCGACCTCTTCCAGCGCCGCAATACCGTAGCAGGAAGAATGCAAACCGGCGTGGTGACCTTCCTGCCGCCGCTGGCATTCGCGCTGTTCTATCCGCGTGGTTTCGTCATGGCCCTGGGGTATGCGGGCGTTGCCCTGGCGGTGCTGGCGCTGCTCATTCCCTCGATGCTGGCATGGCAGAGCAGAAAACAGAATCCACAGGCTAAATATCGCGTGGCAGGGGGTGCTCCGGCGCTGGCGCTGGTATTTTTGTGCGGCATTGTGGTAATAGCCGTACAGTTTTCTATTGCAGCAGGATTACTACCGGAAGTGGGTTAAAACAAAAGGGGCTTAATGCCCCTTTTTCTTAATGCAAACAACACTGCTTATATTTTTTACCGCTACCGCACGGACAAGGGTCATTGCGCCCTACCTTGGCATCCACTTTGACCGGTACTTTAATCGGCGTTTCCTGAGGATGCGCCATCCAGTAAGCATGCAGATCCAGCGCCGCCAGGCGGATGGCATCCACGCTCTCTTCGAACGCTTCTGGCGTCATTTTCTCAACGACCGCAAAGTTTTCTTCCGTACCGTGCAGCGCAATAGCCTCGAGTGCCGATTTTAACGAGTCTGGTAACGCGGACCAGTCCGACAGCGCGACGCCGCGCATATAACCAAAACACCACTCTTCAACGATGGTCAGTTCATGCTCGTCAATTTCACGCAAACCAAACAGCGGCTCAAACTGCTCAGGATATTCATCCAGGCGATCGGCCGTATCCGCCATATGTTGAAACGCCAGGTTCATGAAACGCGTCATTTCTTTTTCGGAGGACCAGCGAGGAACATATTGCGCGCCGCCCCAAATAGCGACCAGCCACTGCTCCGGTTCAATTTCATACGGTGAACTCAGTACCGCCGTCAGTAAACCATCCAGTTCTGACACATCCAGAATAGCCTTATCTGTATTGTACTTAGTCAGTACATCATCCAGCCATTCCAGTTCGCTCTCGTTTAATGGTCCCGTTTTCATAACGCTTTTCCTTAGTCAAAAAATCTTGCCTGTGATCATCCTACATGGCTGGAGGGATAACAGATATAAATGGGCATATGCGGCTTACAGCAGCCGCCTGTTCAGGTTAACAGGAAAAGAGGGGAATTCCGGTAGTTAACGCACAAAAGAGAACACTAAGCCGCCGGGCATCATACCGGGAAAACACAATAAAACCACCCGCAGGTGGTTTACTGTTGTTCAATACGGTTGAGCGTTGCGGTATAGCCCGTTTTCGCTACTGCGTTAAGTAGAGTATCGGTTGGGAAACCTTCTGGCACGATGGCTTCTGCCTGCCGGGTTTTGAGAGAGGATTTTGCTTTAATCACGCCGTCGGTTTCACGTAGCGCCTGATTGACCGAAATAACGCATAACGAGCAGGTCATATTTTGTATATCCAGCACCACTTTTTGATTGGCCGCCTGAGCCCACAGCGGCAACAGCAAGCATGCAACTAACGCGAAGATCTTCATTCAAATACCTCATAAAACCAGGCAACAAGCGTTGGGTAAAATAGCACCGGCAAAATCAATGCCAGCGCGCACCAGTAGAGAACGCGCGCTTGCTTCAGAGTTAACCACCCGGAGCACCACAACCGTTTGGAAAAATAGAGCCGCCAGAAGACACGCAGTAATAATCCCAGGGACAGCAGTACCAGAGGAGTTCGCAAAAACTCAAACCGGGTGAAAACGGCGAAGCTCGCCGCCGAAATACCAAACAGCAGGTAAAGTAGCGGTCCAACACAGCATAAGCCAGCGGTGACGGCGGCCGCAGCAGCCGTCAACAGGGTAATCCCCGCACCTTTAGCGTTGTTCTGTGGCGACATAGCTGTAGGAGAACGCTTTAGGATCATAAAAATTGATCGGGTCACCATCGACTTCAGCGTAAGGATAACCAAAGTTATTCATGGCCCCCTGCTCCGTTGCCGGATACAACTCGAAATCACGTCCGTAGTTGAATCCAACCCAGTTCATTTCCCAGTTACCAAACAGGTAAGCGTTAACCGCCTGGACATCGGCATCCTGATGCGTTTTTTTCTCTGCCAGACGCATTTTGGTCACGTCAGCAGGATCGCACGGTAACCAACCGTAACCTGCCAGATAGAACTCAGCACGGCAGTGTTGACCGCCGCTCACATTGGCAACGCCTGCACTGTCGGCTGTGCCAAAAGCACTTTTCGAGTAACGTTCGAGCTTATTGGCCTTGCCCAGACGGATGCCAAACAGTTCGCGCGCCGGAATACCGCTGGCCCGCGCCAGAGCAACAAAAACGGAGCTCATGTCGGTGCATTTTCCTTTGAGCTTACTGCTTTTTAATATCTCCGCCACATCCCCCGTGCCGCAGCCAATAACGTCGTTGTCACGCTCCATATGGCTGCTGACCCATTCGTAAATCAGGCGCGCTTTTTTCAGCGGATCCTGCTCATTACCGGTGATTTTACGCGCGGTTTCCAGGACCCGTCCATCAACTGGGGTATGTGCCGTCGGCAACAGATACGGTTTTACATCCAGCGGATAAATAATCTGCTCAGGTGCCTGCCAGTTTTTCAGCGCGTCCTGCTTCAGCGGTTCCCAGTCGGCGGTTTCAATGTCGATATCAACGTTAACCAACAATTCACCCTGCGAGTCAGCCCAGGTGGCAAACAGCGTTTTCGCGCCGTAGGTATTATTGGTGGTGACGTACGCCTGCTTATAGTTTCCGCTAAAGGCAAGCGCTGTCATTTGTTGAAACGCGGTATCCACCGGTAGCGGGATCCACAGTTTCACCACGCCGCTCGATCCCTTAGGAGGATTAAGTTTATACGTTTGAGATAAGACAAAGCGTCGACGAGCCACTGGCGCAACGGATGGCTCAGCGGCACGTACCGTCTGGCTAATGACTGCAGGGCCGACTAATCCGGCGGCGGAAAGGAGAACGCTATTTTTGAGAAACTGACGACGTTGCATTGCTGTCTGTCCAGGTTGTAAGAGTTGAGCTACGGCTAAAGGGGAAACCGTACGCGATCATCACAGCAGACAGAGGCTGGCATAAAAAGGCGAGTCGATGGAGATTATTCATCAATAACAGACCTGTTAACTGTGAATGAAGTGAGAAACTGCAAGGTTGCTATTAAGCCATTTACAGCCAAAAAAGTACAGCAGCGGAGATACGTTCAGACTATATACACAGTCGTTGCCAGTTTGCGGGCTAACCCTCTTGCCCCCTCGCGCATGACCGTGTTGTGATTCCAGCGAAATACAGGTGCTGCCAGCGGGGCGAGATAATTCATCCAGCGGATCGTGGTACGCACATTCCAGTCATATCTGACAATAGTCGCTGTACCATTGGCAGTAAAAGACCATACCCCTCGCCCTTCCACCGCGCCGCTGGCTTGTCCTTCAAGCAGTGTGCAAGGCCGTATTTTCAACACATTGATATCAAAGGTTAAGCGATAAGGAAGCGCCCCTTTCCAGGTATAACGATGCAACGCCCCAATACCCCGTAAATCCCCTTTCCTTATCTCAACGATGCGTTCCAGACTTCCCCACCATTCAGGCCACCTATCCGGATGGGAAAAAACATCCCATACCTCCTGAATTGAAGCCTCAACCCGCCAGACTGTGGAAAACTGATAGTCAGCCATAGTGCAGGCTCCCTCAAGGCGTGAAAAAATTGACGGGGAAACGGGTGTTGATAACCATAGCATCCAGAAGAACAGTTTCTAATCGCTGCCCATCTGGCTCATAGCTGATCACTTTGGCAGGGAGTCCGTGATAATTATCCAGCCAGATGTCGTAGCGGTGAACGCAACTCGCGGAGAAAATGAGACGCGCATAACCGCCCCCTGTATCGGTACTATCTGCAAACTGGAGTCATCAGCTGTCGACTGTTTTTATTATAGTTCTTAATTGCGCGGCACTCCTCTCCCGCCCCCTTAGACTCTGTACAGGCAACAGGCTTAAATTGTTCATTTTCTATTCAGATGAGATGACGACATAAGACTATACTTTAATAGCCATACTTTTAATGGGTATTAATCATGAAACTGCCACCGGTATTTTCATGCGCCGTCCTCGTATTGCTGCTGGCGTCATCGTCTGCCGCAGCCAGCGCGTTACAAAACCAGGCCGCAAGAGAGCAAGAGTTAAGCGCGGCACTTCTTGCAGGAAATGGCGTCATCATCATTGGCGGGACGGATGATTTCGCTTTCACATTCAGGACACGTAACCGAATCCACAGACATTTGGCGATTCAGGATGGCATAGGCGATCCCATCATGATGAATGGTTTTCAGGACCACAACTATAATCCCGCCCGGGATGGCTTTATTAACAACCCTGCTCGGGGAAGGTTTATGTTTAATGCACCGATTCGTCGATAGATTGATTGGCAATGGGGAGTGTGTAGCGGGCGGCTTAACGTATCTGGCTGGCTTACTTGACGCAAAATACCTATGGTTCGTCAAAAGTCGGCACAAAAAAACCACCCGTAGGTGGTTTCGCGACACTGCTTATTGCTTTGATTGTTCTATTCTTTCCCATGGTACCGGTGTGGGATTTGCCCCCACACAGCACGAACGCCGAGCAGTTCAGGATATTTTTCAAGAAGTTAATATGTAACTTACTTCTGCGTAAACACCTGTGTTAATCAGGTATGCGGGATCGGAAGTCCGGCAACAGAAAACTGGTGATTCGATTATTTTTAACCTGCGTGGTTAAGCTTGTTGCAGACCGTTCAAATCGTTAAGCATCCGCTTGAGACATTTGATTTTATTCTTATCGCGAACTGATTGCGAAAGCTTACTGAGTTGAAAAAACGTTTTGTCACCAAACCCGTCAATGACTTTGAAGCGATAATCCTGACGCTCGCTATCCCAGGCATAAACAATGTTTTTACAATGCAGGGAGTTAATAATGACTTTGGTGCTGACAAACCATGCTAAAAAAGCATTCAGCTTCTGCAATTTGCTGTCATCGAGTTCTTTTTTCAGAGCAAGCTGATAAAGAGTTTGAGCAATGTTGCCATGCTCATCGCACTCCTTCACAGTGATCTGCCCTAGACCTTTATTTGTTTCAACAAGACCTTCGATCTTTTGCATATAAAGAGAGTCTGTTTGATGACCAGGCTTGCATTCTTTGAGGTCCCGGAAGACTTCCCGTAACTTGCTTTTATAGTTCGCAATATCTGAAATAACGATTTTGATCAGCAGGTTACTATCCTGTGGATGCTGAAAGACGTAACGATCGTTACCTCGTGCAAGTAAGTCTTCATCTGTCAATACAAGCTCTTGTTTCATGATAGTTTTTGACTCTTACCCTAAGGGAAATGAAATTGCCTCAACTGACCTGCATCGGTAAGTTCTGCTAATCAAAAACTATTATGTATATATTTATTTCAATAATTGATAAACGAAATGCATTCGGAGTGAGACAAATGCCTCTTCTGGCAAGTGGGCAGGCTAATGAACCTGTTTTGATACCCCCGCAAATCAGCTTCTCCAGTCGTGAACGAGGGTTATCAGCGAAGAGCAGGCACCGGTATGAAGTCAACAGGCACCGGATAATATTAAGCGGAAAGATTACTTAACCCGTTTCCCTTTTTCGTCAATGACCTTTTCGCCATCCTCTTTGGTAAAAGAGCCTTTCTGAGCTTCAGGTAAAATATCCAGCACAATTTCTGAGGGACGACAAAGACGCGTGCCAAGCGGCGTCACAACAATCGGTCGATTAATCAGGATCGGATGCTGAATCATAAAATCGATCAACTGCTCATCAGAAAACTTATCCTCATCAAGACCCAATTGCTCATAAGGTTCAACGTTCTTGCGCAGCAATGCGCGTACTGAAATGCCCATATCTGAAATCAGTTTGGTCAGTTCATCACGAGTCGGGGGCGTATCGAGATAATAAATAATAGTTGGTTCGTTACCGCTGTTACGGATCATCTCCAGCGTGTTACGCGAGGTGCCACAGGCCGGGTTGTGATAGATGGTAATGTTGCTCATATCAGTATCTCATTACAAAGTGACAGAGAGCCGCCACGCCAGCGCGGCCAGCGTGACGAACAGCACGGGCAGAGTCATGATAATGCCGGTGCGGAAGTAATATCCCCAGGTGATGGTCATATTTTTCTGTGCCAACACATGAAGCCACAGCAGAGTTGCCAGACTGCCTATCGGGGTGATTTTAGGACCTAAATCGCAGCCAATCACATTGGCATAAATCATCGCCTCTTTGACGACGCCAGTCGCAGCACTCCCGTCTATGGACAATGCACCAATCAGCACCGTCGGCATATTGTTCATCACAGACGACAGGAAGGCAGTCAGGAAGCCGGTACCGAACGTGGCAGCCCATAAACCTTTGTCTGCCAGCATATTGAGTACAGCAGAAAGATACTCGGTGAGTCCTGCATTACGCAGGCCGTAGACGACCATATACATACCCAGCGAGAAAATCACGATCTGCCAGGGCGCCCCACGCAGCACTTTCCCGGTATTAATGGCGTGGCCACGCTTGGCTACCACGAACAGCACCGCAGCCCCAACTGCTGCTATCGCGCTTACTGGGATCCCCAGCGGTTCCAGAACAAAGAAACCGACCAGCAGGAACAGCAGAACAATCCAGCCCGCCCTGAACGTCGCCGGATCTTTAATCGCACTGGCAGGCATCTTGAGCAGTGAAACATCATAACTGGCCGGGATGTCGCGGCGGAAGAAGAGATGGAGCATGACCAGCGTGGCAGCAATGGCCGCCAGGTTCACAGGGACCATCACGGAGGCATACTGTGTAAAGCCCAGGCCGAAGAAATCCGCCGAGACAATATTGACCAGGTTAGAGACAATCAGCGGCAGGCTGGCAGTATCTGCGATAAACCCTGCAGCCATGACAAAGGCCAGCGTCGTCGCCTGGCTGAACCCCAGGGCGAGCAACATCGCAATCACAATCGGCGTCAGTATCAGTGCTGCACCGTCGTTAGCAAACAGCGCAGCAACAGCAGCGCCAAGCAGTATTATCCAGGTAAACAGCAGGCGACCACGCCCGTTACCCCAGCGGGAGACATGCAGCGCGGCCCATTCAAAGAAACCGGACTCATCAAGCAGCAGGCTGATGATAATCACCGCGATGAATGCCGCTGTTGCGTTCCAGACGATATTCCAGACTACGGGAATATCATCAATGTGGATGACCCCCGTCCCCAGTGCCAGTAAGGCTCCGATACTTGCGCTCCAGCCAATGCTGAGACCTCTGGGCTGCCAGATGACCAGGACCAGCGTCAGTATAAAAATACTCCCTGCCAAAAGCATTTTAGATTCCTTTATATATGATTATGTGTATGTAAAAAATTCTCTCAACAGGATGTGCAGGCTGATTTTTTCAGCCATTCACCCACATCTTTCCTCAGACACTGCCAGGACGTCGTGATCGTCTCAGCGGCCCACGCTGGCATGTGGGGAGACAGACGGTAGTGAATCCATTTGCCTTCCCGGCGGTCAAGCACCAGCTCTGCTTCACGCAGAATAGCCATGTGGCGAGAAATTTTAGGCTGTGATTCAGAGGTCGCCGCGCATATATCGCATACGCACAGTTCGCCGGATTCCCGGAGAAGCATAACAATCGCGAGACGGGTTTCATCCGACAGGATTTTAAAAAGCTGAACAGGCTGTAGCATTTTTTACTCCGTTCCCTTTAGAATACATATATGATAAATCATATGTGTTGAATTTGAAATCACAGAACCTCCCGGAGGAGTAAAAAATGGAACACTTTCCTGCACTGAATGCTGATTGCTTCGATCAGCAGATTGCTGAACGCCTGCAGCTCCAGGAGCCGCCACGCATACTGATCCTGTATGGCTCGGTAAGAGAGCGTTCTTACAGTCGTTTTGCCGCAGAAGAAGCAGGACGCCTGCTGACGGCGATGGGAGCGGAAGTAAGACTGTTTAACCCCTCAGGTTTACCCCTGCCGGATGATGCCCCAGATACGCACCCAAAAGTCACCGAGCTGCGCGAGCTGGTCAGATGGTGTGATGGGATGGTGTGGAGTTCCCCGGAGCGGCATGGGGCAATGAGTGCGGTGATGAAGGCACAGATCGACTGGATACCCTTAAGCGAAGGGGCCGTTCGCCCTTCACAGGGTAAAACACTGGCGGTGATGCAGGTCTGCGGCGGGTCGCAGTCTTTTAACGCCGTGAACCAGATGCGTATCCTTGGGCGCTGGATGAGGATGTTCACGATCCCTAACCAGTCCTCAGTAGCCAAAGCCTGGCAAGAATTCGATGAGAACGGGCGAATGAAACCTTCGTCCTGGTATGATCGTATCGTCGATGTCGCCGAGGAGTTGTTTAAAATCACGCTGCTGCTCAAGGGGCAAACCGATTACCTTGCCGATCGCTACAGCGAACGAAAAGAGAGCCATCAGGAGCTTTCATCCCGCGTCAATCAGGCCAAAATATAACGGCCTTTTTTACTGAGCTCAAAAACGTCTGCTTTTTGCTGTGCGTTCAACGCTGGATGCAACAATGTTAATTCTTTGCTGGCTGCGAACCGATAAGCCAGCTCCTTTTGGAAAATACTGTCTGAGCAATCTGTTCGTATTTTCATTAGAACCACGCAGCCAGGGAGATTGAGGATTACAGAAATAAATTTGGGAAGCCGCCCTTATCATCAGGCTCTTTGCGATACCTTTTCTTTATATTTACATATCCAAAACATCATAAAGTTAAGATTTTTTGGACAAATTAGGGTATGGTTGAAGTTCATCCACTCAAGGAAAAGCCTATGTCAGAACGTAAAGACTCTAAATCACGCCGCAACTATCTTGTCAAATGCACCTGCCCAAACTGTACCCAACAATCTGAACACAGTTTTTCAAGAGTACAAAAAGGTTCTCTTTTAATCTGTCCTCATTGCAATAAAGTATTCCAGACAAACCAAAAAGAAGCAGCCTGAATCCGTTTTAGACTCTATTTCTGGAACAGAATCACCACCTCTGTATTTTAATATTTATCAAGCTACAGATAACAGAAAACCCGCTGGCTGCGGGTTTAGTATTTTCATATTTAAAAAATAAAAATTATGGTGAGATCTGGGAAAAGCTATCCCCTTGCATACGTTGTCGTGCAAAGCAAGCGGTTAGACTTTTTGTGCAGCGAACCTACACGTACTCACAATGGTCAGCATACTTTCTCATGCAAAAGAGAGATGAAATATGCTGACCATTGCCCTGAATGCCGGATCAGTAACATTTCATCTCTACTGACCCAACAATACATCCATTGCTTCTGTCAGTATGTCTACTCAGGCTTTAGCCTTCTTCGTTATCGCATACAGACAAAAAAAGGATTTACTCTGTAATAACTACATTGCCAGCAACCGGACCTTTAGTACCATTCTCAATGGAGTAAGAGACTTTTTGCCCTTCAAACAAGGTGCGGAAATTATCGCTCTGGATAGCAGAAAAATGTACAAATAAATCTTTACTACCGTCAACAGGAGAAATAAAACCGAATCCCTTATCGGCATTAAACCATTTTACTAAACCATTCATCTTTTTTGACATTTTGTATTCCTTAATTTGGCCTTCCGGCGAACATGGTTTTATTACAGAAACTACTTAGTGCTTAGTGGGGAGACTCAAAGAAGGGATAAATATAAAACACCTGAAATGAGAACTGCTTTAGTAAACTACTTTGTATTTTGTCTGTTCTTCAAACCGACGCGACCATTAACGCACGGGCGTATATAATAATCAATGTTTATTTTAGCTATCCAGATCTCACGATTGCTGAAAAATATTTCTGGCATTATCCAGGGGTATGTGTATAGTGCAACACGTTATTAGCTTTAAGGAATTTTTTTGTCTCGTAAAATGACAGGAATTGTCAAAGCCTTTGACTGCAAGAGCGGTAAAGGCCTTATCTCCCCCTCCGATGGTCGCAAAGATGTACAGCTTCACATTTCAGCCTTAAGTCTCCGTGACTCAGAAGTACTCATCCCCGGATTACGCGTTGAGTTTTGTCGAATAAATGGTCTTCGAGGCCCCTCGGCTGCGAACGTTTATCTCTCATGACCTGTAGTCGCCCCTCCTGACTTCTGGAATCATAAAAGAGAATTTCAAAACAGGGAGAGTTTCATATGTATCAGAAAATCTATCTCAACGACTGGCTGACAGGCCTTAAGAGCTCATGCTGCACGCTGATAGTGACTCTACTTGTTTTCATCTAACCAGTTAGTTCACCGCATACTGATGGTGCAAATAGACCGGTAAGAGTTGCAATAGCGTTGGCGTATCTGTGTTGCGCCCGTCAGGGTGATATGCTGCGTTACACCCCAAATGCCTTTAATGCACAAAGGATGAAAGCCAGGGGATTTCTGATCTTGAAGGTTCGCTGCGCGAGAAGCAGGAAATTTCAGGCACAAAAAAACCACCCGTAGGTGGTTTCACGACACTGCTTATTGCTTTGATTATTCTTTTCTTTCCCATGGTACCCGGAGTGGGACTTGAACCCACACAGCGCGAACGCCGAGGGATTTTAAATCATGCGTGTTATCTCGCACTATCAACAAGTTACGCCGTTTTTTCGCCAATAACCCATGACTTTAAGATCAACTTAATCAATAGCTTATAATCATCAAGAAGGTACAATGGTGAAACATTTTTTCTCTCAACATTGTCCTAACGTGTCGGGTGAGTGAGGTTAAAATCCTCGCGAAATTTAAGGTATTCATATTACCGGGCAGTCATCAAACTCCGCGTTCCTGGCATCATTAATGATGTACGTGATCACCCCGAATATAGCGGGCGCAGAACTGTAACCGTCATCATCTGCTGGCAGCGCCTCCCTTCTCCCGTTCTCCAGATTAATCAAGTGGGGATGAGGATGAGTCCGATATCGTTTGATCATGAATTCCCCGTCTATCGCGCATATCAGCAGAGAGCCATCACAGGGAGAAAGTGACGCATCAACAACAAGCAGCGCTCCCTGGATTATCCCTTCCCTGAAATGTGAACGCGATGCCCGCATGAAGTAAGTCGCTACGGGCTGGCTGATTAGCTGTTGATCGAGGGAGATTCGTGTTTCAACATAATCTGCCGCAGGTGAAGGGAAGCCCATGGCTATAGTCCTCCGTTTGGATTGAATAGCTGAAAGGTACGGTTATCGCCTTCCTGCGTTGATACATCGCGGAACGTTGTCACATACCACTCGATCCATTCGTTGGCCTGCTTCAGCGTCCAGTTCCAGTTAACCTTACTCAGTTCATGGACAAACCGTTGTGTGGTGACTGTCTTCCGGCCATTCGGTTCTTGCTGTATCGAAGCATACCAGGCAATTTCAATATCGCTACGTCGTGGCATAATTTAACCCCCTCTTGGATACCTGAATAAGAATACAGTATAAACACTGTACACATATACAGTAAAGTGGGGTGGTTAATGTTCGTGTTACTCATTTAACACAAAATTAATAAATATGAAAAAAGATTTAAAATACAATAAATAACAAAGGCAGCGATGCTTCCTTTTATCTATCCAACGAGAGATTATTTCACACCCCCATAGCTTCTTTTATGGCGTATGCAATTAGTCGTCCACCAGTTTCTTCTATTGGATGTATTTTATCAGGACCTATTAACGGAAGTCTGCTATCCATATCATAATGACGTGGTGTTTCGCCAAAAACTTGCTGAAGATTTAGAAATCCTATCTTCTTCAACTTTGCTATCTCATATAGCGCGTTGGCATATTTTTTCATGGCTATTTTGTTCCCCTTCCTCGCGTTTTCACAAGGTGCAATCAGAAGGATGTCGCAATCATCATTAACCTCTCTAACACGGTTGATAATCTTCAGAACATTCCGCGAATATTGATCCACCGTTAAAGGAATGCTTTGGTCATTAGTGCCGAATAGAATAGTAACAAGGTCTGGGGTCATTTCTTTAAGCCCCGACACCCATAAATCCCTATCCTTTTCTACCCAATCACGAGTTGTTGATCCTGTTGACCCCAATTTGTTTACTATGACTCCAGGGGTGCCAGAGTAGGTCATTATCCCACCAATGATGCAATCACCTGAAACAACAACGAATTCTATATTCCATGCGCCATCAAAATTACAATCGCACTCATGAAATGAAATGTAAGTTGGTGATTGGCTAGCGTCAATTGTTACCCATTCGCTTCCACTGACTTTGTATTTAAATATCCCATCTGATTTCTGATAGCAGATTTTATATTTAATTACAGGGCCGCTTCCGAATACGGTTATCTTTGCTCCAGCTTTGTTAGAGCCAGCAGCGCTGAGGTCAGGGGTATTTCTGTTTGCGTATCCACCGATGGTCCATGACTCTGGATTATCGTATTTAACAATAAATTTTTTTGACCTTCCGCAGCCATTAATCGTAAAATAGCCTGGCCTATACAGCGATCCGAAACCAATCCATCCTGAGCCACCATCACCATATTTCGCAACAAGATAGTCGGCAAGAACGCCTGAATATCTGTCTGGTGCTTGAGTCCAACTATCACCGATAAAAGCAACGTTGAATATTGTCTTATCGCCAGCAGAGATTCCCATGGTCTTTATGTGAGTAGATTTGAGGCTGTTAAGCCCAAACGTATCAGGATAACCCCTAATTTTTTCAGAATTAACCGTAGCATGCACTCTCGGTACTGATGCTGAAGCCGATGCTAAAAGTATAGCTTTAAGAATGGTTCTTCTTTCCATAGTACAATTCGCCGCGCAAAATCAGCATTTTAGGTTCTGCGCGGCTGCATGTAAACGTTATATGGTGATGTTTTGCGGCATGTCAGTATTGGATTTATTTGCCGTTGGATATTGACAAGTCGCGCTTGAGTTTATTGAAGAGTTATCTCCAAACCATAGCTTGTTTGTTGATACAATACCTGATACTGCCGAACCAGAGCATCTGATCGCGTCTGTTGCATCTTTGAACATATTGTCAGCAATCCTGATGTTTTCGTACTGTGAAAGCCATGGAGTTGCCCCATCATCGATTAGTATCGTCGCGTTACCAGCTGTTCCAGGGGTTGTTGATGCCACATAGTTATATGTAAATTCTGCGTAACTGGTACCGGTTGCCTTAGATACCCCTGTCAACAATTGATTGAAAAGAAAGCCGCCTATTTGCACGTTATCAGATACAATCAAAACTTTAGGTGAATATCCAATTGGGTGGAAATTAACAACTCGGTTAGAGCAGTTCAGGAATTTATTTCTTGTGAACAAGACCGTACAGGCAGATGAGCATTTAAGTCGCATGAGAGATGGTCCGCGATCAAATTTGTTGCCTTCAATCTCTATTAGGTTCATAAGCCCAACGTTAGTTGAAGTAACAGTATCTATAAATGGGATAGCTGTTGCTGAAAAACCAGAAAAAAATGATACATTACAATCTTTTATCTGTAATTGAGTAGCAGCGGCACCAGTTGAGAACTGCATATTATTAACATTACAACCGGTTAGTAGAATTCTGTTGAAGTTTCCAAGTGATGCAAATCCTACTGAAGCAGTAGAGTCAGACCTCATTTCAACATCTGCGAAAGTTATCGAGCTATTTACCGATCCTGCATCATCGCTCGCGTTCATGAATATCGGGCTACTTGTTGATATCAGACCACCTTCAACTTTGAACTGGCAATTACTCATTGCTGCATAGTTATACATAAACAACGGAGCTGTCATCACGTTATTGCTAAATGACATAGTTGTAGATTCAATAACGGTTCCGTTTGTTCCAATCAGAAGGATTCGATCATATGCTCTGATCGTATTTCCAGATACAACCAGTGCTCTCATCCATCCGGTATCAATCCATGGAGCAGTAGAGGTACCTGGGACAATGTGGATACCGACACCCTGCGTTTTAATGTTGTTGGCAGATACAGTGATTTGGCCCCATGGAATATTACCACTAGAACCTGGCATATCCAGAACAACGGCGTTATCTAAAACGTCTAAGTTGTTTCCTATTATTGAGAAACGAGTGAAACCACAACGGCCTTTTATGCATCCGTTACCCCTTGTGTTAACCCTGTTTTTCATTGAGTTACCAATTACCGCTATCTCTTCAACAAGAGCACCAACACCAGGAGAAGCAAATGTAGCACCAGCCGTATACACAGCATGATCATACCATCCGTCCATTGTGTTTCCCTGAATGCGGATATTTCTCATATTACCGCCAACACATGAACCAGGAGAGTCATAGAATACGCAGTCAAATATCAGAACTCCACCCAGTGAGTATCTGTGATCTGACCATGTTACATTAGGTACTGGAGTTTTAACTCCATCAGAAGTGTTGTCGTAAGGTTCTGCGTTTGTCGGACACACGTCTATATATCGTGTTTGGTCAGGTATAGATGAACCTGATCCAGAAGCCCCAACCTCCATATTCCTAGCATTTCCATCAAAACGTAAACCATGGATAGAAATGTTACCGCTAGCACCTGAGGCAACCAGCAACATATTTGAACGGTCCTGAGTAGGATCAATATCCGTAGTAGAACCGGACATGAAATATGATCGCTGACTTCTTACAATCGTTGCCCCACCATCCCCCCAGAATGATGTTATTCCAGTCCATAGATTTACTTTCTTATCGACAACATAATCACCCGGAGGACAGAATACACCACAACCTTTTTCTGCTGCCTCATTAGCGGCTAACTGAAGAGCCTGATCAACAAAAACACTTCTGTCACGATTCAAAACAGATAATAGTTCAGCTTCTGTCATATATTTAGTTGCAAGAATACTTGGAGTATTTTCCACGTACTCGTCTAGGGTACCGTACCTTGTATTAACAAGAGAACCATCACCGCTTTGAAGCTCAGACCGCAAAGCTGCATCAGCAATGCTAACCCATGCGCCAATACCTACCCCACCAGCTGTATCCGGTGTTGAACCGGCTGGTACTGATTTTGGAAAGTCACCATCCCATCGGTAATACTCTCCATTACCATCAGGAAGCTTCCAGCGAAGTGCCTGATTGGGTTCCGTTAACAATGCCCCACCCTGGAATGAGTCCGTGAGTATCCAGCCATAACCGGCAATAGCATTCTCATTAAGCTTTTCCATGCCATACCAGGTTAGACGCTCTACCCCAAAGCGGTCTGCCCATTTCTCATTTATACGGTCATTTGACAGATGATCGAAATTTTGTGCGTTATCGTATAAATCTTTTGCAGCAGAAGAACCCAGCGGATTACCGGTTTTATAAGTCGTCATATAGACCTCATAAACGAAAAAACCCGCCGAAGCGGGTTTATTAGAAGGTGATTTATTTAAGCAACATTGCCTGGATATATGGCGTTGTCGTACTGATAGAAAGAATCGCGATATTCTTTTGCCGTTACCTGACAGGTTCCATCAGATTGAGGGGATATCTCTGAAATAATGCCACTATATCCAACACGTGAAGATTCGCAGAAAATTAGTCGTGGTGGCTCTATAGCTGGATCATTCATAATGATGTTATTAAATTCTGCTTGCTCAGGAACAGACAACTCATAGTCACCTTCATTCGTTGCGAGCAGCAAACCGGAAGCTGAACCATCTTGATAACGTATCAATGCGCGGGGATTATTAAACGTCCAGTCAAGAGGTTCGGACACTGTGATTTTTGTAATGCCATCAGTTGTTGTCATATCCTCTATCAGGGTACTGATAGTTTTACTTCCAGGAATATCATCAGTGAAAACTATACGGTCTCCTACGTTATAACAAAGAGCATCCATCTCTGTTGTAGTTGTATGGGTTAACCGCTGTTGCCGGTACTTCATCAACCTACGCATTCCTATCTGGTATGCACGGTCCTGATCAAGAACACCATCAAGCGTATAGTCCTCAATTTTAACTGGAGTTGGATTATCAGAAGTCCGGCATTGAACAGTTTCTTCTGCCCATGTAGTCCCGTTGATATATGTGACATCAACACCATCATAATCATCTGATGATGGTGCTATAAATGCCGTTTGAAGTGGTTCAGTCATCTCCTGAGGGCTGATAATTCCAGTCCATGGTTTCACTCCCTCCCTTGCAACAGAGGCTAATCCATCAGTCAGAAGGAAATAACTTTTCCCTGCATTGCTGACCTTCTGAAGCATCTCGAGTGCTGATACAGAATCACTGGTAGCAAAATCAAAAAACTCATTATTTGGCGTCCAGTATGCTGCCTGAAGAGCATCTATTGCTTCATGATCCATATTAAGGCCAAGCTCAGACCCTATATGGTAAAGAGCACCAGATATACTTCTTGTTGTACCAGATTCATATACCCTGGTGGCCACGACATTTACCCGGCGATCTGATTGAGCAGCCAGTTTTCCACCAGTCTCTACTGATACCGCTAATGTTGTCACACCACTGTATGATAATGGTCTGGTAAGTAGTCTTCCTCTTAATGACTGCCAGTACATATTATCCCGGCTGTTATCCTGTCCCTGCTCATTTGTGCGACGGCATCTAATTTCAACAAGCCCGGGTAAAGGAAGAACAACCCTTTCTGTAAAGCCAAGTCCGTTTATATTTTGCTGGATATATGACCCGGTTTTACTGGTCCACCCTGACCCTGAACCATAAACGCGATACTGAATTTCCCATCTGACTTCACGATTTTGTTTTTTCCCCTTTTTGTTGTACCCACATATGCCATTCGGGAAGAAAAAATTCACCTCAAACATATCCACAATTTCATTCTCAGGGCAAGCCAGAAATGGTCCCATCCAGGTATCATTTTCGTTAAGTCCGTTAGCTTCGAAGTCAAGAACAGTTCGAGGTGAAAACCCAGGCCATGAGGGATCGACAACTCCACTCACTATTCGCTCTAACGTGACAGAACTTCCATCTATTTCCAGAATTTTATACTCATTGCCAGCATGGGATACCGATAACCGAATATAACCCTCAGGAATACCTGTAAATGCAGTTCCTGTAGCACTTTCATATGCAAGTGTAATAGAAGCAGTAATCTCATCGCCAACAGGTGGTACTGAATGTGGGATATAATCAGCGATAAATAATTGGTAATCAATACTGTTAAATCCGAGAGTCACCGGCATACCGATATAAGGTGCGATTTCTTCCAGAACATCACTGGTGATTCTGCTATAGGCACCATCGTTTGTTACCACATACGAATCTGGAACGACTAATTCAACAATTGCCCCTTCTGTCCATGAGTCAGGGAGATCGTTTGTTGTAGTGTCACCGTCGTCGGTGCTCAATCCGTTAAAAGTAATAGTAGAACCAGAAACCGTTAATGACTCAGCTACCACGTCTTCAGTGTCAGGTGCTGTTTGTGCCATGTCCAGTCCAGAACCAGACGCGGTTCCCCCAACCTCTGTGGAATTGAACCAGTTTTCGGATCGTTGGTCTCCACTAACGTTTTGCCCTGGTTGATACACTGTGTATTTAAACCCATCACCAAGAGAGGCAATTGGGGTTGACCCTACACGAATATCTCCATCCCCAAATGAAAAACGCCCTCTCCCCAGAACAACGAACATTTCAACTGTCATTACAGTTGGATCATCAACTGAGAATCTTGTTACAGGCTGTACTGCATAGTCTGGATAAATACGGCTTCGACCAAATAACTCGCGTATCGGGTCTCCTAACTTTGCGTTATTAGCCTTCGCAGGATTTACATCAAGAGGGTTGCCAGTTCCTGAGGAATAACCACCAAGGTCACCTACACCAGGAGCAAAAAATAAAGCGTAAGCCACAGATGCAACTGATACTGCAACGGCAATCCAGGCGAGGGCTACAGCGCCATAAGGGACAGGGTAAATTCTGACATCACTGTCTGATTTGATAGCAAACTCAAACCACGCCTGAGGTGGAATATTTTTTCCATCAACATCAATTGTGATCGGTTGCTTCATATCAGGCTTATAGCCTTCTACTTTTTTAATCAGCCATTGGTGAATTGTGATGGCACCGTGTTCATGCATTTCAAGCGGTTCACCAGGTAAGCGAGATGGATAGATTCTGATTGTCACTTCCAGAACTCCACTTTGATAAAGCGACGTTTAAAACGCACAACGGGGAGAAATGTCACATTAATCCCCGGATTGCATTCAGCTACGTGAAGTTGACCATTTATATCAACCACGACACCAACGTGAGTGACGGTTGAACCGGAATAACATGCAGCGCCGGCACCAACACAAGGCTCGCACTTCTCAAGCGATCGCATCAGTTTGACAGCCTCTCGGTCAAGGCCACCGTCATCTTTAGTAACCCCTGAAAAATCTGGCCAGAGAGGTAATCCAAGGTCTTTCCGTACCTCATTGACGATACCGAAACAGTCAAGAGCAGGATAAACGCGACCGCCCTTCTGCCACACGACAGAAAGGTATTTGTCAGGATTGAACATAGTTTCTCCTTAACTCATGTAACGGAGTCCAGGGTAATACGGAAGGGTGTAACGGTGGCGAGGCCATGCAGTATCGAGTACGTTCATATAGCCAGCCGTTATTTGCGCCTGTGTAGACGTCCATGAACCGCTCTTAATCGCCAGAGTGTATGGAACTGAAGCAGGTGCACTGAGGTCAGTAGAAACGTAGTTACGATAGGTTAAAGATGCCTCTGAGAGATTATCCAGCGCGTTACGAATCGCTGTTGAAGTAACTCCATCAATGTTATCGATAGCAAACTGTAAGTCCTGAGTTCCATCACTATTCCTGGCAGGAAGAGCAATATCAATCGCCGCAGCCTGGAATGTCACAACATCACCATTTTCTGTGGTTGCGGTAATATCATCGAACCCCTTACATAAATAATAAACTTCACTACCGATGTTTATCTGGAGTGTTTCGATAATCACCTCTTCACCAGATGAGGCGTAAAGACGATTCAGTATTGTCACGGTCTTGGCCACTCCCTGTTGAGCGCAATATCAATAATGCTGCTGTTGATAATGTAATCCGGGAAATCAGCCCAACCAGGCGCAAGAACTGGTCGCTCCCATAACTCCAGGGTGGCTGTATATCGCCAGTAATTACCACCTTCAATAGTAGGCCCTTCATAAATATCGACGAACCGGCAAACGTACATGTCGATAATGCCCAGAGGAGAACGAAGTGGCATGTTAAACCAGTCAGCCCCATCTTTGATGGTGTCCCTGAACCACGCCTCAAACAGTTGAGCCTCCGGATCTGTAAACAACCATGCCACTGAGGCCTGAGTTGGTGTTGAAGTGTACAGGCGGCGCTGCCTTGCCCTGCCAGATGTAAGTTCTGTTCTCAGTAATGGGCTAACAGGCTTTAACCCGAACCCTTCCTGTAACGGAATCGGCAGGTAATCATTCAGATAGTTAATGCTGGTCGTTTTAGCCATTAACCAGTTCTCCTGTTAGTGTTCCATCGCATCATCGCTTTTGAGATGCTTCCCTTTCCGCTTGCCAGGTCACTGGCTGCCTGTTGATAACCAAGCTTTGCCCCTTCTGTGGTTGCTTGTTTCATCATGGCAATCTGAGTGTCGGAAGGGTCACCGTTCACATTCATGTTTATAACAGGTGAGAAACTGGCCCCCTGAGTAGACTGCTGATTTACCCTGTCGAGTGTTTCATCAAGCTTGGCCGATGTCTGTGATGTAACGACTCGCTCACCTTTCTGCAGGAGCCACGTCCCGGTTTCAGGAACGCTGTCGATACCATCGTGCGCCATACCTGCAAGGGCAGAAGTACCAACTGCAGCGACAAGCGGAGCAGTCACTGCTGCCGCCGTTGCCATAGCAGCAGGGGCAAGAGCGGGACCAACGATAGGAATTGCCGCAGTAGATGCATAAGCGGCGATCTGAGCCTGCAAGGATGATGCCTGTGCGTTTGCCAGCATTGATGCCGCTGCGCTTGCCTGAGTGGATTTACCTACCAGCAATTGCACTGCCTGATATACCAGCCATTGTGCCGCCATATCAGAAAGGGTTTTAATTATTGTTTCACCAAGGCCAGAGAAAATATTACTGAAGAAATCACCTAAATCTTCTGCACCGTGCACAAGATCATTAAGGTTGTCAGAAATAACTGAGGTTGCCCCACCAAGAATAGAGGTCATCGCATCTGCAGCTGTCTGATAATAATCAGCTGAATTATCTGCATAATCATTTAACGCATCCATTATCCCGCTTTGCCAGTCACCCATCTGAGCATCAGATTTTTTGTAGTAGTCCTCCTGAATATCAAGACGCTCATCAAGCGCCTGCTGTAGCGCTGCTGTTTCCTGGTCATAAAGAGATTTGCTGATATCGCCGCTTTGGTACTGTTTCTGCAGGTCGGCCTGCCTGTCGAGAAAGCTACGCTGGATATCAAGCAATTCCTTCATGCGCTGGCGGCTCTTGTCGCCCATACCTGCGCCGATAAAATCAGAATCATTACTTGCCTGTTCATTCTGATTTTGTTTGCGTAAATTAGCTGTGAATTCAACAAGCTTAAGATTTTCTTCGTTGGCTTTTTTGAGTGAGTTGAGACGGTCTATCTCAGTAGCAAGTTGTTCAAGTCGTTCTTTCTGAGCTGCATTAATTCCTGTTAATTTCCCAGAAGTGAAATCAAAACGCAGCTTCTCAAGCTCGGTTACCTGCTGATTCTTTTTGCCAGTTGTGTCAATTAGCGCTATCTGGCGCTGATAGCTCATTTCCAAAGACTTAAACGCTGATTCCAGTTTCTTGGCCCCGGCATCTGGAGACGATTTACCGTTTGTTTCTCCAGTACCTAAGGAATAGTTATTTCTGGATGAAGATGGTGCAGCTATAGTGGCCTGGGCGAGAGGAAGATTATTACCGGCTTTCATGATGGAGAGTCGGCGTTCTAATTGCGCTATTTCAGCTTTTTTCCCGTCAACGTCCATACCAATTCGGTTAAAGCTGGCAAGGAATCCCTGATCTTCTACATCAGCTTTAAGATTGTTGAGGCGGCGCTCTATATCAGTTACAGATGCGTTGTCACCTACAGCCTTACCGCCTTTGTACAAGTCAATTAGCTTCCCTGCTTCAGCACCAACTTTAACAAGCCAGGTCGCGAGGTCAACAACACCACCAACCAGGTCTGTCAAACCCTGAATAACCTGAGGATCTTTGAATACATCCCCCATGTCAGTGATCGCGTTCTGTAATCCTGACAGGTCAACATTGGCAAGGCCGGTTGCAATCTCAATTTTTACGCCGTTTACCTGCGTCTCCATGTCCTCAAACAGGGAGTTTACTTTCACCAACTTTTCGATATCAGCATCGTCAGGAGCAACGCCAAAATGTTTTGCCGCATCCATGTACTGGCGAAGTTTTTCTCCTCCCTGATCAAGTAAAGGGAGAAGCTTTGAAAGGTCGTTGCCAAGACTTTCAAGGATTGTGGTCTTTTCAGCGTTTGTTTTAATCTTGCCGAGTGCATTGCTGATAGCCAGCAATTGCTTATCTGGTGATTCACCGGCTAATTTTTTAGCCGATAATCCAAGTGCATTTAGAGCATCAACCGCTTCCCCTGATTTATTCAGTACAGCATCACCAATTTTATCGCCAATATCCTTGAAGATATCGGCCATCTGGTCACCGGATACGCCAGCTTTTTCAGCTGCATACTGCCAGGCAAGCAAAGACTGCGTAGACATATTGAGCGACTTAGCCCAACGGTCTGTTTCGGTAATCTGCTTTGACGTTGTTTTTAGCAGGTTGTAACCGGCGACGCCGACACCGATAGCTGCCGCACTTGCCGCGGTAGCAAAACCAGTAAATGCTACCGCCGCCGCTTTTGCATCAGCCTGAACCTGTTTTCGCCATTTTTGAGATGCTCGTTCAGCCTGGCTTAGACCAGAGACAAATCCACCAACCTTAGCTACCAGGTCAATGGTCAGCGTTCCTAGGGATTTACCAGCCATGCTATGTCCACTCCTGCATAGCCTGCTCCAGTGAAATGGAAGGCTCGTTAATGTGTGGTGTGAAGTCTGTTACTTTGAAGGAGGGGGAATCTTTTCCACGGTTGACGTTAGCCAGCACAGAAGAAATAAGGCCAGCGGCCCACTCAGTACGCATCATTCCGTTAAGGCTACCGTACTTTTGACGGTAAAGAACCCAGTCGCGATACTCTGTGACACTAACGCGTTCTTTTGCTTCAGCAATGGTGCGACCACCGATTCCGTTGAGAACTAATTCACACCAGAATTCGTCTTCTGCGCTGAGTTCGCCTTTCCCAGGTCGTTCACCTGCTGAATAGCGACAAGCAGAGCGACGGTAAGAGCACCATCAAGTGCGCCGCGCTCAGGGTCTGCTTCACCAGTAATATCGGCGACAGTGAAAACAGGTGCACCATTTTCATCACAGATTGATGCAGCAATACGCCCTGCAACACCATCAATTTTTCCCACTGCTGAAAGAACATTTGATACCGCGTCGTGATAACCCATTGGTCGGATATAAACGGTAGCTGTGATCTCCTTATCGCCTTGCTTCCAGGTAATTTCCTTTTCAACAGGACGACCAGTAAACGCCCCTGCCTGTTTTAACGAATCCATATTCAGTTTCATTTCTTTCCTCTCAATTTGCGGGGTTTCCCCCGCTCATTAATGCCTGGTTATTAGCTCGTTGGTTGGGCCTTTGGAACCCAAACCCCCTGCCCTGAACGCTGAATAGTTGCTGAGGTTTGTACGACCGTATTAGCCTGGAAGTCGAACGGGAAATCAGAAACATAGCCCTGGAATACATACCAGGTACGCGTATCCGGTAGAGAAAGACCATCTACTGCATCTGGATCACCAGAAGTCGCTACCGTTGGTTCATCCGTTCCATCAGCCCAGCCAATAGCGAAGGTCAGGTTTGTTTGATCGCTTGATTCGGCAAGATTACTCAGCATGACATGACTGGCGTTTGCCGGGTCTGCGTTAAGAGCTACCGTAGCCTGACCAGGGGTGCGCAGACCTTTTTTGTAGGAACGAGTATTGGTTTCACTCAGACAGGTATCTTCAATCTGATCTGCCGGGCTACTACCTGGTGAGAACGAAGTAATACATTCAACTTCACTGACCACACCGTTATTCAGAACGTACATCTGAGTGCCTTGAGTCACTACTGACATAATTATCTCCGGGTATAAAAAAACCGGCTCAAGGCCGGTTGTGGAAGGTTTGTTATCGGTTGACTATCCAGTCAACGTCGAAAGAATATCGATACCTGAGCGTCTCAGGGTCTCGCGTCTGATTACCCCAGCGAACAATGTTGGCTTTTACCTCAATCGCATTACGCATGGCTTTAGCAACCGCAATGGCCTCATCAGGGGTATCGGCATAGATATCAACCTGAAGCGAATACATGTCCGCATCTGGTCGTTGATTGAGAAAATTTTCAGGAGAGCCGCTGATGTTCTGCCAGACGGCGTATGGATAAACAACGTTATCGTCCTGAATGCCGAAAGGGTAAATTCTTACCGGATTGCTTCCGAGTAAGGCAGTGACTTCAGGACTCGACGCGCAAACAGGAAAAATAGGAGCAATCATGCCGTCTCTCCTTTCTTCTGCGCTCGTTTGATAGCTCGGTCAATCCCCGCTTCGTAGTTAACAGAGAAGGTGTTGAAAACCTCTATCAGCCTGGAATTTGCAGCAGCACGAACGAGCGGTTTTGCTGCCATCTTTTCAGTGCCAAACTCAAGAAGACGCCAGTGAGGAGTGGGGGCATCTTTCGCAGTGCTTGGATGCTTTTTTAGTACGGCTCCCTGAAGAATGCCTATCCTGAAGGCAAGATCACCGGTTTGCTTAAACATACGACCATTCCAGCGCAACGCAGCGTTATCAGCAATGCTACGCGCGGTGTGAGGATCGTCGAGCCGCTCTGCGTTTCTCTTTATCTGAGTTACGATAACGTTTCCCGCCTTCCTCAGTGCGGATCGCCCTGTTTTGCGCTTAGTTTCCGTGGTAATGGCTTCTAACTTACGAAGCAGTGAATCTACACCTTCAAGCTTAAACTCAATGCTGTCAGCCATCCTTAACCCCCTCTGAGCACGGAAGCGTGAGATATTCAAGTCCACTATCAGGGTCAGGAAGAATCCCCTCAATGCTGTAGATTTTGCCACGGAAAAGAATACGGTCTTTCTCCTGGATATCTTCCCGGTATCGGATAGTGATTCTGGCCGTTACTTTTACGTTTGATGCCTGGGCTGTAATGAAATCCCTGACCGAAGAGGCAACCACGCTACCCCACACATCTGCAAGGTCATTCCAGGTGTATTCCATTGCACCAGTAGTAGGTGACTGGATAGCGGTTCTCCGCTGAATGGTGACGCGGTGGCGCAGTTTTGCAAATTCCACAATTACCTCGGCTTGCCATCAAGATAGGTTTGCGGTGGCAACTCATCGTCAATTTCATCAACGAGCGTTTTTGCAATCAGAGATATCAGTGTTTCATCAGCCTGAGCCAGACGGTTTATCGCTTCTGCCTGTTTCAGTTGAGACGTTGCCAGCGCTTTCAGTGCCGCCGTTAGTTCGTTTACCTGCTGCTCGTTCATAGGCAATCCTCGTCCACTTTTTAATCCACTCGCGCCGTCTGGCACATCCTGCGCATGCCATACATGCCCCTTAAATAATTGTCGGCTTACGGAGGTCGTAAATCAGCATTGATACAGAAAAAGGAAGTTCCCCCTGTTTCAACTTTTCTTCTTCTTCGCCGCCGCGGTTACGGTCAAGATAGCCAAGAAGAACCAGCAGGGCCGTCTGAACGCGAGTTAGCGGTTCACCATCAATAAGCTTTCCTGATTCATCAACGACTAACGCGCGACTTCCCTGAATGTAGGAAAGTATTGCGGCGCTGCCGCCCTGAATTTTTAAGGTAAGGTCTGAATCTCCGTAATCGTCGTCAATACGGAGATGCAACTTAGCCTCTTCGAGCGTCACCAGTTCAATCATTGCTTATCCCTCAGGTCACGCCCCTTCTTAACAGCAAGCGTCCATCCCTTAGAACCTGGCTCACCAGGCTTATCAGTTGTAGTTTCGTTGCAATGCCACATGGAACCACCCCAGGTGACTGTATCGCCAGGCTGATATTCGGTACCAGATTTGAATACATCACGATAGATAGTTACCGGGATATCAAAAGACTTAACTTCAAGAGTACCGCTTGCTCTTTCGAGAGAAATTGAGAAGGTTCGCTGGTTATCTTGTTTGACATCAACGCCCGACACACCGTCAACAATACATTCCCAGCCCCGCATTCCGTGCGTCTTTTCATGAGAGCGCCAAAGGCCGCCTTTGTGAGTAGCATAGGTACCGCGTGGATAGCTTTTTTTCTCGTCAATGAATGGTTCAAGCTCTATTGCAAGAGCGTCACGACCATCGGAACCAGGTTCAGGATCAGGAATTTTTGACAATAAATCCTGAGCGAGCTTTTCAACGTCTACCGGCTCAGGAATTAACGAATTAACTACCTCTTCGACAAGGGGACGCAGATCATCAACCGTGACGCTTTTACCATCCTTGGGTACTGGGATTGATTCAAAAGCCTGCTTCACCGCGCTTTCGGCAGCATCGGCGATAATCTGGTTTAAGTCTGGTAGTTCTGGTGCCTTCGGTAATTCAATTTCACTTACAGCATCGGCAACCATTTTAGATACATCTGGTATTTCTACTGGTTGGAATTCTGGAATTGAAATACGAACCTCTTCAAGTTGCTTCTCCAGATTACTGGCTGTTTTCTCCAGCGCTTGCTTAAATTCGTCTGCCATTTTTTGAATAGCTAATCCAAACTCTTCGCCAAGCGCTTTAATCAGGGATAATTCACGTTCATTCATTTTGTTAATAATCCTCTGAGCATTGATTTCGCCGCGAAAAGTTCTGTTTCGCTTAACGCCTTTCCACTTTCATCTACTGGCTCTGGCGATGACTGCATCTGTTGCTGTCCTTTTCCGAACGGGTCATCTGATGCATCGCGTTTGGCCAGTGCTGCCAGGCTGAAGTTTTGCTGCTGCAGGAAGAGAGAATCACCACCTTCAACAGGAGGAAGGTTTTCACTTTTGCGGGCTTCGTTTGGTGTAAGAATGGTGTTTTTTACCCCATCACCTAGCGCCTTCATCCTGCGTTCGCTGTCCATGCGTAATAGTGCGCCGATATCAAGCTCAACCCGCTTTTTTTCTCCAAGTTCGAAAGCTTCTTTCAGGAGTGACTCGATAGACTCAATCAACACCTGCAGGCACTGTGAATAATATTGCTGCTCAAGTGCTTCAACGTTATCAGAGCTTGGGATTTCGCCAACGCCAGCCTTATATGCCGGGACGTGAAAAGCAGAGCAAACCATTTCAGCAGAGAGTTTCTGCTGTTCAACTGTCTGTGCATCAACTGCCGACATGGTGATCGCTTTATATTCAGCCCCACCAGATAACAGGCCCGTCTTACCCGCGTTTTCACCCGTGTAACCAGCGTCCCATGCTTCTTTTATTTCTTTTGCTTTTGCAGCATCAATAGATCCAGGAATGCTGATAACTCCGCTAGGTTTCCCGCCATTCTTAAAGAAGAATGCAGAGCTTTCCTGAATGTGTTTACCCTGCATTGCTGCAAGACCACAGGCATAAATAGGTGAAATACCAATCAGTGGATGGAACAGGCAGTTAAAACGGTCATGGATGATTTCGCGCGCCGGTACGGTTACCTGTGTAGGTAACCCGCTAATCTGGTCTGGACTAATTTGATAAAAGACAGAACCATCATCAGCTACAAGTGGAGTGACTTTATCCGGATCAAGAATACGAAGTTCTGTAATCTTACCGGCATTGTTTTTTACCTTCATCACGTAGGTGTTACCGCGTGAAAGTTTTGAATTCATCCATGTTTCAAAAAACTGAATTGTGTTTTGAAACTGGTTTGGCTTACTGATTAGTGTATCGAAATTAGCATCAGTAACTTCTTTCCAGATGCCATCCGAATCTTTGGCCTGAATGGCTGGCGACATCTTTGAAACGTCACTGGCAATCAGGGTTATGCAGGAAAAAACCGCATAATAGGAAAGTACGGTTTCATTCCTGATTTCCATGTTTCTTTGCCATGCACCCGCGAAAGGTTCTCTGACAAAGGAAAATATCGGAGTCCAGCCGCGAGATGATGGTTGCTGTAGTGCTTTCTCTTTCCGTCTAAAAGGATTCCACATCAGCCATTCTCCGCATTAACTTTTTTCTTTTTCGGTCCACCAGCTTTTTTGCCAGTTACATATTCAGCTTTATGCAGCAGAACCAGTACCTTTGCGCACTGGTCATTCACAATTTTCTCATCACCTGGCAATGAGTCATGTGTACGCTGTAGGTATCTGATCTTTGCCATATGAAATGGCGGGGTTTCCCCCGCCCTCCTTCTTAGCTGGTAGCGCCAGTGCTGTAATCAACGCCGGAGATAACAGCTACTGCGGCATCACGGCGGCGTTTCCAGTTAATCCAGCGCTCTGCACGGATGGCCACGCTGTTGGTCTGGAACATGGATACCAGTTCCACTGGTGTTGGGGTGGTGCTGTCATGGGTCGGATCGCTCTGCATTTCCAGAGAAGCTTCGCGAGACATATCAACTGCCACACCGCCGTCATCAGCCAGGTACACATCCGGTGCATTAACCAACACCAACTGATTGCCAACGTACTGAGATACGATTACAGGTAATCCCTGGAATGTACCTCCCAGCATGGTCATGTCCGGGTACTCTTTCTGGCCCAGTGCATTTTTACGCATAGACAGAGTGAGTGCGGTTGTGCTGGACATCAGCCATACAGCGCCATTAGGTTGCAGGTTGTTGGTAATGAACTGACCAAAAGCAGCCGCTGCATCGGCATCCGGATCGCCAGTAGACGGAGTCGCAGTGATGCCGTTGGTAATTGATGCCGGGGAAACATCAGCCACTGCCGCTTTTGCCGGGTCGATGAAGTCGGTATCCAGTCGTGCGATCACCGCTTCGGCCAGGGCGTTACGCACCAGAGCATCAGCAGATGGATTTGAGAAGCGGATCAGCTCTTCGGTCAGAACTGCAATGGACGCTACTTTAGAGAAGCCGAAGGTAATGGTTGCAAAGTCAAACTTAGTCAGAGGCTTGGCTTTACCCTGACCTACCCAACTTGCAGAGCCGCCTGAAGTTTGCGCAGGGATACGAACGTTGAATGGGACCTGACGCAGAGACGGGATATTACCCTGACCGAAGCGGCCGATAATGGTCTGAGGACGCAGGAACTCAACGAAGTCCTGCGCGTAATCCTGATATTCAACCAGTGCACCAGCCCAGGCAGGGTCTGTGGTGGTACCAGCACTAACCGCCGCTTTCAGAACATGGTGAAGTTTGGTGTCATCAGGATACTGGTTTTTCGCAATCTGTAGCGCTTCTGAGCGGCTACCGTTACCAGCTGCCAGAGACTTGGCGAAACGGGCAAAGGCGATACCTTTTTCCAGCTTAGGCTCTACACGGATGATGGATGGTGCGTTATTCACCACTGTAACTTCACCAGATGCTGCTTTAGTTACTGGCTTGGCGGTTGATGCCATGCTGGTTTCCATATCACGCAGGCGTTTAAGGTGCTCGTCGACCGCTTTGATTTCAGTAGAGGTGTTATCGTAGCTTTCTGTTTCTTCCGCATCCAGCGTGCGGCCTTCATCGGCGGCTTTGCTCATGATGTCGTTCAGTGAAGAGGCCAGCGCTGCACGCTTGTTTTCAAAACTTTTGATCTGTTCAGCGATATTCATCGTTGATTTTCCTTTTTGAGAAGATTTATTCGGTGCTGAAGCGCCAGCAGAATTTATGGTTTTAACTACCGGTTTCTCATTGCCGAGCGCGGCGAGTAACTGGCGGTCAAACGATTTAACGGTTTGAATCGAACACTCGGCATTCGCCGGGATCGTTACTGCAGAAACTTCAAGAAGCTCCCATTCAAGAAAATGGATGCCACCAGAGTCGAGATATGCGTATTTAATTGGCTTGAAACCGATAGACAGGCCTTTCACAAGACCTGATTTGATTGATGCCCACGCTTCTTCAAGCCTGGCCACCAGCTGCGATGGCATGTCAGGTGTTGGCTTAACAAGTTGCGCCGTGATCTGAAGCCCTTCTTTCACTTTCTTTGCAGAACAGTTCCCAATAGGTTGGGTTCTGTCATGCTGCCAGAGGAAAGGGTTTTCACTACCGAACTTCGCACCGTCAGGGTCCATAATGTCGCCGTCACGGTCAGGTGATGGTGTGGAAGCAATCCCGGTGATTATCCGTTTGTCCTCATCCACCGCTTTCACCGTCATGATCGTACATGCGCGGTCAAGCTTCATTTACTGTCCTCCAGAAACGAAAAAACCCGCCGTGGCGGGTCATTAACTGACGTGTTATTTATATAAAAAATACCTGGTAATCTTTCTTCTTCGCTTCAGGATTAAGTGCCATTAGCGAAACGGCATTAAACAAGGCCATAAGGGGGTCAATTTTCCCCTTTCCACTAGCCTGTTTGGTGATAAGGATAGCGTTACCTTTAGGTTCTACCCTGGCATTGCCTACACACCAGGCCATTAATGGCTGTCCACCATGAATAAGCACACCCTCAGCAAGCTTGCGCTCTGTTGTCTTAATTGCACCACCAAGTCTCCAGCCCTGGCTGACACCGACAACTGAATCTTCAGGTATTTCAGCTTCTACAAGAGCATCAAGGATTTGACCGACACCAGAAGGGTCAATGCCAATTTTATCCAGCAGTTCTGCGTCATTAATACGACTGACATATTCAGCAACTTCCTCAGTGTCCTGTCCTACCCGCTTAACGATAGTCAGGTCACCTGCCTTAACAAAATCGTTGAACCGGGATTCCTCGCTTTTGCGACGGCGAACAGCTATTTCATGCGCCCAGGCATGACCCCATCCAATCCACTCACGGGTTTCTTTATCACGACCGATGATGTAAAGACCCAGAAGGTCATCAAGGCCACCACCATCTATCCCAACCGTAGCAACCTCAGCTCGCTGAAGGATATCGCTGAATGTTACCTGCCTGATTTGCGGTTCCCAGAAATCAACACCTGCCCATCGGTCACTGCGGAGGTTCAGACCAATTTCGATATTGAGGTGTTTCGCAAGGAACTGCTGTAATGTGCCGTCTGTTTTGTTCTGGTTCTTCAGAAGCTGATCGGCGATCCATTCTTCACTTACCGAACGTCCAATATTTGGATTGGTGATGTAGAAATTTTTTGGTTCAAGGTAAGCCTTGCTTTCCACCATAGAGTCAGGGAATTCATACAGGACGCCGAGTGTTTTAAGGTCATTAATCTTCCCATCTCGCACAGCTCGCCAGTAATCAAGGCGTTCTTTGAATACACCAGCAGGCGGTTCATCACTTTGCGTAGTCAGGAATATAACCCACCCTTCGTTGCGAGATACCTGACCACCAAGTGCTTCCATAAACATGGCTTCGGCATTAGCTCGCTTGCCAAACAACCAAAGCTCATCAACGAGAATGCGGCCTGACTTTTTACCTGAAACCGTATCGGTGTCAGCTGCTACTACTTTGAGTGTATTTCGCGTTACTCGGTGTGTGATAGTGCGGATATGGTCCTGAATCTGGAACATATCAGACAACTCATCATCGGCGCGTATCATCCCGGCAGCGGGTTTAAAACTGTTATCAGCAACCTCTTTTGTCGGCGCGAGAATCAGATGTTCTTCATCCTCACGCCAGCACAGGATTAGCGCGGTAAGCATAATCCCTGCGGCGATGGTCGATTTTGTGTTCTTTTTCGAGATAAGTAGCCCATATTCGCGGATTAGCTGCTTACCGGTCTCTGCTTCATAGCCACCGAAGATGGCATTAACGAAGTCAAATACCCATTCCTCTGAGCATTCACCAAATGTTGGCTTCCCTGGTAAATCAGAGACGCGTAACTCTTTGAAGATTCCAAGTGCCTGTTCTGCCTGGTCTGGGAAAATTGGTGGTGGGATGATTGATTGCTTTGCAACCAGAAGAGATTCCCATTCAGGGCAAGCCGTGGTCCATTTCGCCATTGATTACCCCTTGTTATTAACAACAAGCTTCGGCGGTGCCATTGCCCCAAACTTGCTACCCGTGGCTGCGACCTTCGCGGCGGCATGTCTTGCATCCTTTTTACCGCCTTCTCCTTTTTTGGGGTGAAGGTATGGCAGCATCGCTTTTGCGGCGTCTTTTCTGACATCTGTCTCTTCTGATACGTCGTTCATCACTGCTTTCAGGAACTCAAGCGGATCATCAAATTCCTTCACCGTTCTGTTAACAACTTTTGGCAGATCATCTGGTTCAGAAACAGCCTGCTCGGCAATGACTTCGACCCCACGTTTTTTACTGATAAACGCGATGATATCCGGGTCTTTTGCCAGCCGGGAACCCTGAGACCTCGCGGTTTTCTCGGAGTAACCGGCCTTTCGGGCTGCTTCAGCCTGGGATGAACCGGACATCAGCGCTTGTGCGAATTTGCGCTTTTGTCCTGTTAACACGTCAACATCCTCCAAAGGGGAAAATTTTCTGTGCGTGAGAGGGGGCGCGGTGTCCAGCGCGATCGGCGTTGACACCCACCTATACCCCCCCGGTGTTTGGTCAGAGAATTACGATGCCAGATTGTGATTTATCTTTCGGCACAGAGTGCTTCAGCGCCTCACTGTCAGGTTGGTTCATTGATGCTTCGCGCGATGACTTACCTGAGTGGCAATCAATGCACAGCGTCCAGAGGTTGCTCTCATCGTTGTCACCACCGAACTGTAGTGCTATGCGGTGATCAAGCTCGCTGTCATGCAGGTCTACTACTTGATTGCACATACAGCAGTGACCACCGTCGCGCACATAGATACGACGCTTGAGGCTCACCCTAGCGCTACCGCTTACGCGGCGATTCTCACCATAGACAGGCTTTATTCGTCGGGTGTCGATAGCTTTCAGGCGAGGCTGTAGTGTCTTTAACTTAGACATGTAACCTCCATGCTCTACGGCGTTCTGTTCTTGGCTGATTGTCTCTGGCTGGTTCTACTGGCTGTCCATCAGCGTGGTCAACGAGTGAGTAGCATGGATAGACAACAGGGCCACCGTAAGCATCACCGACTGCATAGTCTGCTGCTTTGCTGTGGTTCCATTTATCCAGCACTCTCTTGATATGTTGCTGAGGTACGCTGTAGCAGACGCCATGAATAAGACGCGGCAATGTAATGAAGTCAGCTCTGGCCTTATCAGCTGCTATTAGCTTTGATGCTATCTCCAGTTGATACTGTGGTGGACGGCCAGTGCCGAGATAAAATGAACACAGTGCATCCGGATAACGTGCAAGCCATACAACAATCTTTTCGCAGAAACCAGCAACTGGCATAGCATCATCTTCAAGCACTACCACACGGCATGATTGATTGGCTGCCCATTCCAGCGCGCGGCGATGATTCCAGTTAGCACCGTGATCATCAGTATCAATCATCAGGGTGGCGCCAATAGATTCAGCCAAAATTAATGCCTGTTTACGGCGAACATGATGACCAATAACCACAAACATTACTTGTGGCGAAACCATGCGAACTCCTTACCGATACCATCAGTTTTAAAAATGGTATGAACCTTAGGGCCGGTAACGACTCTATTGCCAAATGACTTCGCAGCCATACCGAAAGCACCCATATCGACCAGCGCGGGGCGAGCTGTCTCCATCCTCCAGAAATGATGGCTTTCAATCAGGTAATACTGTCTGATGATCCTGTGAGCAAACTCCATTACATCGTCACGACTACCACCAAGTAGTCCAGCGTTGAGCAGCGGTTCATCAATGTGCTTCTCGATGAACTCGCTATACGCTTTGCCGTGGTGATTGGACTTCATCCATTCGTCGGCATACGTCTTATGCTCTGAGCCCACGTAAATTTTACCCGGCTGCATTTCTGCCCATGGCTCTCTAAGCATTTCGACATCGGTACCATCAGTACACCAGATAAGGCGATACTCTGGATGAGCACGCAGATACTGATAAATATGCAGCCATCGTGCGAAATAGGGACTCATTGACAAAGGTGATACTTTGAAAAGGTCCGCACCTTTCGGTGCTGTATCGAGCTCATCGGCCAGTACCACTGCATCAGCGCCACGAATAGACGTGGCCCATCCCTGAATCAACTCAGGAGACGCTTTCATCCTTACCTGACGTTGTGGATCATCCTGACTAGTCAGCAATGCAGTAATCACCACGTTGCGCTGTTTCCTGAACGGAACGTATGCGGTGTAACCGTTATCGCGTCGGTCGCTATAAATAACAGCATTAGCTTTTGCTAACGCTTCACGCTCAGGTCTGGGGATCGAACGTGCACCCTCTTCGTATTCATCCATCGAATGAATGAGCTTTTCAGAGCCAGTAACATCCGCAAACGCCCAAGTCGATAACCCTGCGTTGTGAATGCGAAGCGCCAGATCAGGATGCTCGTACATGCCACGCCCGTATACCGGATCGAAGCCGCCAACCTTATCAATGGCACTGCGGTGGTAATAAAGCATAACGCCGCGCTGCCCGGTGTAAGCGATATGCTTATCATCCCTGTACAGGACAGTCATATCGTTAATCTTTCGTGGGCCAGCGAGGTCAAGAAACTGATAAGCCAGATGGGGCTCTGGTGACTCGATGTAGGGTAGATGCCAGTTATCAGCTATTGGCCATGCATCATCATCCCACAGGAAAAGATGCTCACACCCTGCGTCCACCAGCGCTGTCAGGCTGGCGTTCTTAGAGGCGACAATGCCGAGTGATTGATCATGACGTACCAGCTTCACGTTAGCCGGTACAACAGCGGCTGGACTTGATCCATCGTCTATCACAACCACCAGCGCACCAGATGGAAGATGCTTCATGTGCTGCTCAATGGCACGCTTAAGCACTTCAGGACGATTATGGGTTGTGATTGCGATGCCTATGCGCGATGAATTGGCGCTTTCTGGTACAAACCTAATTCCGCTTATAAAGACGTCCATGCACCACCACCAGAAAGATTATGCTTAGCAAGAAATTCTTTCACCGTATCTCGAAGCTCTTCTGCCTGCTCAACGGTAAATGGCTTATCTGTATGGATAACAACATTAAGCTCGTTAGAAGCGAGGGGATTATCCAAATCAATTCGGGGCTGGTTTTCTGAGTGTTCATTACTTAAATGAAAAATTGCGGTCACTATCGGCAGATTTTTAGCGTCTGTATCTATGGTTGTTGAAACCTGATCATCAAGAAGCAAACCGCCTACAGCTATTCCATACCCGAAAAAACGTCCTCCGCGATACAGTTTTGCGAGCTGATATTTCATGTGCGTTTCCTTTTAGACGTGAGCCTGTCGCACGGCAATGCCGCCCGAGAGGTAAACGCAACCTAACGGCATCACCCAGGCTCACTACTGAAAGACTCTCTTTTATTTGCGCGTGCGAGGCGCATAAAGGTTGGAAGTGTTCACAATTTTGCAGAAATACTTATGGCATTCTGAACCTTATATATTTAGGAGGAGTTATGAAATTAACAATGCTGGCTCAACCGATCCCAATACTTGATGAAGACATATTGGCAACAATACGTGCAGGTACACGAGTTATTGTTCAACTTACCGATGGAGTTTCAGATAAATTCAATATTTCTATTGTGCTGAGGGTCCGTGACCGTGATGAGCATGTTCTGGAATGTGAATTCCTGCACCGCAAGCTCGGAAAATTTGATGACCAGAGTCTTAAGTACAAATCACCATTCCAAGAGAATGTCATTGTTTTCATCAAAGAAGCAGTGTTTGATTTTGAAAATGATTAATTCATTATCACAGGCACTCAGTGAATGCCTGCTGTAATGTCTTACTCTTCGACAGTTGCGCCTTCCGGCAACTCTACGCAGCCAAATACTGGCATCCCCGGAGAGCGATCATCTTCCACCGCCGTCAGCTGAGATTCGGAAAACCAACGCTCAGTCGCGCAATTATCTGCTGCCTGGTAATAAATGTAGTATTGATTCTCACCAGTTACATGCTGGGATCGGGCCTGTACCTCGCCAAACTCATCACTAATACGCAGGTTCACCAACTGGCCCAGGCAAAATTTAAAATCTTTTGCTACAGGCAGAATTTGACAACCGTTTTGCTCTTTTTCCATCATTCTCTCTCTTTTGGTCTTCAAAAAGCCCCGCTATTGCGAGGCCGTAGAAATTTTATTTGGACAGTTGCGTTGAACAGACCGGTTATGCGTCAACACATCTTTCTTAGTCTGGCGATCCATTACCTCAATGTCGTGCTCGGTTAGGTAGATTATGTTCACCCAGTCACAGGCCGTGTCCGTTACTTCAGGTTTTGCGGGTAAATCTTTCGCGCAACTCACGGTCAACATCGTCATCAGGAAGATGATTAACAGTCTGTTGTACATCCCTGGCTCCTTTTGTTGTCTCTACCCGGCGTTCAGCCACTGCTTCAGTGGCAGCGGCCTTTTCTTCAGTGCGTTGTTGGTCGGCTTTCGCTTCGGCTTTGCTGGTGCCGCGCGAATGGCCTAATCCAAATGCGGCGGCTATAGCAGCTAAAACAGCAGCAAGGAGTCCGATAATCATCTCAAGCGTCATATAACCACCCGCTCCTTTACCCAGCCATAAACAAACGTCTCGTTCGCGCTGCGCTGTTCTGCCAGTTCAAGATAACGTTGACCCTGGCTGCAATTCAGAGCCCGGAGCATTACCAGCTCTCCTTCTTTCCCACGTCGAGATAGGTAACTTTTTAGCGCACTGATAGTTCGCGGACCAATAAAACCATCCGCAATCAGTTCGGGATAGAGCGTGCCCTGAATGTTGAACACGTTCAGCCAGCGCTGAAACCACTTGGTCTGAACCGATGGCCCCATGTTTACGCCCGTGTCGCAGAGTTCAGCGGCGATGGTTGGTGACACCTCAGAAACAAGGTCGAATCGCGGGCCTGTCCAGTAGTCAGCCGTCAGAATATCCAGCGCCTGCTGGCGGGTGAGGTCGCGCATATCGCCTACATACCCATGTGCCCGCGCCGTCGCCTGAGTGATACCCCAATTCGTTGGGCCGCCTTTATCGTCGGGATGGTTAACATAGCCCCCCTCTTTCCCAAGGATGGCATTGAAGATGTCGTCTTTAGTCATTAGTGCCTCAGATGATCAACCAGGCGCGCCACATTACCTCTGACGGCTACCAGCACGAACAGGAAAATAATGTTGGCCCCGATAGTGGCCCATGATGAGTACGGGTAAATACCGCACAGATACGCCAGCGGAACGGCGCTATAGATGACCGTAAGCAGCCACGCTAAGCGAGATATCCACGGTCGATGTCGTGAATCGCCGCGACGGTAAAACATCAGGGTCAGCACTACCCCAGCGCAAAGAAGCGCATTGATTGTTGCCGATGGGTCATTTAGTACCACCTGAACCTCCCCGGCGAGTTATTAGCGCCACCAGCGAGCCGACATCCTGGTTATTCAGAAACGTCAGGATTTTGACAGCTAAAGCAGAAACGATTACGGCCCCGATAGCGTCCAAAGGCTTATCACTGTAACCAGTCCAGTCAGCCAGCTTTGAACCAACCAGCCCTGAGCAGATGATCCCGGCGATGTAGGACACGACAAAATACGCCAGCCGACGTGCTGCGCTAAGGTCCGCAGCCGTTGCAATGTAAAATACAGCCCCGGCAAATGCGCCAAACACCACGCCGTAATCTGTTCCGGACAGAAATCCATAGACACTGGCTCCCGTCAGGACACCACCAGCCAGCCCAGTACCGGAAATCGGATCGGACATTTAGCCCCCTCTTTATTGCTGTGAGTCCTCTCAATATGAGGGGAAAGAAATACCGTATAAACGGCTATAGTTATCACTCTGTCAAAGGCCATAAGGAATGACCTTTTGCACAGTGTTATTTACTGGATTTAATCAACGGCCAGAGCAAAGCAACAACGCAAGCCACCAGCACACCATCAGCCAGAATCGACATCATTTTACTGGTGAAGTCGATGGCCACGACCAGGAACAAGAGAACACCAGATGCGGCCCAGCGTAATTTACCCATCAGATGTACTGATCAAGCGGTAATTGCAGAGCCTGAGCGATTTTCTTCAGTTGCTTCTCTTCGTCTTCACCGATTCCGTCGTTGTCTGCCACATCCAGGCAAAGGCAGAGCACATCAACAGCATCGGGCGTACCAGCCACATCAGACAACTCACGCATTGCCTGAGCGTTGGCTGAGCGTGGTGACGCCTCGTACTGAGCACGGATATTGCTGCTCATGCTGGCGATTTCAGCGGCAAACGCAGAAAACGCCGGTTTTGCCTGAATTGTTTTTTCCAGAGTAGAAATCTCTGAAGCATCACAGGTACCATCTGCATAGGCGATCGAGTAACAACCCCATACAGTTGCTTCTACCGCATCACGATTTTCCATCTTTTAACTTCGACGATCGCTTTACGTGCTTTCTTTTTGAAGATACCGAACATAGTGACTTTCCTTTAGTGGTGAGCCTTACGCTCAGAGTGGAACAGCCCGCAGATGTAGTCACACTGACCACTGCTAAGGCTCACCCTGAAAGACTCTGCGGTTGATATGCGTCGAGCGTGACGCAGATGTAAAAAAGCCCCGCATAAGCGAGGCTATAAATTCTTTGCCACTTCCCGGAGTGGCCACGCTCATGCCCTTGAGGTGCTGGCGCTTCATCGCCGCTGATAACCGGTGCGCATCTGGCGTTCACGCTGCTTTACCGGAGCTTATTTTGATCTATGAACCCTCACCCATCACTACACGGGCTCGCCATTATGCGACTCGGGGCAGCATCATGACTGCTGCATTGTCTTTCGACTGCGGTCTATCAGTTTTACTGGTGCATTTTCATACCCTCCATAAACGCAAAAACCCGCACGACGGCGGGTTTCTTTTTGTTCTGTTGCTCAGTTCGCTTTAACGTCCCGAGCCTACCACAATTTAAGCACTTTCTTGCTCACTCTGCAACTTAAATCTGTCGCTATTTGTGCCGAATGCGTCACAAACTGGAGCGTACAGGATCGATTCTGCCAGACTTAGCCAAGTGTCAATGCGACGACGGCAGGTGATCAGTGTCCAGTCAGGATGTTTAGCCTGCAGTTCATTGGCCATCTGCAACTTGCTCTTACGTAGGCGATGGCGGTCGACAATCACGCTATAGAGCGATCGGTAGTCATCGTTCATCAGTACAGAAGCTATGACACCGTCCACTAACAGCCCTTCTTCGTCTGAACAAAACGCCATGCCGCTTTTATTTTTGCTGTTGAGGATTTCACGCAGGTACGCTTCAAGTTCTGGTTTGCTGATACCCGCTTTCTTCATCCGGCGTAGCGCTTCATTGATAGCTGTCTTGGTGATTTTCCCGGATGCAAGAAGCTGGTTAAACATGTTCCCACCGCTACCACCGCCGATATAAGACCAGCGCCCCCACATGCGCAACTTACCCTGTATCCAGATGCTTTCCAGAGTACGAAGACGAACCATTTCACCAGATTTACCAACTTCAGAAGGATTAATCATTTAGCGTTCTCCACTTACGCCAGTACGCCGATTGCCAGCGCACGATCTATAACCCGAAACACCAGGACCAGTTGGTCACCGTATTTCGCTTCAAATGCCACAGGATCAGCATGCAACTCGTCGTGATGCTCTCTGCACAGAGGAATCACAAACAGGTCGTGTGCCTTTGTACCCATTCCACCCTGCCCGTGGCCAATCAGGTGGTGGGGGTCGTCAGCTTGCTTGTTACAGCAGACGCACGGCTGGGCCTTAACCCATCTCGTGTATTTCTCATTCACCCAGCGGCGACGCTTGGGTTTAAGCATGAAGGATTCCGGCGTTTCCGGGTCTACCTTCATTGCCACTATCTTTTTCGCCTTCTCCTGTACCAGTTGTTGAGAGGGTAATGTCGGAACAATATCGCTTTCACGTGTTACCGACTGGTGAGTCTCTTCATTCAGACGAAGAGCTTTATGGGCTAAGGCTTCAGGTATTTCGTCAGCCAGGTCGTTCCTGACCATCCACCAGCAAAACTCCGGCAGCGTCAGAATGTGGTCCTCACTGAAACCTAATTGGCCGTTTACAACCTTCAGTAGCCAGGATACCAGGTTTTCACGTGCTATACCCGCCAGACCTTCAGTGAACTGATCACGAATTTTTAAGTCGCAGCCCCAGCACGTGCGGATTGAGCCAGGCGCATGCCGGGTGATGGTGTAGTTGCGATCGTGCCACTCGCTGTGTGGGTACTGACATTCCAGTTTTCTTTCGAGCCAGGCATCCAGTGAATTCAGTCCACCAGCACGATGTATGACCTTCTTATTTTCGAAGACATCACGCATCAACGGATCGTTCTGAAGCTCCTGAGCAGTCTCCGGCAGCATGCCAGACGGTAACTCAGCCATTGACTCTGCCTGTGGCTCTATAAGAACACGCCCACGTCTGAACAGATGCATCAGTTCACTGCCAGGGCGAAATATCACTACCCCGGTCATCGGTGCCACTTCAGGTGTCAGTAATGCCCTCACGCTACCTGCCCCTTAGCAATATGCTCTGCCCACAGGCCACCAATCCAGCGAACACCCTTGGCGGTGAAGCGGGACTGATTGAACGCGTAATTTGTCTGGTTTGTCGTTCCTGTCTTCACCTCGAAGCGCCCTGCTTCGATATGCTTGCTCTTTGGCGTGAGAACACGGTTAAGCCGGTACATGATGCCGTTCTCAATCAGGAACATCGCAAACTCCGGCTCTTTAGCATTAAGCAGCTTGGCAACCTGTCGGAATGTCATTGACCCAGTAGCCGTAACATAACGATCTACAAACTCGGCCTTCGGTGCGGCTACTGCCAGTTCTTCACTCAGGCGCTGTTTCTGTTCTGCCAGATCAGCAGCAAGGCGCAGGGCCTCAGGAAGTGACCGGGGAACAACCATTCCACCGTTGCTCTCCAGTTCCTGCCAGCGGTCAACAAGTCTGGCGGTAAACTCCGGCGATAACTGGGCAACAATCACATAGCTGTCTCGTTTGTTCACTTCATAGTGATGGTAGGTCTGTCCATTCTGAGGATGGGTGTACTGCAATGCAGCATACCCTCCAATCACGCCGGAATTCATGAGGCGCTCTATCGTTACGCAGACATTGCTGTGCCGGGAGTCGACCAGCTTCGCAATCTCACGGCTGGACATGGTGATCTGCTGCCCTACCGTTGCTGCATGATGGGTCGGACACGTTACTGTTATGCTCATCTGTTGCATGCTCTGTCTCCACTTATCAGGCGGCTGCACCCGCCACGGTTTCAAATCGACTGATCGTTATCTCTACCCTTCCAGGCTTTACTACCTGCCCCCACTCAATTGCCATCCGTTTAACCTGACTGTCGTCTTCCCAGACTCTGGCATTCGTCAGTGCGTCGAACAGCGCTTTGTTGTAGTTGTCCAGATCCCGCCGTCTGTTATCTGGTGGGAAAAGAACTATGTTTACCTCAACGTTGACGTTAACTGGTTTCGGTATGCCGCCGTACTGCTCAACAACAGAGGCATAAACGTTCTTCTTGAACTTCCTCCCCATCTCACTTATCAGATGCTTCCCCTTTAACGCTCCACGGTCAGGAGACCGGTAATAGGTGTTAACTGTTGGCGGGAATGGCAACGTTAATTTCATGGATGGACACCTCTCGCTTCCAGCCATGACAAGGCGCGTTCTCTTGAATCGCTATCACCGTTAATGAGTGACTTGATGATCGATATCGCGTCTACCTCATCGTTTGCTGAAATAACGGTAATCCCTCTGGAAACTCCAGGCGCAACTGAGATATATCCCTTCTTCGCTATGGCCTTCACATGCTCCGCTGCAGCGTTTGGTGATGAGCAACCAATCAGCCCAGCCAGTTCACATATCGTTGGAGGGAATCCAAACCGGCGCTGATAGTTCACGATCGAACCAAGTACTTCACTTTGTCTCACGGTAAGTTTGTTCACTTCAGCGCTCCTTAATCCGCTTGTTCAGAATCCCGACTTCGAGATACAAATGAGATGGCGTAAAGCCAAGCTGCTTAACCATCCCCATGGCACCGTTAAAAATCGGCCTGGCTATTTCGTCACAATTCATACCAGGGTTAGCCTTGCGTTTAGCGGTTATTTCCTCGTTGCATCTTCTGGCGATGTTACGAAGCGCGTTACGTGCTTCAACGTCCTGCATAAGCCACCTCCAGCAGCGGATCAGGTTTACCAACGTAACCAGGAGACATGATTACATCAGGGTTTTCTGCCTGATTTCCCCAGTGATGCCAACCGGAGGCCGCACAGCGGCTGAACAACTCAATGCGTGACACATCGCCGTATAACTGCTCCAGACGGTAACGCGCTTCTGCTGGTTTCTGGCTGTGCTCACCAAGTGGGCTGTATATAACCTGCTTCACGCTGGCGTTCTGACGCTCAAGACCTTTCCCTCTAGTGGCAATTAGCAGATCCTCGGTATTGGCGCGGGTATGGTTACCACCATTCATTCTGGTCTGAGCGTTCAACAGGTCGAGGAAGTCGTAAAAGTCCTCTACTCCACCAGCCTGAAGCGCTTTGTTGATATGCTGTTCTGCCAGTGAGTTAAACTTCACCCAGGTGAATCCCTTCATGGTCCGAACCTTAAAACCCCATGCCTCAGCAAGTTCGATCGCTTCACGGGTATGTGTACCGGTGAACCACATGGCCAGAACGGAATCTTCCGCAGCAAGCTCCCAGACAGGCAGGCGTTTTATGTCGATAAGTTTCATCGTGCCGTAATGGTTTTCCGCTGCACCATTGCTGATGGTGTTTCCGTATTCCCACGGTGGATCAGCGTAAATCAGTGAATAGTCCATTAACGACCTCCCGAAAATCGACCAGCCAGATAGCATCCGTCTTCGGAAATAACCGCTGGTTTAGCCAGGCCAAGGCAGCGCTGACGTTCTGCCAGTATTGCTGCTCGCTCTGATTCAATGGCTGATGCGCTGAAAGCCTCCATGTAAATCGTCGCGGCACGGTGAAAGAGACCTTTCGACTCCAGACCTTTCGCCGTTTCCATCAAGGCGCTGACTTCAGCAGTTGGTTCAAACACCTCGAAGTGGCAATCTGCTGGCGGTTCCGCGTAGTAACGGAATTGGCGACCGTCGCGTTTGCGCGTTGCCAGCCCAGAACCATGCAGACGGCAAACGGAGAGTTGAAGCCTGTCCTGGCTAAACTGGGTCAGACCTTCGATGATGTCCCTGGTAGTTGATCCGGGATTCATGGCAATAAACATCTGGACCGTTTTCAGAATGCTCATAGCTACCCCCTGAATCCTTCAGGAATGCGTGTATCGCACTCGTATTTGGATTTAAACATTGGGTCCTCTCGAACCTCATGTTTGCTCGCTGACGCTGATAACTTCAGAGACAACTCATCCCATTTTTCACGCAGCTTCGAAGGACTGAGAATATTTTTGCACCAAAAAGGATCGCGATTTACACGACCGTACAGCTCGCAGATCTGGCGGTGATTGCGATTATCCTGGGTGCACATCAGACGAACCTCGTTAGCCCAGGAAACCCAGTTAGGTTCTTTAGGGCGAAGCAGTTCACCGTCAGACTCAGCGGCTTGTTCGTACAGTCGGATAATCTTTCCCCAGATCCATTCTGCGCAGGTTAAATCTTCCTGAGTTCCCCATTGACGTTTTGCTGCACTGAAAACCACCGCTGTTGGATGACGAGACAGAAAATCATTTGGATTAACCAAAGCGTCCGGTTGCGAAGCTTCCGGACAAGAAGGGGTTTTATTCTCTGTAGTACTCTCTGTTGTATTCTCTGTAGGATCATCAGTGCATTTTGACCTGATGACATCGGTTCGTTTTGACCTGATGGAGCGTGTCACTTTGGACTCTTCCATCGTGTCATTTTGACCTGATGGAAAAGCGCATTTTGACCTCTTCGATTCGGTCACTTTGACTTCATCTAAAAGCTCGCTTTCATAGTTTATTGTGTAGAAGTTGGTCATGTCGCGTTGGGACTTGTTCAGTTGCTCAATTTTGAGCACACCGAGTGTCTTCAGGCGGGTGAAGGTACGCTTCAGGGTCGACTCAGACCAGAACGGGAACTGCTCCAGCCACTGTTCTGTCGTGTTGTAAATCCAGCGAACACCATCACTTTCCATGCCTGATTTGGTTTCTTGCAGCCAGTAATTAATCTGCTGCAAAGCAATCGCCTCATTCAGGCCAATGCTGTATGCAAGGTCAGGATTTATTACTATTGGCCGGGATGTCATTAACAGGCTCATTCTGTCCCTCTATTTCCCTGAATTTACGCTGAAACTGTTCGAGAGGACTGAAGCACTCATGCTCGTATCCGTCGCGCAGGTATATAACCCGTTGAGTTTCTGGCTCCCACCGGATAACCCTGACTGGGACGCCGTAGCTGTCTTTAAACCGTCTGTTGAGTGCTCGCATTCGACCTTCTCCGCCTGGCCGTTGAAATCACCTACAACCCAATCGGCAAACTGGTAGCAGACAGGCTCAAAGCATCCGGATACCATTACCCCATACACGAACTGCGCCGGACCTTTTCCACCCGGCATCGGTCGAGCAATAAGTTGCGACCTGCGGTACTGTGTTGTTACACTGTTCATGCGTTAGTTTCTCCACTGAATACGACACGCCACGACGCCAGGAGCTGCACACTCGCTGGCGTCACTTCTTTTGACGGCGGCTGAATAAGGCCACAATCGCGCGGATTTCTTCTTCACGCGCTGCCAGATGACGGCGGTGATGTTCCAGAATCTCTTCGGCTTCATGCTTTTCAATCACTCCATCTTCAAGCGCCTTCTGGATAATCTGATCAACCTGCCCTCTTGCAGCTGCTGTACGCATTGCACGGCTGAACAAGTCAACACGGTCCAGATCTTCCAGGCTTGGTACGTCCACCAGCAGTGCGCCGCGACGCTTGGCAAAGTAGTCGGCAACGAATGACGTGTTGGAAATGTCCTCCATCGCTTCCAGCTCAGTTACTTCAAAGAACCGGCATCCGTTTTTCTCGTACAGGTTGTTGTTGAACTGGGTTTCTGACATGCCTAACGCACCAGCCATAGCCTGACGGCCTCCGGGGTACGCCTTACACATCGCTTTCACAACTTCTTTCAATGACTCGTGTTTCATACTTTCACCATTTCTCTGCAATAATCTTTTTCCAGTGCCATGTATCGCGATAGGCAACCTCCAGACCATGACGAATCTGCATATCGCGGAACCATTCTCGCTGTTCCCATATCTGCCATCGTTTAGACTTGATACGCCTGCTGATGCTAAGAATTGACAACATTGCCAATGCAGGTACTTTCAGAGAACGACGATCAGGATTATGGATGCGCCAGTAATTGCGAATATTTGCTCTCATGCTGAGATAAGCCCCTACTGGAAACACAATCAAAAAAATTGAAATTTGTATAAAAATGAGGCTCCAAAATTTATGGGAATCTTCTTTAGTGAGTTTGTATTGCTGTTCAACACCAACCCCGCTCTTATCGCTTTCATCTGGACGATCATTAGCTTCGGTATTGGTTTGTGGTATGGAGATAAGAGAGCGATCACCCGGTATAGGCTTGATAAATTCAATGCTGTCTCTGACCCCATTGAATTGTTCCTTACTGCTGAACTGGAAAGGCTCAAACAAGGAAAAGTTGTACTTATGAGTAGAGGATTCGAATTTGACGCTTTGCGCCTCCACCTGCCAAGAAGACAGCAGGCAGCTTACAAAAAGGCTGTTAATGATTACCTTTCTGCAATTAACAGATACGGTAAGCAATGCAGTCAAACAGGAGCGGTAAATCTTTCTCCTGATATCCCCTCTGCCATCGTTGCTATTGAGAAAATACTTACTTATGCCAAACATCGTTAACCTACCTCTCTGTATTTGCATTGGTAGTTATCAATCAACTAAAAGTTGCGTACTGTTGGGCTGTACCGGTAATCCATCATATTTATTTGGGTAAATATCTGGTCGTAATTGATGTGGCGTTACAGTCCATCCACCCCACTGACATAACTGAATTACCCTTTCTGAAGGGACTCTGTTTTTCGAAATCCAGTTCGCAACTGATTGAACTGACTGAAATTCGAATTTTCTTGACACTTCAGAAATTGAGCCAACCGCTTTAACAGCTTTAGCGGTGACATTTTTGTGTTGATCTGACATGTTCTCTCCTGTGACTAAGCTTGCATCAATACTACTTATAGTAGCAATTATTAGCAACTTAAAATAGAAATGACAACTATGCCTTGTGCGCTTAATCTTCTACTTATGGTGGAAAATGCTAAATACAAAGACTTTGCCGATAGGCTAAACAAGTCTCTCCAAGAGCAATCAATTGGAGTTAAAGAATTGTCAGAGTTCAGTGGTGTCTCATATGAGATGGCGCGACGCTATACTCTTGGTACTGCAAAACCACGAGATGAAAAGATGATTCGAATTGCGGACAGGCTTGCCGTATCCCCTGCTTATCTTGATTACGGGGTACCTGTTAATGGTGGTGATGCGCCCGCTACCGGGACGGTTAGAATTCAGCAATTGGATGTACATGCGTCAGCCGGTTCGGGATATATCAATCAACCGTTTCCAACGATTGTCAGCTCGATAGAAATACCAGAAGAAAGGATTTTCGAATTGTTTGGCCGGAGAAGCTTAGATGGTATCGTGATGATCAACGTAGATGGCGACAGTATGATGCCTACGTTGTGCCCTAAGGATCTTCTCTTCATTGATAGTAAAGTTGAGCAATTCAGTGGAGATGGTGTTTACGTGTTCAACTTCGAGGACAGTACCTTTGTAAAAAGACTACAAAAAGTTAAAGGTCGTCGTCTGGCTGTCCTATCAGACAATGAACACTATCCTCCCTTCTTCATAGAAGAACACGAAATGAATGAGGTTTACATCTTCGGCAAACTTATCAGATGTTTGCCTCTGAAAATGATAGAGTTTGGATAATCATTCATCCATAAAGAACCGGCGAAAGCCGGTTTTTTTTCGCCTATAAAATCTGATGCACTATAAAAAAACAACCTAAAAGATAACTTTTCTACTTTTTGTTGTTGCATTTATCTACTTAAAGTAGCTATATTCTATTCACCAACAGCAAACAGCCAATCACGGTAAGCATCTCGCAGGGTTCTTACCGGGACTGGAAGAGTTACCACTTGGAGACGGTCCTTTTAAATGTCCTGGACAGTGGCGCTTTGGTCGCGATAACAACCACTCCAGTTGATCCTGGGAGTTATCAGGTCAGTGAGATGCCAGCACTCTCGACGGCAGTGACAGCCGGAAGTAGACGGCGAAGCCCAGACGATATCTGAGTGGCTGTAAAAACAGATGGGAGTCGGTGGAATCCCGGCAAATGGGTTTCATGTACCGAATGAACACATGATGACGCGGGGAAAGAACCGTGACAGGAGGGAAGTAGACCCCACGAACACAACATGAAAGCGCACTCCTTTACTTACCAGTTATGGGTGACAGGTGTGAAACAGGTGGGGTGCGCTTCCAGTTGTGGTGAATGACGGGGCTGACCGTCAAACGGTTGAGAAGAGATAAGCAGGCGAAATGTTCTAAGCGAGCATACGGACTGGTCTAACGCGGATGGAACGGGCGGCTACGATTTAAAAACACCGCGCCACTGAGCTGGAGATCAGCGCCAGCCACCACACACCAAATCACGTAGCCAGCGTGGTACCAGGAAGTAAGAAAGCTGTGTGTAGTCTTGGCGGTACCAGTACCAACCTTTGAAGTCCCTGGTACCGCCCTTTTTACTCAACTGAAAGCGCGTTCTGTCCCTTGTCATTAAGTGCCAGTTCGTTAAATCCAAAACCAGCGGAACGCGCTTTCAATTGAGTGGAGAACTAAGCACCGGCATTGCAGTACCGGTTATGGCGATCAGCCTCAAGCATCCACTGGGTGCTTGGTGATGGTAATAACGCCATCTCAACCTTACAGGAGACGTTGAGACTGTTCTGGTTGAATTGGAGAAATATTCTTAGCCCGCTTCGCGGCGGGCACTTTTTCTGGAGGTTGTATGTCTGCGAATGATCTGGCGGTTAAGTACGGTACTTACCAGCCCGAAAATTTACTGATTATTCTCCCACTGGACGAAGCATCAGACATCATTCGCGAGCGTCTTCGCGCCGAAGTAAGGAGTGAGCTGGAATCTGAATATGAAGATCGTATTTCAGACGCCGAAGAAGATGCTTCCGAATGGGAATCAAAATCTGATAGTTACGAATATGATGCTATCTGCTTCGCCAGAGCAGTTGAAAAGGCTTTACTGGCACCATCATTCGAAGAGGCAAAAATTATTCTCGAACGAGTTCGATCGGATAACAGGGAATATTTTTAACTAATTATTAATTCAGCGAATTAGGCAGCATTCATAGTGCCGGGATTCGTTCAACCAAAATTCAGCGCCGTGCAGGGCGCATATAACACGGAGAAACTAACCATGACGACCACACAGAACGTCACTGAGTTACAACCACGTATGACCAGAGAGCAACTGATCGATGCAGCCCGTAAAGCGGCCCCTCTCCTTCCTGTTGCTTACCGAGGGATCATAACAGAACTGGCTAACCGCCTTGATATCGTCAGCGTGGCGCTGTGCGAGTCAATGGAACAGCGTAAAGCACTGGCCATCGAGAACACCGTTTTACGCGACGATGTTAATTGTTGGGCCAAAGAGTGCGACCGCATCGTTGAACGTCATATCAAATCGCCGACCAATATGCACATGCTGGAGGCGCAGAGAGAATTACGAGAGTTAACTCCAGTAACCGATCAGGTTATTCGCGATATTGAAGCTACTGGCGTGGAAAAGTACGCAAACGTCACTATTGCCATAGGGAAAGAAGAGCAAGAAGAAAGCATTGTTTACGCTGGTAATCAGGCTCTGTTATTCGCTAACCAACTTCGTGAAGGTACTGCGTAATGGCCGCTAACTCATTCAAGCAGATGTCACGTGATGGGACCATCAAGCGCACCGATACCGGGATGTTTATTAGCCTTGAACATATTCACGTGCGTGAAGGTTTCAACAAGCGTGAAGACGACGAACGCACCCGCCAGGCAGATGATGACCTGTTTAACTATCTGATGAACGGTGGCACGGTTCCTCCACTGGAGGTTATCGCACGTGATGAAGGCGGTGTGTGGGTTGTTGAAGGCCATCGCCGTCGCCGTTGCTATGCGCGTTGCGCTGAAGCTGGTAAGCCAGTAGACCGCATTCATATCATGCCGTTTAACGGTAACGATGTGCAGCGTTTGGCTCGCATCATGACCAGTAATAACCAACTCCCACTTTCCGATATTGAACAGGCTGCTGTTATTCAGGAGCTTCATAACGCTTTCAACCAGACCACCAGCGAGATTGCAAAGCTGGTCAATAAGTCTGTAGCGACCGTTGAGAAGTTGCTCACTCTGAGCACCGCTAATTATGACGTTCAGCAGGAAGTTAAATCTGGTGCCGTGTCTGTAGATGTTGCTGTTGACCGCGTTCGTGAGTTTGGCGAACAGGCTGGTGAGGTTCTCCAGCACGATAAAGCCGTAGCCGCCGCCCAGGGAAAAACAAAGGTTACGCGCAGTTCTATCGCTCCAGAACTCAACATTAAAAGTGCTCGCCGCTTCGTCGAACTGATGGCCATGGCGACGATCAGCGATGAAGGCGTGTTCAGTTTGCAAGGCACTGCACTGGCTGAGGCTCTGTCGATAATAGACGAACATAAAGCCATCTCAGAAGCTCGCGAAACCTATCGCCTTTCACAGCCAATCCCGACGACAGAGATTATCGGGAAAGTGCTGTATGTGAAGCTGGACGGCAAGGAAATCGGCTCGGCAATAATTTATCGCGGAAAGAACGTCACCCTAGATTTAGGCGATAAAAAAATAATCGCAAGCCAGTCTAAAGCAGTGGCCCACTTCGTTAAGCAATACAAACTTCAGCAGGATAATCATCATGACAGCAACCAATAAACCTATGACCGGCGCACAGCTGGATGAACTGATGGCTGTTGCCATGCGCATGCAGTATGACAGCGAAAAGATGGGTGAACGTTCTGTGTCCATGTTTGCCTATGCGGTTCAGGTTGCTGTTTTAGAAATCCGAGAAACACGTTGTAAGTACGAAGAGCTGCAATCTCAAAACGCAGACCTTGCAGTACAGCTCGCTAACGCCGAGAGCAAGTGCAGGGAGATGGCGGCGGAGAATGGAGAAGCAAAGAAAATCATCAGCGAATGTAGGGGGTATTTCATTGCTGGAGTGATGAATCGCATCAGACCAACCAATGAAGGATATCTGCATATGATTTGCGACACGTTTGCAGCCGAAACCCCAGCCACCGACGCTTTCCTGGCTGAAGTGCGGGCCAGTGAACTTGATAGCCTTGCTGGGGTAGCAGAAACAATGCTGGTCAAGTTTGCAAACCAGAACGCCTCTGAAATACCAGAGGCTAAAGGGTGGGAAATGATCCGCCGACAGGCAAGCCAACGCGCCGCCAAAATTCGCCAGGAGGCAGCCCAATGACCATCAACAAACAGGCGCTGCGTGAAGCGGCAGAGAAGGCGACACCTGGGAAGTGGTGGATTGACTCACATGGTAGCGCGATGGTCTCTTTCAGCGATGATTCAGAAGTACTTCCTGTGTTTATCACTGATGGAGATAGCATGGGTCCGGCAGTGCGCCATGAAGATACCGGAAATCTTTCACACTGGCGAAATGATAACGACGCGACATTCATCGCCGCAGCCAGCCCTGCCACCGTGCTGGCGCTGCTGGATGAGCTGGAGAAGACGCAGGCGCAATCGTCAAAGTGGTGCGAAGCCTTCCATAAAGCCGTATCGGTTGGTGCTCGCTATGAAGAGCGCATAGCAGAACTGGAGTCCCTCCCCATCACCCCTGTGATGTACTCCGAGAATTCCGTCGCTGACCACTGCCGCCAGCAGGCTTGGGAGCAGGTTAAAGGCGAAGTATCAACGGATGGGTGGAGCACTGGCGATAGCGTCAACTACTTCGGTTTCTTCTGCTGGGGATGGGATATGCGTCGTCAGTACAACGAGCAGCGGCCCGTCACAGTGAATCAGACCGATTATTTTTCCTCGCTGGTCTCAATAGCACGTATTTCAGCAGATAAAGCGATGCGGAAATACCCACAGCCTAACTACGTGCTATTGAAGGTCGCCGAAGAAGCTGGGGAAGTCGTGCAGGCTGGCGTTCATTACGCTGAAAACAGAATGGGCTGGGAGCGGGTCGAGGGTGAGATTGTCCAGTTGCTGGCAATGCTAATTCGCCTCGTAACTGAGGGCGATCAAATTAATTGCGTCATTCCACCCGCAGGCATAGCCATCAAGGGGGAGTGATATGGCTACTTTGACGAAACAGGAAAAAGCCTGGGTAAAGAAACTCAATAAGCTACTGGCGGAGTGTCCCTCAAATCGGATCGCGTTTGCGACGACTGGCGATTGTGAAGTATCGCTATTTGATGTGACGCGCTATGACGAAATTTTTGATGAAGTAGAGAAGGGGAAAAGCGAATTTATCCCTTCCGCTATGCGTATCGGCGCAATCTTTAATGAGTGCCTGACATTCCCTAACCAAGTTGAAAGCACAGCAGGCTGAGGACTAACCCATGACAACTAACAACCACCCGGCGCACGGTCCTGTATCACTCGATCGCCTGCACCAGATACGCGAAATACTCAGCAAAGCAGCAGCACAAAGCGACGGCGGTAATCTCGGCTACGCAATGGCTGATGCTGTGAAGGTGATTGATGGGGCTATTGCGGCGTTTGGAGCTGAGCCTGTGCTTTATGCTGCTGAGGAAACTCTGGCTTATGCCAAGATGGGTGAGCTTCACCTTAAGTGCCTGTCTCAGCCAATGGGAGATGCGGTAATTCCGCTCTACACCGCACCGCCAGCACCGGTAGTACCTGAGTGGACAAACGAGGAGTGTCTGGAATTCCTTTCCATCGCTTTCCGTCACGCTGAAATTAAAGGTGACTTGGAATTGGATGACATTCGATTGGGTGTGAAGATGGTCAATGGTGGCCGCGCAGCCATGCTTCAGGCTGGCAACTCTCCGGTAACTCCGGATGGTTGGCAATTAGTTCCGAAGGAACCTACAGCTGCGATGAATAAAGCTGGCTGGGACGCAATGAACGAACATGATGCAATTAACCCTACATACAGAGCTATGCTCGCAGCAGCACCGAAGCAGGAGGTCGAATGAGCAGGGTGAACGGGCGCAAGCCGCCTAAGTACATGCAGGTAATGAACTCCGCCAAGCCAGTAAAGCTAACCTATGAGCAAGTAATGGCGCTTCCGTTGATGTCGGATGTTTATGTAAGGATGAATGACGGTCAAATTTTGAATGGTAAGCTCGCTTCGCACTCAGATTATCTCGTCGGATGTCCGGTAGTCGACATAGGTGAATCGAGGAGCATTGGAATTGGATACGAGGGGGAAATTATCGCAGCAGCACCGCAGCATGATGTGAAGTCAGCATTTGAACATGGGATGCATCGTTACTCCGGAGCTATGCAAAAACTGTCTGAAGGGGATAAGTGATGGCTAACCTTCAACTGGCAGTTAACGGTGAATACTTCGACCAGATGAAGTCAGGTGAGAAAACGGAAGAGTATCGCCTGGTGAATCCGTACTGGGGTCGTCGCATTCATGGTAAGGACTACGAAAGACTGATCATCACTCGTGGTTATCCGAAGCGAGACGATATGAGCAAGCGTATTGATATCCCGTATGACGGGTATGAAATCAAGGTGATTACTCATCCTCACTTTGGGCAAGAACCGATTAAAGTTTTTGCTATCAAGGTGAATATTGATGCCCAGTAAACTCAAGCAGCGGCGTGTGCGTCGCCTCAAAGCGGATGTGGCATGGTGGAAATCTGAAGCTGAATACTGTAAGGCGCGAGTGTTCGAACAGGCAAACGAAATTGCTGAACTCAGAAGCATGATGATTCGTGTACCAATGCCGGTAATGGTGCCAGTAGAGATACTTCATCAGCTAAATGGGAAGGGATCGAAAGAATATCCATTATGTCGTAATTGCAACGATGGAACTCGTCACGGATGTTCATCGTGTGCTTACAGAATGAAGTAACCGGGTGCAGCCGGTTTAAGTGGAGAACTATCTATGAGCGGACAAATCCAACGTTTTCTTACTCCAGATGACCTCTATCAATTAACTGGTTATCGTCGCCCTTCCCTACAGTGCAAAGCTCTCAGGGATAGTGGAGTATTTTTTATTCCACGTAAGGACGGCAGACCTGGAACAACATGGGATCATGTATCAAACCCGGTTGGCCTTAAGTTGATAGTGAGCAATCCAGAGGAAGAAGAACCAAACTTTAAGGATATGTAATGTCTAGAGCTCGCAAAAACCCCGATGATAACTGGATGCCTCCCCGCGTTCGTCGGGGAAAATCTGCTTATGAGTTTCGTACAACAGATGGTCGTACCGTCAGGTTGTGCAATCCTGATCTAACAAAATCGCAGGTATGGGCAGCTTACGAAAACTTCATAAACGATTTAAAGGTTGGTACTAACTTCAACGCACTTTGTGAAGAGTTCTTTAATTCCGGCGATTTCCACGAGTTAGCAACTGAAACACGTAAAGACTACAGAAAATACGGTTCAAAGGTAAATGTTGTCTTCGGGAAAATGAAGCCGGATAACATCAAGCCCGAGCACATCAGAAAATATATGGATAAACGAGGTGTTAAGAGCAGAGTTCAGGCAAACCGCGAGAAAGCATTTATGTCCAGGGTGTTTCGGTGGGCATACGAACGAGGAAAGGTGAAGATGAATCCTTGCCAGGGCGTTAAGCAATTTAAAGAGCAGGCTCGTACCCGTTATATTAGCGACAGGGAATATGATGCACTTTATAGCGTTGCTTCTATTCCCGTAAAAGTTGCAATGGAGTTGGCATATCTATGTTGCGCCCGCCAGGGAGACATTCTTGACCTCAAAAAGAGTCAATTATTGAGCGAAGGAATTTTAATTCAGCAGAGTAAAACCGCAGTTAGCCAGATTAAGGCCTGGACAAAACGTCTGGAGGATGCCGTTAATCTTGCTGACAGCATTCCTCTCAACAGCGGGATGGTAAGTATTTTTGTCATCCACCAGCCATCAGGTCTGCGATACACACGCGATGCTTTTAATGCACAGTGGATGAAGACAAAAAAACTTGCTGCTGAGAAATATCCAGACCTAGATTTCCAGTTCACTTTCCATGATCTAAAAGCCAAAGGAATTTCGGATCTTGAAGGTACGCTGAGTGAGAAACAAGAAATTTCAGGTCATAAAAACGCCTCACAAACAGCGAGATATAATCGAAGAATTTCAGTTGTTCCGGTCGTTGGGGGGCAGTAATGCCCTCTTTTTATGGCGAAGCTGAATGGCGAAACAATGGTGAACATGAAGCACAGAAACAAAAAAACCACCCGTAGGTGGTTTCACGACACTGCTTATTGCTTTGATTATTCTATTCTTTCCCATGGTACCCGGAGTGGGACTTGAACCCACACAGCGCGAACGCCGAGGGATTTTAAATCCCTTGTGTCTACCGATTCCACCATCCGGGCTCGGGAAGAAATTGGAGGCGCGTTCCGGAGTCGAACCGGACTAGACGGATTTGCAATCCGCTACATAACCGCTTTGCTAACGCGCCGAAATCTTCTGGCTTTTCAGCCGACATCCGCTATTGCCGATGTCTTTAATTTGGAGCGGGAAACGAGACTCGAACTCGCGACCCCGACCTTGGCAAGGTCGTGCTCTACCAACTGAGCTATTCCCGCATCACCAAGTAACTTTGTTAATCACTTGATTTTGTTATCGTCTGGCAATCAGTGCTGCCGTTCGATGCGTTGCATTCTACTTACCTGACGCAATGAGTCAACGATATTTTTCACCACTGACGATCGTTTGCTGAAATTTGCGCCGAAACGATCACTGTTCAAGCAAATCTCCCCACGCAGCGCTCAAATACTGGAACATTGACCACAACGTCAGTATCGCGGCGACGAAGAAAAGTGCGATCCCGGCGTACTCTACCCAAATATTTGGACGCCACAGCAGCCATGCGAGCGCGGCCATTTGCGAAGTGGTTTTCACTTTGCCGATCCAGGACACTGCCACACTGCTACGTTTACCCAGTTCAGCCATCCACTCACGCAGCGCAGAGATAATAATTTCACGCGCGATCATCGTGGCGGCAGGAAGCGTTACCCACCAGCTGTGATAGTGCTCGGTCACCAGCACCATCGCGATAGCCACCAGTACCTTATCAGCGACCGGATCGAGGAAGGCGCCAAAACGCGTGCTTTGGTTCCAGCGACGCGCCAGATAGCCGTCAAACCAGTCGGTGACCGCCGCAATACAGAAGATCAGCGCACAAACGAAGGGAGCCCAGGTGAATGGCAGATAAAAAGCCAATACAAAGAATGGGATCAGGATGACGCGAAACAGCGTGAGCAACGTAGGGATATTAAATTGCATATGACGGATAACTATCTGTTGTCAGTAAAATTACCCCTATGTTGCTACAGAGGGCCTAATGTTTCAACGAGTAGAAGATCTTTTCTGCCAGAGCTTGCGAAATACCCGGCACTTTTGCAATTTCTTCAATACTCGCGTTACGAAGGCCTTGCAAACCGCCCATATATTTCAACAACATCTGCCGACGCTTCGGCCCGACACCTTCAATAGTCTCCAGCGTGCTGGTACTTTTCACCTTCGCCCGTTTTTTACGGTGCCCGCTAATCGCATGATCGTGAGATTCATCGCGGATATGCTGGATAACGTGCAAAGCTGGCGAATCCGGCGGAAGGCTAAAGCCCTCACCTTCCGGCTCAAAGAACAGCGTTTCCAGGCCTGCTTTACGATCGGCCCCTTTTGCCACACCCAACAAAAGCGGGTGCTGTTTGTCCCAGGGAACGTCCAGCTCAGCAAACACGGCTTTCGCCTGCCCCAGTTGACCTTTCCCGCCGTCGATCAATATGACGTCCGGAATCTTACTTTCTTCAATCGCCTTACCGTAGCGCCGGCGGAGAACCTGATTCATTGCCGCATAATCATCACCCGGCGTAATACCCGTGATGTTATAGCGGCGATACTCGGCGCGCAGTGGTCCATTGGCATCGAATACCACGCAGGAGGCTACCGTCTGCTCACCCATCGTGTGGCTGATATCAAAGCACTCCATGCGTTTTACTGCGGGTAACTTGAGTACTGATGCCAGCGCCGTCAGGCGTTGAGTAATGGTCGACTGCTGGGAAAGTTTTGTGGTTAACGCCACCGCCGCGTTGGTACGCGCCAGCTTCAGATACCGCGCGCGATCGCCTCGCGGTTTCGTCTGAACGTTGATCTTCCGCCCGGCCAGCTCAGACAGAGAGTCTGCCAGCAGGGTTTTATCGCTAAGATTAAAATCGAGCAGGATCTCACCGGGTAAGGTGCGCATCTGACTTCCCTGCAGATAAAACTGTCCGACAAAGGTTTCAACGACCTCGCCGAGTTCTGTTCCACCTGGGACTTTCGGGAAATAGCTACGACTGCCTAACACTTTACCCTGGCGAATAAACAGCACGTGCACACAGGCCATGCCAGCGTCAAACGCCACGCCGATGACGTCCAGATCGTCTCCGGTATTAGAGACAAACTGTTTTTCGGTCACGCGGCGTACGGCCTGAATTTGGTCACGAATGCGGGCAGCCTCTTCAAACTCGAGATTTTGGCTGGCCTTTTCCATCCGGGCGATCAGCTGCGTTAATACCTGATCGTCTTTCCCGGACAGGAACAGACGAACGTAATCAACCTGCTGCGCATACTCTTCCTCACTCACCAGGCCCGCCACACACGGACCGAGGCAGCGGCCAATCTGATATTGCAGACAGGGCCGCGAGCGATTGCGATAAACACTATTTTCGCACTGACGAATAGGGAAGATTTTCTGCAGCAACGCCAGCGTTTCGCGTACGGCGTAGCCGTTAGGAAACGGTCCAAAGTACTCGCCTTTGGCATGCTTGGCCCCGCGATGCATTGCCAGGCGAGGATGGGTATCGCCGCTGAGGAAAATAAAAGGATAGGATTTATCGTCGCGCAGCAAAACGTTATAACGCGGCTGATACAGCTTGATGTAGTTGTGCTCAAGCAATAACGCCTCGGTTTCGGTGTGCGTTACCGTGACATCAATCTGCTGTATTTGCGCGACCAGTGCTTCGGTCTTACGCGATGCGAGGTTGCTACGGAAGTAGCTGGAAAGCCTTTTTTTCAGGTCTTTCGCTTTCCCGACGTAGATGACCGTCCCGGCGTCATCATACATACGATAAACGCCGGGCTGACTGGTCACGGTTTTCAGGAACGCTTTGGCATCAAACTGATCGGTCACTGGCTTGTTAATGTCTCCGCATTACACAGGCCATGGCGAATTGCCAGGTGAGTCAGCTCAACATCGCCGTGAATGTTTAATTTACTGAACATTCGATAGCGATAGCTGTTCACCGTTTTAGGACTAAGATTCAGTTGCTCTGAGATCTCATTGACCTTCTGACCTTTGGTGATCATCAGCATAATCTGCAACTCACGTTCAGACAAACTGGCAAACGGGGTTTCCGTTTTCTCAGGCTCAATCTGGCTAAGCGCCATCTGCTGAGCGATATCGGAGGCAATATAACGTTGGCCAGAATAAACCGAACGAATCGCACTCACGACCTCCTGGGGCGCAGCCCCCTTACTGAGATAGCCCGCGGCTCCCGCCTGCATGACTTTTGCAGGTAACGGGTTTTCGGTATGGACAGTCAGCATGATCACTTTAATGTCAGCCGTTGAACGCGCAATTTTACGCGTTGCCTCAAGGCCACCAATACCGGGCATATTCATGTCCATCAGCACAACGTCAACGGAATTTGAGCGGCACCATTTTACCGCATCTTCACCGCAGCACGCCTCGCCGACAACTTTAATGCCTTTTATATCTTCAAGAATGCGTCGTATCCCTGCGCGCACCAGTTCGTGGTCATCAACAAGAAAAACGTTGATCAAAGGAATATCTCCAGAATAGGGATAACGCTACCGATAGTTAATCGGTCCTATGTTAACGGGTTTTATCTCAACTTTGAAATGTAAAAAACGCCCGTCTTTCGATTTTGCTCTCGTTTTTGGAAATTAGAAGGTACGACGAGTGGAAACTTTCTGTTATGGCAACCTTTTGCCACGGTTATATCTGCATAGCTGTTTCAGAATAGTGACAAAAAATTCATATTCGTCCGTTGAATGCAAAATAGGCAGCTAAAGTTGTAACAATAATTAACGAGTAAAATACTCGAAATAAACAACAGGTGGAGAAAATATATGCAGCGCAACATGTTGTTTATTTTAATGTCCGCGACTTAGGTTTGCGCAGAAAACAACCGCTGATATTTTTAGCCTCGCTTATGGTATACTCCGGCGCCTTAAGATTTGACATCGCACTTTTTCATTGAAACATAACGAGGAAAATAAATGAGTACGCCTGACTTTTCCACTGCTGAGAATAACCAGGAACTGGCCAACGAAGTCACCTGCCTGAAAGCCATGTTAACGCTGATGCTGCAGGCAATGGGCCAAGCCGATGCAGGGCGCGTGATTCTTAAAATGGAAAAACAGATCGCGCTGATTGAAGATCAATCACAGGCTGCGGTATTTTCCAGCACTGTTAAGCAAATTAAACAGGCCTACCGCCAGTAATAAGAACCCGGCTGACAGCGATGCTCTCAGCCGGGTTTGCGTCTGACACTCAGAACGATAATTTACTCAGATCAGCCCGGTTGCCGCGGCATAACAGGCGATCTGCGTTTTGTTGGGTGCATTAAATTTCTTTTGCATATTTTTCTGGTGAAAGTTAACGGTATTTTCAGAAATTGACAGAATTATCGCTATCTCTGAAGAGGTTTTCCCCTCTGCCGTCCATTTCAATATCTCTTTTTCCCGCTTGCTAAAGCGCATCTCTGGCGCCATGACCATGTCATCTTGCAGCCGCGTCAGTACCGACAAGCTTTCCCGCACCAGCAGTTGCATCCTGAGCTCTACCTCATCGTTTGCAAAGCGACTATTACGGACACTCGCACGCGATACCGATAAAAAACCCAACGCCCGATTAGGCAACATTAAGCATTGCGTCATCCCTTTACGTAAACCGTGATTGCGCGCGGCATCCCACAGGGGCTGTGCATCGCGAAATAAGGTATCGTTCCAGGGTAAATGCCCCTGACTGAAGTTTTCAGGCTTCAGCACCGGATCAATAGCGAAATAATTCTCGGACTGATAATGCGCCACCCATGCTTTGGGATAGGTCGTGTGAAGCGACGTTTTAGGTCGGGTAAAAGGTACGGGATGACGAACACAGAGCGCGTAAAAATCGAACTCTAAATGCTGCGTCTGTTGTTGTAATTCATTATAGACATCCTCTGCCGTCGCCATTTCCTGAAAGCGTAACAGCATACTCCGTCGCCAGGTGAAGAAATCATGCCCCTGCATACTAAGTGGTAATACCCCTGAGATTGATAATCATCCAAACATATGAAACAAGCTAACACATAAATGTATTTTATATATGCAAATTATCGGACAAATGGTCAATTACTTGAGCATTACTCACCGACGGCAGGAAGTAACAGTATTGGGAGTTAATAATAAAGCAATAATTATAAATAGTTATGCGAACAGCACTCGCCAAAAAACAATTTCGACGAGTGCTGCATGCACTATTTATTGCATCAGAAACTTTTCAAGAAACTGACGGGTTCGCGGCTGCTGCGGATGCGTGAATAAGGATTTAGCTGGCCCCTGCTCCACTATCCGTCCTTGATCCATAAATATCGCCCGATCGGCAACGTCGCGTGCAAAGCTCATTTCATGCGTCACAATCACCATGGTGCGTTTTTCCTGCGCCAGTTGGCGGATGGTATTAAGTACCTCACCAACCAGTTCAGGATCAAGCGCGGAGGTCGGTTCATCAAAAAGAATAACCTCAGGTCGCATCGCCAATGCCCGGGCAATAGCCACGCGCTGCTGCTGCCCGCCGGACAAACGCCGCGGATAGCTAGTTTCTTTACCGGCCAACCCGACTTTCGCCAGCAGTTCGCGCGCACGGGCTGTCGCTTCGGCTTTCGGTTCGCCTTTAACAATCACCGGACCTTCAATAATGTTTTCCAGCACCGTGCGATGCGGGAACAAATTAAAGTTCTGGAACACAAAGCCCACGTGCTGGCGCAACTGACGAATCAGACCTTTCTGCTGAGTTAACGAACGCGCGGTATCAATGGTAATCTCACCCACCTTAATGGTGCCCGCCTCCGGTTGCTCCAGCAAATTAATGCTGCGCAGCAGCGTAGTTTTGCCCGAACCGCTCGGCCCGATAATCGCCACAACTTCACCGGGTTTGACGTCAAGATCGATCCCATGCAGCACCGTTTGCCCATGGAATTTTTTGACCAGGTTTCTGACTTCGATAGCACTCATTTCGGCTCTCTCTCCTGGCGATTCAGTTGCTCTTCAAAATAGTTTTGCAGTGCAGAAAGCACCGTCGCCATCACCCAATAAATCAACGAGGCTGCCAGATACATCGTGAATACCTCCAGCGTACGCGAGGTAATCAACTGCGCCTGACGGAACAGTTCCGGTACCTGAATAGTCGCGGCCAGAGAGGTGTCTTTCACCAGGCTGATAAAGCTGTTACTCAGCGGTGGGAGCGCAACCCGCGCAGCCTGCGGCAGGATTGCCCGGCGCATGGTTTGCCACCGCGTCATACCAATACTGGCACCCGCTTCCCACTGCCCTTTGTCGATGGAGGAGATTGCCGCACGCAGCGTTTCCGCAGCGTAGGCCGCCGTATTAAGCGACAAGCCAATCATCGCCGCCGGAATAGGATCAAGCTCAATACCAAACTGCGGCAGACCGTAATAGATCATGAACAGCTGGGCAATCAACGGCGTTCCGCGAAAGATAGAGATATAAAAGCGCGCCAGCCAGCGCACAGGCAGCAGCGGCGACAGACGCATCAGCGCCAGGATAAAACCCAGCACGAGACCAAAGAACATCCCACCGATACTCAGTTGCAGCGTAAAAACTGCGCCCTTGAGCAGATACGGCAGAGAATCAATCACCAGTTGGATACTTTCATGCATTAGCGTTTTTCTACCTGGTCGTTACACGTGAGGATGGTAGGCAAACAGCGCAGGCGCCCCACCAGTATGAATAAAGAGAATTGGCCCTTCATCCTTGAAGCGTTTCTGGCTGATGCCATCAATCAGACCCGCCATCGCCTTGCCGGTATACACCGGATCCAACAAAATGCCTTCCAGACGCGCCAGCAGTTTTACCGCCTCCATGCCCTCTTCGTTTGGCGTACCGTATCCCGGCGCATAATAATCGTCCCATAACAGGATTTCCGCTGAGGCCGTCAGTTCCAGCTCCCGGGCAATATCCTGCTGCAGTGCAACAACTTTGGGCTTTTGATCCGCCACGCTGCGTGAGACGGTCACGCCGATGAGTTCGACGTCTGGCATCAATTGTTCCAGGCCCACGGCCAGTCCGGCATGCGTTCCCGCACTGCCCGAGGCCACCACTACGGAAGAGAGCGAAACGGCCCCTTCACACTGTTGGGCAATTTCCAGCGCACTTTCCACATAGCCCAGCGCACCCAGTGCATTGGAACCCCCAACCGGGATCACATACGGGCGGAACCCTTGCGCTTCAATCCGCGTCGCCAGCTCCTGCAGCTGTGCATTCGGATCGGTCAGCGCATCGCACATTTCAATCTGCGTATTAAACAGGTCCAACAGCAGACGGTTGCCATTGGTGAGATAGTTTTCGGCAGTGGTGCCTATCGGATTTTCCAACAGCGCCACGCAGTGCAGGCCAAGCTTAGCGGCGACCGCCGCCGTCTGGCGAACGTGGTTAGACTGAATCGCACCCGCGGTTATCAGCGTATCCGCGCCTTCACGCAGCGCGTCTGCGGCCAGAAACTCCAGCTTACGCAGCTTATTGCCGCCCATAGCCATCGGCGTGACGTCATCGCGTTTAATGAAAATATCACGCCCGAGATAATCTGAGAGGCGCGGAAGATATTCGAGTGGCGTTGGCGCGCCAATAAATTCCAGACGTGGAAAGCGCGTTAAATTATGCAGCGGCATACAGCCTCCGGTATTCGTTGTTGTGATGTTCTTTTATTATGCACGTTCAGGCGCAATGAAATAAAAAAAGGCGCTGTTAAAGGCGCCTTTTTTCATCAGATGACGATTATTTCGTCACATCTGCTCCAAACCATTTTTCAGACAGGGCTTTCAGCGAACCGTCTTTCTGCATTTCAGCAATGGCTGCATCCACCGCTTTCAGCAGATCTTCATTGCCTTTACGCAGCGCCACGCCGGACTCCTGGCGGGAGAATGCTTCACCGGTAACGGCCAGCGTATCCTTGGTTTTTTTCACCAGATCCAGCGCGGCCAGACGGTCAACCAGGATGGCGTCGATACGACCTACACGCAGATCCTGATATTTGGTCGGGTCATCATCATAGGTACGAATATCCACGCCCTGCACGTTCTGGCGCAGCCACTCTTCATAGTTGGTTCCCAGACCCACGCCGACTTTTTTACCTTTCAGATCGGCAGCAGTCTTAATAACGCCTTCATTGCCTTTCTTCACCAGCGCCTGGATACCAGAGACCGTATACGGGGTAGAAAAATCGTATTTTTTCTTACGATCATCAGAGATAGTCACCTGGTTGATGACCACGTCAATGCGTTTGGAATCAAGAGAAGCCAGCATACCGTCCCATTTGGTCGGCTTCAGCGTGGCTTTCACTCCGAGATGCTTGGCCAGTTCCTCGGCAAACTCCACTTCGAAACCGGTCAGCTTGCCGTCATCGCCCTGAAAACTAAACGGGGGATAGGTCCCTTCCAGGCCCACCAGCAGCGTGCCGCGCTCTTTAACTTTATTTAACAGACCTTCATCTGCATAAGTCTTCACGCTCATTCCGGCGACAAGTGCAACAGCCATTACACCCATCAGAGCCTGACGTCCCAGAAGTGCTAATTTCATAGTTACCCCGAATATTGTCATTAGTGACTATCATTTATGACTACAGTGTAAAGCGTTTGCCGTGATCCACAAACACGACTCTGTTACACCTTATTCGTTTTTAATATATATCAGAACTGGCTGTCCAGGAGGATTTCTGCATATGTCCCATATGCGTATGGGCTTTAAACTGCTCATACTTACGCAAGGCGATGCGGTAATTGTTGGTGCTGGTTTCCGGTAGCCACGGGGCAAGGTTTTCGTCGAGAAACCCTTCCTGCAGCAGATCGTGAGAGATATTTTGTTCGGTCAGATGATTCCCGAGGCGACGCAGGCGCACAACGTATTCGCGTACCGTGCCGTGACTCATTTCGGTCTGCTCGAATAAAAATTGCTTGAAGCCGATAATGTCAAAAAAGTCGCTCTGCTCTTTGCAGTGCAAATCACCACAAAAACGACACAGCGCCACCCACTCTTTTTTCTCCTGTTCCCACTCTGCTTCATTCAGCAACGTGTCCAGTCGGGCGATGGCGATTTTATTCACAATTTGCCCGCGGCGAACCAGCGTGATCCTGTCGAGCAGCTTAAAGCAATGGGCGCAATGCGTCTGGCTGTGTTTGAAATCTTTGAGGTAGCGGCTTAGAGGCCGTCTTTTTGATTGCTGCACCGTCATGAGAACTCCTGGTAGTCAATTCGTAATGCGGCATTGTTCAGGGGTAATGATGTACCCCTATAGCTTACCCAGCTTGGTGCGTAGACGTTTGATGGCCTGACTGTGCAACTGGCTAACCCGTGACTCCCCCACTTCCAGTACCGCGCCAATCTCTTTCAGATTCAGCTCTTCCTGGTAGTACAGCGTTAACACCAGCTTTTCGCGTTCCGGCAACGCTTCGATCGCGTCCATCACGCGCTGGCGGAGGTTACCCTCAAGTAGCTGCTGTAACGGGTTTTCCTGCTGATGTTCTTCTGTCACCAGCTCAATACTATCGCCATGCTCTTCCCGCCACTCGTCGTAGGAGAAGAGTTGGCTATTATTGGTATCAAGCAACATCTGACGATACTCTTGCACAGGAATAGCCAGACGCTCCGCCACTTCGGTTTCCGTCGCGTTACGCCCTAATTCCTGCTCCAGTTGCCCCATCGCCTGTGCCACTTCGCGAGCATTGCGCCGAACGCTACGCGGCACCCAATCCCGGCTACGTAGTTCGTCCAGCATCGCTCCACGAATACGCTGCACTGCGTAAGTGGTAAATGCCGTTCCTTGCAAAGCGTCATATCGGTCGACTGCATTCAATAACCCGATGCCGCCCGCTTGTAGCAGGTCATCCAGTTCTACGCTCGCCGGCAAACGCACCTGAAGGCGCAATGCTTCGTGACGCACCAACGGTACATAACGCTGCCACAGCGAGTGTTTATCCATTACACCTTCAGCGGTATACAGTGAATTCACGATAAACAGCCCTGCGTTAAATGAGTTATCGGCATGATTATCCGTTTCTGCAGGGGTTTTAATCGGGTGAATAGTGGGTGAAATGAGGGGTTATTTGGGGGTTACGGGTAAAGCTGAATGTAAAAAACCCCGCCAGAGCGGGGTTTGCGCGATAAGTGTAAATTAACGCAGCAGAGACAGGACGTTCTGCGTGGTCTGGTTAGCCTGTGCCAGAACAGAGGTACCTGCCTGTTGCAGGATCTGAGCACGAGACATGTTAGACACTTCGGTCGCGTAGTCAGCATCTTCGATACGGCTACGTGCAGAAGACAGGTTGTTTACTGTGTTGCCCAGGTTAGTAATGGTAGAATCGAAACGGTTCTGCACCGCACCCAGGTCAGAACGCAGGGCATCAACCTGTGCCAGCGCTTTATCCAGAGCTTTCAGAGGGTCGGTAGTTTTATCAGTTGCTGTTTGAGCTTCAGCAGTAATTTTACCATTAGCATCTTTGTATGCAGCTTTGCCAGAACCATTGGTGATAGCACCATCAGCCTGAACAAAGTAAGTCGCCTCGTTGCTATCAACCAAAGCGCCTTTATCATTTTTAAAAATATCAGCACCCGTACCGGCTGCTACACCAGCTTTTACTACGCCAGTAGCAGAGACGTTGTATCCAGTACCAGCATCAGTGGTAAAGTCTTTACCATTAAGTGCGCTGGCCATCGATTCAGCACTCATCTGAGCTTTATCTACATCGATTTTACCTGCAGTACCACCTGCTAATTTAAGCACAGTGTCAGTACCATCGATCTTAATACTTGAAGCTTTAGCTGCTGCACCACCATTGGTCTGTAAGCCAGCTAAAGTTGCGGCTGCTGGAGCTGGGGTACCTAAGTTGTTTTTAGTCAGGTTACCAGTTGAATCCAGGAACAAAGTAGCATTATCGTCAGCCGCAGTAATAGTGCCGTCTTTTGCTATCAGAACATCTTGTGAAGTTGTGCCAATAGTTACAGTTGCTTTTGTAACGTCGCCAGTTTTGGGATTCAAGTGACCCAATACGTCAGCAGCATCTACGCCCGTCGCATCGAACTCATAAGATTTGCTGGTTCCATTGTAGGTATAATCAACACTTGCCGCTGCACCTAAACCATTATCAATGGTCGCGGTTACTTTTTTACCTGCTGTCACACCAGAAAGGACATCTGCCGCAGATGCCGCAGCATAGCCAGCATCACCTTTATAAGTTTTGCCACCATCTGTTGTCTTAAACCCAGCAGATGTCAAATCGTTAACTTTAGCCAGTGTATTAGCAACGCCACCCTTACCATTGACATTGAAACCGTCCAAGCCCAACGTAGAAGAAGTAATTTCTTTCAGGTCGATGGTGATGGTTTCGCCGTCGTTCGCGCCAACCTGAATTTTCATGGAGCTGTCGGACGCCAGTACTTTCACGCCGTTAAACTGAGTCTGACCGGAAACACGGTCAATTTCGCTCAGACGCTGGGTAATTTCGTTCTGGATGGAGTCCAGGTCAGACTGGGAGTTAGTACCGTTGGTTGCCTGAACGGACAGTTCACGCACACGCTGCAGGTTGTTGTTGATTTCGGACAGTGCACCTTCAGTGGTCTGCGCGATGGAGATACCGTCGTTGGCGTTACGGGAAGCCTGGGTCAGGCCTTTAACGTTGGCAGTGAAACGGTTTGCAATCGCCTGACCAGCAGCATCGTCTTTGGCGCTGTTGATACGCAGGCCAGAAGACAGACGCTCGATAGCGGAGCTCAGGGAAGACTGAGATTTGTTCAGATTGTTCTGGGTCAACAGCGACAGGCTGTTTGTATTGATGACTTGTGCCATGATCTTTTCCTTATCAATTACAACTTGATGTTATTGGGCTGTTGCCCACGGTTTCTCACCGTAACCCATGTATCGGCACCTTAATTTCGAACTTTAGAAAATTTTTACTTTCCGCCCTCTTTTTTCTTAGCCCCAGAAATACCCGCAATATGCCCCACTATTCTGCGCATTATTTTTGCAAAACTATCATTAAACTTTGCGCGCAGATTGCCGATAACCCGCTTAACTACTGTTTGCAATCAAAAGGAATTAGGCATGGCTTCATTTACATCTCTCGGCGTCGGTTCAAACCTGCCGCTGGATACCTTGCTAAACAATCTGACCATCGCTGAAAAAAAACGCTTAAACCCGATCACGCAGCAGCAAAGCGACAATACAGCGCGTCTGACAGCGTACGGCACATTAAAGAGCGCACTGGAAAAATTCCAGACGGCAAACACTGCGTTGAATAAAGCTGACATATTCAAAAGCACGACCGTTACCAGCAGTAATGAAGACCTGAAAGTCACCACCGAAGCGGGGGCGGCACCGGGTATCTATACAATTAGCGTCACCCAACTGGCACAAGCGCAATCTTTAAGAACTAACTCAACGACAACAATTGCATCAACAAAAGACGCGCTGGGTGATACTTCAGCAGAAACACGCACCATAAAAATTACGCAGGATGGCCGTAAAGAGCCGCTGGAAATTAAGCTTAATAAAGATCAGACCTCACTGGATGAGATCAGCAAAGCGATAAACGATGCTGATAGCGGAATTTCAGCCAGTATCGTCAAAGTCAAAGACGGCGACTATCAATTGGTACTGACCGCCAGTGAAGGCGAAGCCAATAAAATGACTATCTCCGTTGAGGGAGACAGCAAACTCAATGATCTTTTGGCTTATGACAGCAAAAGCGGTACCGGGAATATGAAGGAACAGGTTAACGCACAGAATGCGCTGTTAACCGTGAACGGTATCGATATTGAACGCTCCAGTAATAAAATTACCGATGCCCCTCAGGGTGTGGTGCTTGATCTGACCAAAAAAGTCACTGACGTTCGCGTTACGGTGACAAAGAATAACGACAAAGCAACCGAAGCCATTAAAGGTTGGGTGGATTCATATAACTCCCTTATTGATACCTTTAACACGCTGACCAAATATAAAGAAGTTGATCCGGGTGCTGAAGCGCAAGACAAAAATAACGGAGCGCTGCTTGGTGACAGCGTTGTTCGTACCATCCAAAGTGGAATTCGTGCACAATTTGCCAACGGTGCCAGTGATGGCGCTTTTAAGACATTAAATGAAATTGGTATTAAGCAGGACGGCGCAACCGGCAAGCTGAAAATTGACGATGATAAGCTGAAAAAAGTCCTGAACGAAAATACAGCATCCGTGCGTGAATTGCTGGTCGGCGATGGCAAAGAAACCGGTATTACCACCAAAATTGCCACCGAAGTAAAAAGCTATTTAGCAGATGACGGTATTATCGACAGCGCGCAAGACAGCATTAACTCAACGCTGAAAAAACTGACCAAACAGTATCTGTCGGTCAGCGCCAGCATTGATGACACTGTAGCGCGTTACACGGCACAGTTTACGCAGTTAGACACCATGATGAGCAAGCTCAACAACACCAGTACTTATCTGAGTCAGCAATTTACGGCGATGAATAAATCCTGATAACACGAGGTAAGCATGTATACCGCGAGCGGTACCAAAGCCTATGCACAGGTCGGCATAGAGAGTGGCGTAATGAGCGCCAATCCACATCAGCTGATTGAAATGTTGTTTGATGGTGCGAACAGCGCCCTGGTGCGCGCTCGCCTGTTTATGCAACAGGGTGATATCGTCGCCAAAGGTGAGGCGTTAAGTAAAGCCATTAATATTATCGACAATGGCCTGAAGGCAGGACTTGATCAAGAGAATGGCGGCGAAATCGCCACCAGTCTGTCTTCACTGTACGACTATATGATTCGCCGTTTACTGCAAGCTAACTTGCGTAATGATTGTCAGGCCATTGAAGAAGTCGAAGGGTTACTCGGCAACATTGCAGATGCCTGGAAACAGATCTCACCGAAAGCATCTTCCCAGGAGTCTCGTTAATGACCTCAGCCGTGGAGTTTATCAACCGTTGGCAGCGCATCGCGCTGCTCAGTCACTCACTGCTGGAACTAGCGCAGCGCGGTGAATGGGACCTTTTACTGGAACAGGAAGTTACCTATCTGCAAAGTATTGAAGTGGTCATGGAAGAGCAAACTCCACCAGGCATTACGCGAAGTATTCAGGATTTAGTGGCCGGGTACATTAAACAGACGCTGGATAACGAACAACTGCTCAAAACATTGTTGCAGCAGCGTCTGGATGAACTCAGCAATCTCATCGGTCAGTCGACGCGCCAAAAGACGCTAAATAACGCTTATGGCCGTCTTTCCGGCATGCTGTTAGTTCCCGACGCCCCCACTGCCCCACAATAATTTCCCGTCTCGTCTGAATAATCTTCCATACTCCAGAGGTCGGCCAAACGACTTCTGGAGCACGGAAGATGAAAAATCCCACGTTATTGCAGTATTTTCACTGGTATTACCCCGAGGGCGGTCAACTCTGGACCGAACTTGCCGAACGCGCAGGTGGACTCAATGACATCGGCATCAATATGGTGTGGTTACCTCCCGCTTATAAAGGCGCATCCGGCGGCTATTCCGTTGGCTACGACTCCTACGATCTGTTTGATCTGGGCGAATTCGACCAAAAGGGAACCATCGCTACCAAATATGGCGATAAAAACCAGCTGCTGGCGGCGATAGACGCGCTAAAACACAATGATATTGCCGTACTGCTCGACGTGGTGGTTAACCACAAAATGGGTGCAGATGAGAAAGAGAATATTCGTGTCCAGCGGGTTAACGCCGAGGATCGCACGCAAATAGACGATGAGATCGTCGAATGCGAAGGCTGGACGCGCTACACCTTCCCTGCCCGCGCAGGCCAGTACTCGCAATTCATTTGGGACTTTAAATGCTTCAGCGGTATTGACCATATCGAAAATCCAACCGAAGACGGCATTTTTAAAATCGTGAACGACTACACCGGCGAAGGCTGGAACGATCAGGTTGATGATGAGTTGGGTAATTTTGATTATCTGATGGGCGAAAACATCGATTTTCGCAATCACGCGGTCACCGAAGAGATCAAATACTGGGCGCGTTGGGTGATGGAGCAAACCCAGTGTGACGGCTTTCGGTTAGATGCCGTGAAACATATTCCGGCATGGTTTTATAAAGAGTGGATTGAGCATGTGCAGGAAGTCGCCCCCAAGCCGCTGTTTATCGTCGCGGAATACTGGTCGCATGAAGTCGACAAGCTGCAAACCTACATTAATCAGGTGGAGGGGAAAACCATGCTATTCGACGCCCCTTTGCAGATGAAATTCCACGAGGCCTCTCGTCAGGGACGCGATTACGACATGAGTCAGATTTTCACCGACACCCTGGTGGAAGCCGATCCGTTTCATGCCGTCACCCTGGTGGCCAATCACGACACTCAGCCCTTGCAGGCGCTGGAAGCCCCTGTCGAACCGTGGTTTAAGCCGCTGGCCTATGCGCTGATCCTGTTGCGCGAAAACGGCGTACCGTCAGTGTTTTATCCTGACCTCTACGGGGCGCATTACGAAGACACCGGCGGCGATGGCGAAACCTATCCTATCGACATGCCGATCATTGAACAGCTTGATGAACTGATCCTCGCGCGCCAGCGCTTCGCGCACGGGGTACAGACGCTCTTTTTCGATCACCCTAACTGTATCGCTTTTAGCCGCAGCGGAACGGACGAGGATCCCGGCTGTGTGGTTGTTTTGTCTAACGGCGATGACGGGGAAAAGACCATCAATCTCGGTGCGAATTACGGGAATAAAACCTGGCGCGACTATCTGGGAAATCGCGAAGAAAGCGTGGTCACCGATGAGAACGGTGAAGCGACGTTTTATTGTAACGGCGGTAGCGTCAGCGTGTGGGTGATTGAAGACGTGTTATAAAGCTCAACCCCGGTGGCCGTTGGCTACCGGGGCGTATAGCTTATGGCAATGGCGTTGCCAGCGGCGTTTTCTTTAACGCGTCAGCACATTCCTGCGTCGGGCGGTCGACCCGCTGCAGCGTCATACCATCATATTCCAGCGTATTGCCTTCACGCTCAATCTCATACAGCTCACGTTTCACCGTCACGTTGGTGAGATCGCCAGAGATCATCGTCAGTTTCCCCGGCAGCGCGATCACTCGCTGCCACTGGCGACAATCCAGCGTGTCGCCCTCTTTTGTTACCACCAGGCTGGCAATCGCTTCCGGGCTCACCAGACTGCGTTGCGGACCTTTTGACTGCCAGTATCCTTCCAGACCGGCTGGCGCTGGCGTTTTCACCACGTCGTTATAATTTTCTACTTCGGCGCATCCGGTAAGCGCCAGAAATACAGCAACGATTGCTAATTTTTTCATCATTCATCCTGCATGCGAAGAAAATGGGATTGTGGCATTAAAGGCCTGATGTCGCCAGCCTTTCGGCAGGGTTGAGAAAGATTGATCCAGACGGTGTTACCTCTTATTACTCATAGTCAAAAATTCTGATCGGTGTAGTATCCACACTTCTTGTTACATACCTTCTGAGTTCAGAGGCACAACGCATGTCATGGCAACACTTCAAACAGGCCTGGTTAATTAAATTTTGGGCCCCCGCCCCTGCGGTCATCGCAGCGGGTATTCTCTCTACCTACTATTTCGGCATTACGGGAACCTTCTGGGCCGTTACCGGCGAATTCACTCGCTGGGGTGGTCAAATCCTGCAACTGTTTGGCGTTCACGCCGAAGAATGGGGATACTACAAGCTGATCCATCTCGAAGGCTCACCCCTGACCCGCATTGACGGCATGATGATCCTCGGTATGTTCGGTGGCTGTTTTGCTGCCGCGCTGTGGGCAAACAACGTCAAATTACGCATGCCGCGCAGTCGGGTGCGCATTATGCAGGCGATAGTCGGCGGAATGATTGCCGGATTCGGTGCCCGGCTGGCAATGGGCTGTAACCTGGCCGCATTCTTCACCGGTATTCCACAGTTCTCGCTACACGCCTGGTTTTTCGCCCTGGCAACGGCTATTGGCTCATGGTTTGGCGCACGCTTTACCCTGCTGCCGATGTTTCGTATTCCGGTCAAAATGCAGAAAGTCTCCGCTGCTTCTCCGTTAACGCAAAAGCCGGATCAGGCCCGTCGCCGTTTCCGCCTCGGCATGCTGGTGTTTATCGCCATGATCGGCTGGGCGCTCCTCACTGCGATGGATAAGCCCAAACTTGGTTTGGCCATGCTGTTTGGCGTCGGGTTCGGGCTGCTGATTGAACGGGCGCAAATCTGCTTCACCTCCGCCTTCCGCGACCTGTGGATTTCCGGTCGCTCCCATATGGCGAAAGCGATCATCTTCGGGATGGCGGTCAGCGCCATTGGTATCTTTAGCTACGTGCAACTGGGCGTCGAGCCTAAAATCATGTGGGCAGGTCCGAATGCGGTGATCGGCGGCTTGCTGTTCGGCTTCGGCATTGTTCTGGCGGGCGGGTGTGAAACGGGCTGGATGTACCGCGCCGTTGAAGGCCAGGTGCATTACTGGTGGGTGGGTCTGGGCAACGTTATTGGCTCGACCATTCTGGCCTACTACTGGGATGATTTTGCTCCTGCGCTTGCCACCAATTGGGATAAAGTGAATCTGCTCAACACCTTCGGCTCGCTCGGTGGCCTGCTGGTAACCTATCTGCTGTTATTTATCGCGCTGATGCTCATCATCGGCTGGGAAAAACGCTTCTTCCGTCGCGCTGGGCTGACGCCTGCCAAGGAGTCTGTATGAAAAATATCGTGCCTGATTATCGCCTCGATATGGTCGGCGAGCCGTGTCCGTACCCGGCTGTCGCCACACTGGAAGCGATGCCGCAATTGAAGAAAGGTGAGATTCTGGAAGTGGTGAGCGATTGCCCGCAGTCAATCAACAATATTCCACTGGATGCGCGTAATCACGGCTATACGGTGCTGGATATTCAGCAGGATGGTCCAACGATTCGTTATTTAATTCAGAAGTAATGCGATTCTCCCGTTGCCCGACGCAGCGGGAGAATGTTCGGCTTGCTACACCTGCATCGACATCACTTCCTGATACGCCGACACCAGTTTGTTGCGCACCTGGATCCCCATCTGCATCGATACCGACGCTTTTTGCATATCGGTCATCACATCGTTCAGCGCAATACCCGGTTCACCGAGGGTAAATTTCTCAGCCTGCACACGGGACGCGGTTTGTACATCGCTGATCCTGTCTAACGCCGCATGCAGTTGACCAGCAAAGCTCACGGTCGGTTGTGGCTGCATATCCTGCATTTTTGCTGACATCGCCGTGGTCTGTAGCTGGCTGATGACCCCTTCAATCCCCTGTATTGCCGACATTCTGATCCCCTGGATAATTTTTTACGTAGTTGAGATTACCAGTTAGTCAATAAGATAAAGGCGTTAAATAACGATAAAAAACCACGGTTTTTAACGCATAGAAAAATTCGAAACCGCAAATAATGAGACCGTCAATTTTTCGAGTTTGCTGACCCGGGAGTGAGTCTTGTTCCACTTTGCAAAAAACGCCGTCCACGATAAGCCACGAGGTGCGAGATGAGTGCGACAGCATCGACTGCAACCCAGCTTAAACCTCTCGAGTGGTTAAACCGCCTGCGCGCGAATCCCAGAATTCCTCTGATTGTGGCGGGAGCCGCTGCCGTCGCGATCATCGTGGCGATGGTCCTGTGGGCCAAAGCACCTGACTACCGCACGCTGTTCAGCAATCTTTCCGATCAGGATGGTGGCGCGATCGTCACCCAACTGACGCAGATGAACGTTCCCTACCGTTTTACTGAGGGAAGCGGCGCCATTGAAGTTCCTGCCGATAAAGTCCACGAACTGCGTTTACGCCTGGCGCAGCAAGGTCTGCCCAAAGGCGGCGCGGTGGGTTTTGAACTGCTGGATCAGGAAAAGTTTGGTATCAGCCAGTTTAGCGAGCAGGTCAACTACCAGCGCGCGCTGGAAGGTGAATTAGCCCGTACGATTGAAACGTTGGGACCGGTAAAACGCGCCCGCGTGCATCTGGCTATGCCAAAACCGTCGCTGTTTGTGCGTGAGCAAAAAGCGCCTTCAGCCTCCGTCACCGTCAATCTGGAACCGGGTCGCGCGCTGGATGAAGGTCAGATCAGTGCGGTCACGCATCTGGTTTCCAGCGCTGTTGCAGGCTTGCCGCCGGGCAACGTTACGCTGGTCGACCAGGCGGGGCATCTGTTAACCCAGTCGAATACCAGTAGCCGCGATCTTAACGATGCGCAGCTGAAATACGCCAGCGACGTCGAAGGCCGCGTTCAGCGTCGTATCGAATCGATTCTGTCGCCGATTGTCGGCAACGGTAACGTACATGCGCAGGTCACCGCGCAGCTGGATTTTGCCAACAAAGAGCAAACCGAAGAACAGTACCGTCCAAACGGTGATGAGTCCCAGGCCGTGCTGCGTTCTCGTCAGTTGAACGTCAGTGAGCAGGTCGGTAGCGGAGCACCAGGCGGCGTCCCGGGCGCGTTGTCAAATCAGCCCGCTCCGGCAAATACTGCGCCAATCGCCAACCCACCCGCTAATCAGCAAAACGCGCAAAATACGCAAAACGCACAGACGGCGAATAACAGTAATAATGCCGGCCCGCGCAATACTCAGCGCAATGAAACCAGCAACTATGAAGTTGACCGCACTATTCGCCATACCAAAATGAACGTTGGCGATGTGCAGCGTCTCTCGGTGGCTGTTGTGGTCAACTACAAAACGTTACCAGACGGCAAACCGTTGCCGTTAACCGCTGAGCAGATGAAACAGATTGAGGATCTGACCCGCGAAGCAATGGGATTCTCCGACAAACGTGGCGATACCCTGAACGTGGTGAACTCTCCCTTCACGGCGACCGACGATTCCATGGGCGAGCTACCGTTCTGGAAACAGCCGTTCTTTATTGATCAGTTAATGTCCGCAGGTCGTTGGTTGCTGGTTCTGTTGGTGGCGTGGATCCTGTGGCGGAAAGCCGTTCGTCCGCAGTTGGTCCGTCGCAGTGAAGAAGCGAAAGCCGTACAAGAACAAACGCGTGTCCGTCAGGAAACCGAAGAAGCGGTAGAAGTTCGCCTCAGCAAAGACGAACAAACCCAGCAGCGTCGTACTAATCAGCGTCTGGGAGCAGAAGTCATGAGTCAGCGTATTCGTGAAATGTCAGATAACGATCCGCGCGTCGTGGCGCTGGTCATTCGCCAGTGGATGAGTAACGATCATGAGTAATCTTACCGGTACCGATAAAAGCGTCATCCTGCTGATGACCATTGGCGAAGATCGCGCGGCGGAGGTGTTTAAGCACCTTTCCACGCGCGAAGTTCAGGCGCTCAGTACGGCGATGGCCAACGTTCGCCAGATTTCCAACAAGCAGTTGACGGAAGTGCTGGCCGAATTTGAACAAGAAGCCGAACAGTTTGCCGCGCTGAATATCAACGCCAACGAATATCTGCGCTCCGTACTGGTGAAAGCGCTGGGCGAGGAACGTGCCTCCAGTCTGCTGGAAGATATTCTGGAAACCCGCGATACCACCAGCGGCATTGAAACGCTTAACTTTATGGAGCCGCAAAGCGCCGCCGACCTTATCCGCGACGAGCATCCGCAGATTATCGCCACCATCCTGGTGCACCTCAAGCGGGGCCAGGCCGCCGATATACTGGCGCTTTTCGACGAGCGTTTACGTCACGACGTGATGCTGCGTATCGCCACCTTTGGCGGCGTACAGCCTGCCGCGCTGGCAGAACTGACCGAGGTTCTCAACGGCCTGCTCGATGGCCAGAACCTCAAGCGCAGCAAAATGGGCGGCGTGAGAACGGCGGCAGAAATTATCAACCTGATGAAAACCCAGCAGGAAGAAGCGGTTATTACCGCCGTACGCGAATTCGACGGCGAGCTGGCGCAGAAAATTATCGACGAGATGTTCCTGTTCGAGAACCTGGTGGATGTCGACGATCGCAGTATCCAGCGCCTGCTGCAGGAAGTGGATTCCGAATCGTTGCTGATTGCCCTGAAAGGTGCCGAACAGCCGCTGCGCGAGAAGTTCCTGCGCAACATGTCGCAACGTGCTGCCGATATTCTGCGCGACGACCTCGCCAACCGAGGTCCGGTGCGTTTGTCGCAGGTGGAAAACGAACAGAAAGCCATTCTGCTTATTGTGCGTCGTCTGGCGGAAACCGGCGAGATGGTGATAGGCAGCGGCGAGGATACCTATGTCTAACGAACTGCCGTGGAAAGTCTGGACCCCGGACGACCTCGCCCCACCGATGGCGGAATTCGTACTGGCTGAGCACAGCGAAAACCCGCTGTCAGAAGAAACAGAAGAACCAGAGCTTTCCGCAGAGCAACAGCTTGAACAGCAGCTCGCACAGTTGCAACTGCAGGCCCATGAGCAAGGTTATAACGCGGGTCTGGCGGAAGGTCGACAAAAAGGCCACGAACAAGGTTATCAGGAAGGCCTGAGTCAGGGGCTGGAGCAAGGCCAGAACCAGGCGCGCGCTCAGCATGCGCCGATCCATGCCCGCATGCAGCAACTGGTGAGCGAGTTTCAGAATACGCTGGACGCGCTGGACAGCGTCATTGCCTCGCGTCTGATGCAAATGGCGCTGGAAGCTGCGCGTCAGGTTATTGGTCAGACGCCTATTGTGGATAACGCTGCGCTGATTAAACAAATCCAACAGCTGTTGCAGCAAGAACCGCTGTTTAGCGGTAAACCGCAACTACGCGTACATCCGGACGATCTCCAGCGTGTAGAGGAGATGCTCGGTGCGACCCTCAGCCTGCACGGCTGGCGGCTGCGCGGCGATCCGACGCTGCATCACGGCGGCTGTAAAGTCTCAGCCGATGAAGGCGATCTGGATGCCAGCGTCGCTACGCGCTGGCAAGAACTCTGCCGTCTGGCAGCGCCGGGAGTCGTGTAATGACCACTCGCCTGACTCGCTGGCTCAACACGCTGGACAGCTTCGAAGAGAAAATGTCGCTACTGCCTGCGGTGCGCCGTTACGGTCGCCTGACCCGCGCCACTGGGCTGGTGCTGGAGGCCACGGGATTACAGTTGCCGCTGGGTGCCACCTGCGTTATTGAACGCCAGGACGGCAACGAAACCCAGGAGGTCGAAAGTGAAGTCGTGGGCTTTAACGGTCAGCGTCTGTTTCTGATGCCCCTCGAAGAGGTTGAAGGCGTTCTGCCCGGCGCGCGCGTGTACGCGAAGAACATTGCCGGAGAAGGTCTGCAAAGCGGGAAGCAATTACCGCTTGGCCCTGCATTGCTGGGTCGGGTGCTTGACGGTAGCGGCAAACCACTCGACGGTCTGCCCGCCCCGGATACCACCGAAACCGGGGCGCTGATTACGCCGCCGTTTAACCCGCTACAACGCACCGCGATTGAACACGTCCTGGATACCGGCGTACGCCCCATCAACGCGTTGTTAACCGTCGGTCGCGGTCAGCGGATGGGACTTTTCGCGGGTTCCGGTGTCGGTAAAAGCGTTCTGCTCGGCATGATGGCGCGCTATACCCAGGCCGATGTTATCGTCGTGGGTCTGATTGGCGAACGTGGTCGCGAAGTTAAAGATTTTATTGAAAATATTCTCGGTACCGACGGTCGTGCACGCTCAGTGGTGATTGCCGCTCCCGCAGATGTCTCGCCGCTGTTACGTATGCAAGGTGCGGCCTATGCCACGCGTATCGCCGAAGATTTTCGCGATCGTGGACAGCACGTATTGCTGATTATGGATTCCCTCACCCGCTACGCGATGGCGCAACGTGAGATCGCCCTGGCGATCGGAGAGCCGCCGGCAACGAAAGGTTATCCCCCCTCAGTATTCGCCAAATTACCGGCACTGGTCGAACGTGCCGGGAACGGTATTCACGGCGGCGGTTCCGTTACCGCGTTTTACACGGTACTGACCGAAGGTGACGACCAGCAGGACCCCATTGCGGATTCCGCGCGCGCGATTCTGGACGGCCACATTGTGCTGTCCCGTCATCTGGCCGAGGCGGGTCACTATCCGGCCATCGATATTGAAGCCTCGATCAGCCGCGCCATGACCGCGCTTATTAGTGAACAACACTATGCGCGGGTACGTAACTTTAAACAGCTGCTATCCAGCTTCCAGCGCAACCGCGATCTGGTCAGCGTGGGGGCGTATGCCAAAGGCAGCGATCCCATGCTGGATAAAGCCATCGCCCTATGGCCACAACTGGAAGCATTCTTACAGCAAGGCATTTTTGAACGGGCGGACTGGGAAGATTCTCTGCACGCGTTAGAACTGATTTTCCCTGGTGTGTGAGTAAGCAGGAGAGCATAGGTCATGGCACAACATGGTGCATTAGCCACACTGAAAGACCTGGCTGAAAAAGAGGTAGATGACGCCGCTGTCTTATTGGGAGAGATGCGTCGTGGCTGTCAGCAGGCGGAAGAGCAGTTGAAAATGCTGATCGATTATCAGCATGAGTATCGCAACAATCTGAACAGTGACATGGGTCAGGGTATTACCAGTAATCGCTGGATCAATTACCAACAATTTATTCAGACGCTGGAAAAAGCGATTGAGCAACACCGCCAACAGCTCAATCAGTGGACGCAGAAAGTAGACCAGGCATTGAACAGTTGGCGCGACAAAAAACAACGTTTACAGGCGTGGCAGACTCTGCAGGACAGACAAACCTCGGCGGCGTTACTGGCCGAAAACCGCCTGGATCAGAAAAAAATGGATGAATTTGCTCAGCGTGCAGCTATGAGGAAACCCGAATGATTACTTTACCCCAACTGATTACCACCGACACCGACGTAGCCGCAGGTCTTCAGTCAGGCAAAGCGGTTGATTCACCCGAGGATTTTTTAGCGCTGCTGGCGGGTGCATTAGGTGCGGACAACGCGCAGGGTAAAGACGCCCCGCTGTCGTTTGCCGACTTACAGGCGGCCGGTAGCAAACTGCAAAAAGGGTTATTGCAAAAAAATGGCGATTCAGCACCGTCGCTCAAGTTGACCGAACTACTGGCGCAAAAAGAGATGCACACTGATGCTTCTCTTGTCGACATGACAGACGCTCAGCAACTGTTGTCTGCCCTCACGCCCTCACTGAAAGTTAATGCCCTGACGACTCTGGGCAAAGTCGCTCAGCAGGATGAAAAAAACACCGCACTGAGCGATGAGGATCTCGCCAACCTGAGCGCATTGTTCGCCATGCTGCCAGGACAACCGCAGACCACGCCGGCCGTCGACAGCGCGCCAGCCCCCGTTGATGCGACGCTTTCGGCGTTGTCACGAGGCTCGGTACACAGCGCTATCGCCGATAATGCTGGCGAATTGTTGCCAGGTGATGCCAAAAAAGGCAAAGCGGATATTGCAACGCCTGCCAGCAGCGTAGATCAGACAAACAATCCGACATTAACCCCGTTGACGGCAGCGGCGACGACCAGAGCGGAAATTGAAAGCTCCCCTTCGCCGACCAGCATTGGCATGACGACGGCGCCGTTAAGTGGCCCGCAGTCCCACGCTCAGCCGTTACCGACCGCCGCACCTGTGTTAAGCGCGCCATTGGGTAGCCAGGAATGGCAGCAATCACTGAGCCAGCACGTCACTCTGTTTACTCGCCAGGGCCAGCAAAGCGCAGAACTGCGTCTGCATCCACAGGATCTGGGCCAGGTGCACATTTCCCTCAAGCTGGATGACAACCTCGCGCAGTTGCAAATGGTATCGCCACACAGTCACGTGCGCGCTGCGCTGGAAGCTGCATTACCGATGCTGCGTACGCAGTTGGCTGAAAGCGGTATCCAGCTTGGACAAAGCAGTATCAGTAGTGAAAGCTTTGCCGGTAATCAGCAGTCTTCCGGGCAGCAACAGCAGGCGGGTCGCGCTCAGGGACAAGACATTTTTGCCGCTGAAGATGACGCCGTACTGGCAGCACCAGCCTCACTGCAAGCCGCAGCACGCGGTGATGGAGCAGTAGACATCTTCGCCTAACGCCAGAGGTAGCATGATTATCCGCGTCTTTTCCACGCTTTGTCGTGGACAGGACACGGGATAATCAGCCCATAAGCTGTACCGAAACAGGAAGCCCGTATCTGATGACTGACTCCGCGATTAACAAAAAAAGTAAACGCGCTATTTGGATCCCTCTGCTGGTATTGATTACCCTCGCCGCCTGCGCAACTGCGGGTTATAGCTACTGGCGCATGCAGCAGCAGCCGTCCGCCAGCGTCAAAGCGGAACCGGCTCCACCGCCAGCCCCGGTATTCTTTGCGCTGGATACCTTTACCGTCAATCTGGGTGATGCGGACCGTGTACTGTATATCGGTATCACGCTGCGCATGAAAGACGAGGCAACGCGTTCACGTCTTAACGAATATCTGCCGGAAGTGCGCAGCCGCTTGCTGCTGCTGTTCTCTCGTCAGAACGCGGCTACGCTCGCCACCGAAGAAGGTAAGCAACAGCTCATTGCCGCCATCAAAGAGACGCTCGCGACTCCGCTCGTTGTTGGGCAACCCAAACAGGTTGTCACCGACGTTCTTTATACAGCTTTTATTCTGCGGTAAAGACATGGGCGACAGTATTCTTTCTCAGGCTGAAATCGACGCATTGCTTAATGGCGATAGCGAAACTAAAGACGAACCCATTTCCGGTATCGCAAAAGAAAGCGATATTCGTCCTTACGATCCCAACACCCAGCGCCGCGTGGTACGTGAGCGTTTACAGGCGCTGGAGATCATTAACGAACGCTTCGCGCGCCAGTTCCGTATGGGGTTATTTAACCTGTTGCGCCGTAGCCCGGATATTACCGTGGGTGCGATCCGTATCCAGCCATACCACGAGTTTGCGCGCAACTTACCGGTTCCGACCAACCTGAACTTAATCCACCTGAAGCCGCTGCGCGGTACGGGTCTGGTGGTGTTCTCACCGAGTCTGGTATTTATCGCCGTCGATAACCTGTTCGGCGGTGATGGCCGCTTCCCGACGAAAGTGGAAGGCCGTGAATTTACCCATACCGAACAGCGCGTTATCAACCGCATGCTGAAGCTGGCGCTGGAAAGCTACAGCGACGCGTGGAAGGCCATCAATCCACTGGAAGTGGAATACGTTCGTTCTGAGATGCAGGTGAAATTTACCAATATCACCACGTCTCCTAACGACATCGTGGTCAATACCCCATTCCACGTTGAAATTGGCAATCTGACCGGTGAATTTAACATCTGTCTGCCATTCAGCATGATTGAACCGTTGCGTGAGCTGCTGGTGAACCCGCCGCTGGAAAACTCACGTAATGAAGATCAGAACTGGCGCAATAATCTGGTGCGTCAGGTTCAGCATTCTGAGCTGGAGCTGGTGGCAAACTTTGCTGACATTCCGCTGCGGCTATCCCAGATTTTAAAACTGAAACCCGGCGATGTACTGCCGATTGAAAAACCCGACCGCATTATTGCTCATGTGGACGGCGTGCCTGTACTGACCAGCCAGTATGGCACGGTGAACGGTCAGTATGCGTTACGCGTAGAACATCTGATAAACCCGATTTTGAATTCGCTGAATGAGGAACAGCCCAAATGAGTGATATGAATAATCCGTCCGATGAGAACACTGGTGCATTGGACGATCTGTGGGCTGACGCGTTAAACGAGCAAAAAACCACGCCCACCAAAAGTGCGGCCGATGCGGTATTCCAGCAGTTAGGTGGCGGCGACGTCAGCGGTGCCTTGCAGGACATCGACCTGATCATGGACATTCCGGTCAAACTGACCGTCGAATTGGGCCGAACCCGCATGACCATCAAAGAGCTGCTGCGTCTGACGCAGGGTTCGGTCGTCGCGTTGGATGGGCTGGCGGGCGAGCCGCTGGATATCCTGATCAACGGTTACCTGATTGCCCAGGGTGAAGTGGTGGTTGTCGCAGACAAATACGGCGTACGTATCACCGACATTATTACCCCATCTGAACGCATGCGCCGTCTGAGCCGTTAATCATGAATACCCAGGCTACAGTTTCTCAGCCAGCCGCCGTACCCGGCTCACCGCTGGTTCAGGTAAGCGGCGCGCTGCTTGGGATCATCGTATTGATCCTGGCTGCAGCCTGGGTGATTAAGCGTATGGGGTTTGCCCCCAAAAGCGCCGGTACGCGCGGACTGAAAGTTGCGGCAAGTACCTCACTGGGTCCACGTGAGCGCGTGGTGATTGTTGAGGTTGAAGATGCGCGCCTGGTACTGGGCGTCACGGCCTCGCAAATTAACGTGTTGCACACCCTGCCCCCGGCGCCTGCTGATACAGAAGAAAAACCGGCCTCCCCCACGGATTTCCAGGCCATGATGAAGAGTTTGCTTAAGCGTCCCGGGAGATCCTGATGCGCCGTTTGTTATCCATCACGCTGGCAGGCTTATGGCTTTTCAGCCCAGTAGCCCTCGCCCAGCTCCCGGGTCTGGTTAGCCAGCCGCTGCCTGGCGGCGGACAAAGCTGGTCTTTGCCCGTGCAAACGCTGGTGTTTATCACCTCGCTGACGTTCCTGCCCGCCATTTTATTGATGATGACCAGCTTCACCCGCATCATTATCGTTTTCGGTCTGTTACGAAATGCGCTGGGAACCCCTTCGGCCCCCCCGAACCAGGTGCTACTGGGCCTGGCGCTATTTTTGACCTTTTTCATCATGTCGCCAGTAATCGACAAAATCTACGTCGACGCATATCAGCCGTTCAGCGAAGAGAAAATCTCTATGCAGGAAGCCATGGAGAAAGGCGCACAGCCGCTGCGTGAGTTTATGTTGCGCCAGACCCGTGAAGCCGATCTGGCACTCTTCGCGCGCTTAGCAAACAGCGGTCCCCTACAGGGACCAGAAGCCGTACCGATGCGGATTTTGCTTCCAGCCTATGTCACCAGCGAGCTGAAGACGGCATTCCAGATAGGGTTTACCATTTTTATTCCGTTTCTGATTATCGATCTGGTCATCGCCAGCGTGCTGATGGCGCTCGGGATGATGATGGTCCCCCCGGCCACGATCGCGCTACCCTTCAAGCTGATGCTGTTTGTGTTGGTAGACGGTTGGCAGTTGCTTGTCGGCTCGCTAGCTCAAAGCTTTTACAGTTAGAGGCGCGAAATGACACCTGAATCGGTCATGATGATGGGCACAGAGGCGATGAAAGTCGCCCTGGCCCTTGCCGCGCCTTTGCTGTTGGTCGCCCTTGTTACAGGTCTTATCATCAGTATTTTGCAGGCGGCGACCCAGATAAACGAAATGACGCTGTCCTTCATTCCCAAAATTGTCGCGGTTTTTATTGCCATCATTGTTGCCGGCCCGTGGATGCTTAACCTGCTGCTCGACTACGTGCGTACGCTGTTCAGCAATATCCCCTACATCATCGGGTAGATAACATTATGCTGCAGGTGACCAGCGTTGAGTGGCTCCACTGGCTGAATCTTTACTTCTGGCCTTTGCTGCGCATCCTGGCGCTCATCTCAACGGCGCCGATTCTCAGCGAGCGCGCGATCCCCAAGCGGGTAAAACTGGGGCTGGGGTTAATGATAACCGTCGTTATCGCTCCGTCGATTCCCCCGGTAGATGTCCCTATCTTTTCTATCGTGGCGCTATGGCAGGCAATGCAACAAATCCTGATCGGCATCGCTCTGGGCTTCACTATGCAGTTTGCCTTCGCGGCAGTACGTACCGCCGGGGAATTAATTGGTCTGCAAATGGGTCTCTCCTTCGCAACCTTCTTTGATCCCGGCAGCCGTCTGAATATGCCGGTACTGGCGAGACTGATCGACATGCTCGCCATGCTGTTATTCCTGACTTTTAACGGCCATTTGTGGCTTATTTCGCTGTTGGTGGATACATTTCATACCTTGCCAATCGGCGGCAATCCGGTGAACAGCAATGCGTTTCTCGCTCTGGCGCGGGCGGGTAGCCTGATTTTCCTCAACGGGCTAATGTTGGCCCTGCCGATAATGACGCTGCTACTCACCCTAAACCTCGCACTCGGTCTGTTGAATCGCATGGCTCCTCAACTGTCGATTTTCGTTATCGGTTTTCCACTCACCCTCGCCGTGGGTATTTCATTAATGGCGGCCCTGATGCCATTAATTGCGCCATTCTGCGAGCGATTATTCAGCGAAATTTTTAATTTGTTGGCTGATATTGTCAGCGAAATGCCCGGAAAATAATAACCCTTAATTTTTATCCTGTTTTACTAAGGATTGTCCTAAATTTAAAAAGCGACAACATCCACCAGGATATCTCTGTCGCGGTTTATTTATTATTGACTCACTCACATAACGCAACATTTACTTTACTTTAAGATGTTTCCTGGCAAATTATACGCAACTTTACGGGATAGTAATTTCGCCTGAAAAACAGCGAAAGCGTCATCTTGGGTCGTTATTATTCCGTTTAGTTGTGATGAAAATAATCAGGTAAGGGGAATTATCGTTACGCATTGAGTGAGGGTATGCCATGTCAACGATTATTATGGATTTGTGCAGTTACACCCGGCTAGGGTTGACCGGATATCTGGTAAGTCGGGGGGTGAAGAAAAGGGAAATCAACAACATTTCCAACGTTGAGGAGCTCAGTCTCGCCTGTGTCTCTCAACAGCCCGCTGTGGTGTTTATTAATGAGGACTGCTTTATCCACGATCCTGCTAATAGCCAGCAAATAAAGCAAATCATTAATCAGCATCCTGGCACATTATTTATTGTGTTTATGGCAATTGCCAACGTGCATTTTGATGAGTATCTATTAGTCAGAAAAAATTTATTGATTAGTTCTAAGTCGATTAAACCAGATTCACTGGATGAACTCCTTGGCGATATTCTGAAAAAAGAAGTAGATTTTGTCATTGATGTGAATCTGCCGACATTATCATTGAGCCGTACCGAGTCCAGCATGCTACGCATGTGGATGGAGGGTCAGGGCACAATACAGATATCCGACCAAATGAATATCAAAGCCAAGACCGTGTCATCCCATAAGGGGAATATAAAACGAAAGATAAAGACGCATAATAAGCAAGTTATCTATCACGTTGTGAGACTCACCGATAACGTTACCAATGGTATCTTTGTGAATACGCGCTAACACGTTCTGACTGGTGGCGAATCCACCAGTCAGGATTATGCAGCAAAACTCACCTTATTCTACTTTTTCCACGAAGATACCATCCTGATGACCTGACTCATTAAAGAACCAGATACCGAGCGGGTAGTCTTCCAGCGAAACCAGGTACATGGTGCCTTCACTAAACTCTTCGATAGCCAGTACCACGCCCGGTCGACGAGGACCGCCGTCCGTTTTGACTGTGACCCGATCATTCACCTTCATAGTTTTCCTCCTGTGGCTTTGTGCCAGTGTAGAACAATTTCCTTTTTCTGGCAGCGCCCGGCTCGCGCGATTGCGGGTTTTATCGACGGTCTATACTTAAGTTGTGCGTATCTGATGTTTGGATGCGCTCCCCCGGTATCCTTAACGGTTGAGAGGTATGAGGATGAAAACCGCGAAAGAGTACAGCGATACGGCCAAACGTGAAGTCAGCGTCGATGTGGACGCGCTACTGAAGGCAATCAACGAAATCTGCGAGAGTGAAATTCATCGCAGTCAGGATGACCCTGAACGCGTCAGCGTCGACGGACGTGATTACCACACGTGGCATGAACTGGCCGACGCGTTCGAGCTTGATATCCATGATTTTAGCGTGTCGGAGATCAATCGCTGACTGAGGGCGAAAAAAATCCCGGCCCTTATCGGGTCGGGATCAAGCTTGCTTATGCAAGAAGCACTTGAAAATTCGTTACACCAGGAAATCTGATGTGAAACAAACCTTATCTGCAATTTTTTTGCCTGACAAGTAAATAATTCTCACTAAAATGATAAATATAACTAATGATTGAAAGATCACCCGGTTACGCGCACCCCAGGTGTTCAGGCATCCTGGCAGAGCTTTCTTCGCTCGCCCGGCACCAGTTCATCTTCACGGAATGCTTCCCGTTTGACGCCAAAGCCGTCGTACCAGCGACACTCCACCATTCCGCTGGCATACCCGGTAACGATCATGCGTGGGCCACCCTCTTTGGAGGTGACTTCCTCACTGACAGAAAAGACCATACCTGCCTCCTGTATCAAGAGAAACCTTTACACCTTAGACGACAAAGAAGGGTTTTGCGTAATCAACCCTGCGACAATTAGTGCGAAACTCCGCGCACTCTGGCGACGCCTTTCACCAGCAGCACCACTATTGCGCCAATGATAAAACCGAGCACCAGATTCAGCAGGGTCGGAAGCATCAGCGCAATCAATGCACTTTGCTGTTGGGCAAAATGTTCAATCGCATGATGCAGCGGTGTTATTCCGTGCACCACAATTCCGCCGCCAACCAAAAACATCGCCAGCGTGCCGACCACGGAAAGTGTTTTCATAAGCCAGGGGGCAACAACCAGCAATCCTTTACCCAGCGACTGGGCCAGCGTACTGCGCTTTTCTGCCAACCAGTATCCGATATCATCGAGCTTAACGATAATCCCGACCAGGCCGTAGACCCCCACTGTCACCACTAATGCGATGCCAGATAACACCAACACCTGATTCAACAATGGCGCATCCGCTACGATCCCCAGCGTAATCGCGACAATCTCAGCAGATAAAATAAAGTCGGTACGTATCGCCCCTTTGATTTTGTCTTTCTCAAAGGTGAGCGGATCCTGTGCTGCCAAAGATGTCAGACGCTGCTGACGCTCTTCCGGGGTTTCTTTGTGCTTACGCGCTTCCAGGGTATGGAGAACTTTTTCTACACCTTCAAAACAGAGGAACGCCCCGCCTACCATTAATAAGGGGGTGATCGCCCAGGGAATGAAGGCGCTTATCAATAGCGCCAACGGCACAAGGATAACTTTGTTAACAAACGATCCTTTCGCGACGCTCCAGACCACCGGGAGTTCACGGTTCGCCCGCACACCCGACACCTGCTGCGCGTTAAGCGACAGATCATCGCCCAGCACACCCGCGGTTTTTTTCGCGGCCAGTTTTCCCATGACAGAGATATCATCCAGCAAAGTGGCGATATCATCGAGTAAGGTCAATAAGCTACTTCCTGCCAAAATTTTTACCCTCAATATTATTTTTTTGCAGTCATAAGTATGAAGTAAAACACGCAATGCTGAAACTGACCTTTCTGGTCAACAAATTTTTAACATCAGCACGTAATTATAAATCTCGCCAGCAAGATAGTTTTGACGTTTACTATGTTGCACCTTTTTATTTCCACCGTGAGGGATTATGCGTTTCAGGCAATTGCTACCGCTTTTCAGTGCGCTTTTCGCGCTGTACATCATTTGGGGTTCCACGTACTTCGTTATTCGCATTGGCGTTGAAAGCTGGCCGCCGTTGATGATGGCTGGTGTTCGTTTTCTCTCTGCGGGGATTTTATTAACAGCATTCTTACTTATCCGCGGACATAAGCTGCCGCCTCTGCGCGTGCTCCTGAACGCCGCGTTAATTGGTATCCTGCTGCTGGCTGTCGGTAACGGACTGGTCACCGTCGCAGAACATCAAAATGTGCCTTCCGGTATTGCCGCCGTAGTGGTCGCCACCGTCCCGCTGTTTACGCTGTGTTTTAGCCACTTTTTTGGCATCAAAACGCGCAAACTTGAATGGATGGGGATCGCAATTGGACTCGCGGGGATCATCATGCTGAACAGCGGTGGTAATTTGAGTGGTAATCCATGGGGAGCAATTTTAATCCTGATAGGTTCGATAAGCTGGGCGTTTGGCTCAGTGTACGGCTCGCGCATAACGTTACCCGTTGGCATGATGGCCGGAGCCATTGAAATGTTAGCCGCCGGTATTGTGCTGATGTGCGCCTCGCTGATTTCCGGGGAAAAGTTGACCACTATGCCGACGTTTTCAGGCTTTATGGCGGTCGCCTATCTGGCCGTGTTTGGTTCTATTATTGCCATCAACGCGTATATGTACTTGATCCGCAACGTCAGCCCGGCATTAGCCACCAGCTATGCCTACGTTAATCCGGTTGTCGCCGTACTGTTAGGTACCGGCCTGGGAGGTGAAAGTCTGGCGCCCATCGAATGGCTGGCGCTTGGCGTGATTGTATTTGCGGTGGTACTGGTCACACTCGGTAAATACCTATTTCCCGTTAAAGCGGACGCCGTTGCGACCCCGTCGGAAAAGACGTTACAGTAAATGTATACCGAGGGTGTCGATCTGCGCACTGTCGCCACCGCCGCAGATCCACTCGATGACGCGTTCGGACAACGCGTCATCCCCCAGCTTTTCGCGCCCACGCAGGGCGCACTCCCAGACAATCAGTACGCGCCAGCCCAAAGCCTGCAATTTTTCACAATCCCGCGCGTCACGCTGAACATTTTTGCCTATTTTTTCCAGCCAGAACGCTGTTCGTGTGGTGGGGGCTTTGAATAGATAGCAGTTGTGATGATGCCAGAAACAGCCGTGGGTAAAAATCACACAACGATAATCATCCACCACGAAATCGGGACGACCGGGTAACGTCGCATCCTGCATGCGAAACGTTACCCCCTGCTCTGCCAGTACGCTGGCAAGGCGTTTTTCAATTGCGGTATCGCGGGTTGCTATCGCCCGCATATTTTTACTGCGCGTCGCTTTATCGTGAACGTCTGCCATGCAGTTTCTCTTTCTCGCGAATAGCAACCGCCTGTTTGATTTTTGGCTCCAGCAGTCTGGCTACCGCCGCAAATGCCGGGACGACCACCGAATTACCAAACTGACGATAAGCCTGTGTGTCCGACACCGGGATCCTGAACTGATAGCCCTGAGGTGATTCAAATCCCATCAGGCGCGCGCACTCTCTGGGCGTCAGCCTGCGCGGACGGTATCGCTGATTGTGCGGATCATCAAAATCCTTTTCACCCAGCGCCATATCCCAGCCGCGGTCGATCAAGATCTCGGCCCCATCTTTATAGTAACGCGCCGATAATGTGCGCGTTACGCAATCGGGATTGCCGGGATACACCATGCCATAGCCAAATCCATTGCCCCGTGCCTGATGCTTTTTCGCATAACGATACAGATATTTCCACAGCACCGGCGTGAGCACATATTTGGCATCGACGGTCGGCTCAAGTAGCTCCGCCAGCGTCGTACGCCGCTGAGGATAGAGGGAGACAATATCGCGCAGCGTGAAGTCTGATTTCAGATTCAGATCGCGGCGAAAGCCGACGAGCACAATACGTTCGCGATGCTGGGGCAAAAAATGTTGCCCATCGATAATTTTCGGATCGTCCGGCCCGTTATCGTGTGCATCAGCCACGTCATAACCCAGCTCATCCAGCGTTTGCATAATGATGCGGAACGTTTTCCCCTGATCGTGACTCTTCAGGTTTTTGACGTTTTCGAGCACAAATATTGCCGGCCGACGCGCATCAATGATGCGCACCACGTCAAAAAAAAGTGTGCCTTGCGTATCGCAGGCGAAGCCATGAGCCCGCCCTAACGCGTTTTTCTTTGATACACCGGCCAGAGAGAATGGCTGACAAGGAAATCCCGCCAGCAGCACGTCATGTTGCGGAACATGCTGGCGAATATGTTCCGCCGCCTGCAGGTCGCTCACCCCATCATGATGACTGAGGGTGATATCGCGAATATCTTCATTAAAATGGTGCTGGTGAGGATCGCAGTAGTGATTCGCTTTGTAGGTGCGCACCGCATGCTTGTTCCACTCACTGGTAAACACGCACTGCCCGCCAATCGCCTCAAAGCCGCGACGAATGCCGCCAATACCGGCAAAAAGATCGATAAAGCGAAAAGCATAATGTGGATGATGCGCAGGCGGCCTCGGCAGCAAGTCGTTCAGATGAGCCAACTCACCGTCGCTGAGGCGATGCCACGTTTCATTGGCAACTACTCGCTTGAAGATGGCCGGACTCCAACGGTTCTCGCCAACACCATTTAGATGAGCAACCAGCGTTTTCACGTCATATATTTCAAGCAACTTAGCCAAAATCACCTGTGCGGCGGCCTCGTTATCATCTGTCATCGGGTTCATGGAACCTGCTACTGAAAAATTATCCTGCATACATTTAACCGGCCGAAATGGATAGCTGACAGGTTAACATAAATTAGTGCGGTTGACGTTGCGGCTGTACTGGCGACTAACGCAGCTTAAAGGGTTGAATCGCGTCAAGATCCAGCATTTCATATTCTCCTTTTAACTCCGCACTCAGCTTCGCCATGTACGTCAGTAAGAAGTCAGCATTATGTTGCGCCAAATGCCGACCGTGTTCAGTTTGCATCGTCAGCGGCAGCGTCAACAATTTGGTCTGGAAGTGATCGAGTGCGTACTGTTTATCATCAAGGCTACGCTGTCGGGCAAACGGATCTTCCGCATCAAACAGCGCCACGCCTAACGCGCCGGACACGGCAAATACCCGTGCTAAACCAATTGCGCCCAACGCCTCAAGCCGGTCAGCATCCTGCACGATTTTGGCTTCAAGGGTTTCTGGTACGATTTTGGCGCTGAAACTGTGCGCCTCAATAGCATGGCACACGGCAGGTAATCGTTGTTGTGGGAAATCAGGGAAATCACGCTTCAAAACGCGACGCGTTTCCTGGGCTGCCAGTACCGACGAACGATGACGATCGGGATGGTTCTTCGGCAAACTGACGAGATCGTGGAAGTAGCACGCCGTCAGCACCACCAGCCAGTCTACGGTCACATCCATGCTCAACTTTTGTGATGTCATCCAGACGCGACGAAAATGAAAGATGTCATGGGCAGCGTCGTGCCCGGAATGATTGTCACGTAACCAGGCTTCAAATTTCGACTGCCAGTACTGTAGTTCCATACTCTCGCTCTTCGCAGAAAGAAAACAACCTTAGCAACAATTCTCATGTCAGACTACCGTCGACGCTTTTTATCATCACCACATATCATTCCTTTAATAACCATCACCCTCACGAATATATAAATCCATTATTCAAAACAAGCAGTTCAATTATAATCTCGCATGCAAAATAAATAACAAATATCAATAATATACAATTAAGCATATAAAAAACCCAAAATCATAACCATATGATAAAAAATACATTTATATGGTTAATATTAATTCAAATTACATACTATTTTAATTATTAAAAAGCGATAGTGAAATATTTTGAAATATCTTAAATACATTTGTTACATGTTATATTTAAAATTAAATGAACTTCATAGATAGTATTCAAATGTAGTCTTTCAGATAGCGTTACATATTCATTTTAATTATTATATAAAGGGAATACATAATGAAAAGAAAAGTAATGGCACTGCTTCTCCCTGCCTTATTAGCTGCAAGCGCAGCAAATGCGGCTGAAATTTATAATAAGAACGGCAATAAACTGGATCTGTACGGTAAAGTTGCTGCTCTGCGTTATTTCTCTGACGACGCAGGCAGCGACGGCGATCAGACCTATGCACGTCTGGGTTTCAAAGGCGAAACGCAAATCAACGATATCCTAACTGGCTATGGTCAGTGGGAATATAACATTCAAGCCAACGGCACCGATGGTGACAAAGGCGATTCATGGACTCGTCTGGCTTTCGCGGGCTTTGGATTTGGTGAGAACGGTACCTTTGATTACGGTCGTAACTATGGCGTCGTCTATGACGTAGAAGCCTGGACCGATATGCTGCCGGAATTTGGGGGTGATACTTATGCCCAGACCGACGTCTATATGACCGGTCGTACCAACGGTGTTGCTACCTACCGTAATAAAGGCTTCTTTGGTCAGGTTGATGGTCTGAACTTTGCCTTGCAGTACCAGGGTAACAACGAAGGTAGCAGCGCAAATCAAGAAGGTTCTGGTAATAGTAAAGGTAGAAAACTGGCGAAAGAAAATGGCGACGGTTTCGGTATGTCTACCTCCTATGACTTCGACTTCGGTTTGAGCCTGGGTGCCGCATACTCCAGCTCTGACCGTACCAATGACCAGGTTTCCCGTGGCCGTGGCGATAGTACTCATGTCAATAGCTACGCTGGCGGTGAAACAGCAGATGCCTGGACCGTTGGCGCTAAATATGATGCCTACAACGTTTACCTGGCAGCCATGTATTCTGAAACTCGCAATATGACCTATTACGGTTCAGGTGATGGATTTGCTGGCGGTATCGCTAACAAAACGCAAAACTTTGAAGCGACCGCTCAATATCAGTTTGATTTTGGTCTGCGCCCAGCAGTTTCTTTCCTGATGTCTAAAGGCGTTGATTTAGGTGGCTGGGAATACGACGGCAATGGCAATCCACGCTACACCGACAAAGATCTAGTTAAATATGTTGATGTGGGGATGACTTACTACTTCAATAAAAACATGTCCACCTATGTTGATTATAAAATCAACCTGCTGGACGAAGACGACAACTTCTATGAAAGCAATGGTATTGCGACAGATGACATCGTTGCCGTTGGTTTAGTCTATCAGTTCTAATTGATGCGCAAACAGGCAAGCCCGCTTTTTATAAAGCGGGCTTTTTCTTTATACGAAGCGTATTTTTTACCACACGAGCATTACAACGATAAACTTGTGAGGATACTCAAAGAAAAAGACATCCATGAGAACTGTCGTTGAAAGCAAGGCGTGCAAGTGCTTGAATAGTGGCGGAGAGAGGGGGATTTGAACCCCCGGTAGAGTTACCCCTACTCCGGTTTTCGAGACCGGTCCATTCAGCCGCTCTGGCATCTCTCCGTTTTGGCGGTTGCCATGATGCCAGGTAATTTGGCATTTTAACAGACCCAGTTCCGTCAATTTCGTTCAAGTGACGAGTTTGCGAGCAAAACGATGATTAAGTGGCCCTGGAAAGAACAAGAAGCAACCCGGAGTGACGATTGGCCGTGGGACAACGCCCTGGCTATTCCCCTTTTGGTGAATCTCACCGAGCAAGAACAAGCCAGACTTATTGCCCTGGCCGAGCGCTTTTTACAACAAAAAAGATTAGTCGCTCTTCAGGGGTTTGAGCTGGACCCACTAAAAAGTGCGCGCATAGCTCTGCTATTCTGTTTACCTGTTCTGGAAATGGGGATTGAGTGGCTCGACGGGTTTCATGAAGTTCTCATCTACCCTGCCCCATTTGTCGTAGACGATGAATGGGAAGACGATATTGGGCTGGTGCATAATCAACGCGTGGTACAGTCCGGGCAGAGTTGGCAACAAGGCCCGATAATCCTCAACTGGCTTGATATTCAGGATTCCTTTGATGCCTCCGGCTTTAATCTGATCATCCATGAAGTGGCGCACAAGCTTGATATGCGTAATGGCGATCGTGCCAGCGGTATTCCGGCGATTCCCCTGCGCGATATCGCCGGTTGGGAACACGACCTGCATGCTGCAATGAACAATATTCAGGATGAGATCGATCTGGTTGGAGAAACTGCGTGCAGTATAGATGCCTACGCAGCGACCGATCCTGCTGAATGCTTTGCCGTGCTATCGGAGTATTTTTTCAGTGCTCCTGAATTATTTGCTCCGCGTTTTCCTGCCTTATGGCAGCGTTTCATCCAGTTTTATCGCCAGAACCCCATGGAGCGGTTACGCGATACCCGGGGAGACGACGATTATCGCTCACCAAACACGCATTAACACTGAATTTGAAGATTAATTAACCAATTGAAATGACGCGCTAATTTTACTGTTGACACCTCATGATGAGGTCAGTAATATGCGCCTCGTTCACACGATTCCTCTGTAGTTCAGTCGGTAGAACGGCGGACTGTTAATCCGTATGTCACTGGTTCGAGTCCAGTCAGAGGAGCCAAATTTAAGAAGCCCGCTTAAGGAAACTTAAGCGGGCTTTTTGCTTTTCACGTCTGTGTAAAAGCTGCCTCTATGAGCGCTCAGTCTGCCATAACTCCCCATTCCATGCCGCATCACATCGTTGATTAAAGTTGTGTAAATGTAAATCGTTTAAACTTTGCAATTATTGTAAGTGCTAGTGATTATCATTTATTGTACGCGAGCCAAAAGAACGAGCCCCGACTCGGTTCACTGTATGTTCCAATTACTCTGGGATAAAAACGATGAATGCTCTGACTCGCACCGGATTGCGCCGTATCACGCTTGCCTCTGCCCTCCTCTTCTCTGTCAGCCTGCCGGCTTTCGCTCAGGAAACGTTAACGCTTTACACCACCCGTGAACCGGGCCTGATCCAGCCTTTACTTGATAGCTGGACTAAAACCAGCGGTATCAAAGTAAGTACGGTCTATATCAAAGACGGTATGCTGGAGCGTGTTAAGGCTGAAGGCAAAAACTCCCCTGCCGACCTGCTGATGACCGTCGATGCCGGAAATCTCATCGATTTAGTTGAAGCCGGCGTCACCCAGCCGGTAGAGTCAGAAGCGCTGAAAGCCGCCATTCCGGCGAATCTGCGCGGCGCGGATAATCAGTGGTTTGCGCTTTCTATGCGCGCCCGCGTACTGTATGCCGAGAAGTCGCTGCCAATCGATAACTGGCATTACGAACAGCTCGCCAGCCCAGAATACAAAGGTAAAGTTTGTATTCGTTCCGGTCAGCACCCCTACAACACGGCGCTGATCGCCGCGATGATTGCCCATCATGGTGAAGCTAAAACTGAAGAATGGCTACGCGGCGTAAAGGCTAACCTGGCGCGTAAAGCCACCGGCGGCGATCGCGATGTTGCCCGCGATATCCTCGGTGGAATTTGTGATATCGGCCTGGCCAACTCCTATTATGTCGGTCATATGAAAAACGCCAAAGAAGGCAGCGATGCTCGTCAGTGGGGCGATGCCATTAAAGTCGTTAAACCAACCTTTGAAAATGGCGGTACGCACGTCAACATCAGCGGCGCTGCCGTTGCCCGCTATGCGCCAAATAAAGCCGATGCCGTTAAGCTGATGGAATATCTGGTTTCCGCGCCTGCCCAGCAGCAGTATGCGAAAGCGAACTTTGAATATCCAGTACTGAAAGGCGTAACGCTTGACCCGGTCATTAGCGCCACAATCGGTGAAATCGACGTCGATAAAACGCCGCTCACCGAGATCGTGAAGTATCGTAAACAAGCTAGTTTGATGGTAGATAAAGTTGGATTCGATCAATAAACCGCTGCAGTTTCCGACGTTACGCGGCCTGGTTTCCGGGCCGCAGTCATTATTAACGCCGTTGCATCTTGGCGCGTTGTGCGTCGCGCTTGGCGTCCTGACCCCCATCGTTGCGCTGATCTGGCAGGCCACTCAGGCTGATTTATCCCACTGGGATAATCTTATGACATATGTACTGCCTTCAGCGCTAAAAAACACCGTGCTGTTGCTAGCGGGTGTCGCGATAATGGTTGGCGTCATTGGCGTAGGCAGCGCATGGGCGGTAACGGCATGGGATTTCCCTGGGCGAAAAATTCTCAGTTGGGCGCTGCTGTTGCCGCTGGCAATGCCGACCTACATCGTTGCCTTTGCATGGCTCGATCTGCTGCATCCGATTGGCCCCCTGCAAACCTTTATCCGTTTTATACTGGGCTTTGACAACCCGCGACAGTTCCGTCTGCCCGATTTACGTTCCCTTTCCGGCGCAATAATCTTGCTCGGATTAGTGCTTTATCCTTACGTGTACCTGACAACCCGCGCCATGTTTATCAGCCAGCCGGCCCATCTATTGGAAGCAGCGCGTACGTTGGGATGCAGCGCGACCGGGACCTTTTTTCGTGTTGCACTCCCCATGGCACGCCCGGCACTGGCCGTCGGGATCAGTCTGGCGTTGCTGGAGACGCTTAACGATATTGGCGCGTCGGAGTTTCTCGGGGTACAAACGTTAACCGTTACCGTATACACCACATGGATCTCTCGCTCTGATTTATCTGCCGCAGCGCAAATCGCCTGCATGATGCTGATGTTTATATTCTTTATTCTGACGCTGGAATTTTATGGCCGCAGAAAACAGGGATTCAGCAGCCGTAGCCTGCGGGAAATTCAACCCACCCGCGTGCAAGGCTGGCGTGGCTGGCTACTCGGTGTCGTTATTTCGCTGCCGGTTGTGCTGGGCTTTCTGGCCCCGGTGCTGTTTTTAATCTGGGAAAGCGCCAAACGTATAGATGATGAGAGCCCTATATCCTCCTCGTTACTGTCTGCATTACAAAATACGTTATCACTGGCCGCGGGAACCACGTTGGTGGTGGTTTGCGTCAGTATGTTGGTGGCCTGGAGCGCGCGGCATAGCGCCGCAGACAACGCGATGTCAGGATTTCGCCGTGGTGTGATGCGTCTGGCTTCTTTAGGCTACGCGGTTCCCGGTACAATTCTGGCGATTGGTTTTTTAACCCCCGCCATGGCAGTCGACCGCTGGCTGGCAGATTTACTGGATGTTCGCGGCCTGCCGCTGATGTCCGCCGGGATCCTGCTGGTAATTTGTTGTGCCATGCGTTTCCAGGCGATCGCTATCGGCGCACTGGATTCCGGCCTGGGCCGAATTCCGCCTTCGCTGGAGCAGGCTTCTCGTCTGTTGGGTGAGAATGGTGCCGGCACATTTGCACGAGTTCATTTCCCATTGCTGCGCCCGGCGTTAGTGAGTAGCGCCCTGCTGGTTTTTGCCGATGCTATGAAAGAACTGCCAACAACGTTGCTGTTGCGCCCGGTAAACTTCGAAACGCTGGCAACGTTGCTGTATGCAGAAGCCGCCCGTGGAACCTATGAAGAAGGTGCTATCGCCGCGCTAATGATTGTTTTAGCTGGCACGCTACCGGTTATTTTGTTGGTGCGTCACCAGATGACTCGCCGTGGTTAAGAGAGTAACAATGTCAGAAATTGCATTACGACTCCAGGATGTGCACGTTGCCTACGGCAACAGCCAGCAATCGGTGCTGAGCGGGTTTTCAATGTCGGTACGTAAAGGAGAGATCGCCTGTCTACTGGGCGCTTCAGGTTGCGGAAAAACCACAGTGTTACGCGCAGTTGCCGGATTTGAACGGCTGCGAAGCGGAGAGATCTATGTGTCGCAACGCCGCGTTGCCGGTTCAGGTGTTCATCTGCCGCCGGAAAAACGGCATGTCGGCATGGTCTTTCAGGAATATGCGCTATTCCCTCACCTGACGGCGCAACAAAATGTGGCCTTTGGGTTACGACGTATGCCGCGTGAGCAGCAGCAGGTCCGGGTGGCGGAGCTGTTAAAAATGGTGGAGTTGCACAGTCATGCCAGCCGTTATCCGCATGAACTGTCCGGCGGTCAACAGCAGCGTATCGCTCTTGCGCGCGCGCTGGCGCCGCATCCGGAAATCCTGCTGCTCGATGAGCCTTTCTCCAGCCTTGATAAGCGCACGCGTGAGCGTCTTGGCAACGAGGTGCGGGATATTTTGCGTGCCGCCGGGCAAACGGCACTGCTGGTTACACACAGCGAACACGAGGCGCAGCTAATGGCAGACCATATTGGCGTGGTAAAAATGGGCCAGTATCAAATTAAAAAAGCGACCCACTCAGGCTAAGGGTCACAGGGTCGCCTTGAAAATTAGTAATGGGTCTGAGTCAGACTGATATTCACCGGCATGCCGGAGCGTCTTTCCAGTGCCTGATTTCCGCGACTCATATCCACGTCATTCCCGCTGATGAAGGTGCGCAGCGCGGGGGTGACTGGCAAGGGAACTTTTCTGTCAGACTCGTATTCCGATCGGTTTCGTGACAGTGGTTCATGCACTTCCACCCAGCGACTACCGTCCGGCTCTACGCTGTATTTCACCGGTCGGTCTATCAGTTGCACACGCGTCCCTACCGGTACGGTATCAAACAGATATTTAATGTCGTCATTACGCAAACGGATACACCCCTGACTTACCCGCAGACCAATACCGAAATTCGCATTTGTGCCATGAATGGCATAAAGCCTGCCGATATAAATCGCATACAGTCCCATCGGGTTATCTGGCCCGGCAGGAACAAACGCCGGCAGGCTTTCCCCACGTGCTGCGTATTCGCGCCGGGTATTCGGCGTAGGCGTCCAGCTTGGTGCTTCCTGCTTACGTTCTACCGCCGTCACCCAGTTACGCGGCGTTTCTCTGCCCGCCTGGCCAATGCCAATGGGTAAAACCTCAACCGTATTGCTGCCAGCGGGATAATAGTAAAGGCGCATTTCTGCGACGTTGATTACGATCCCCTCGCGTACAGTATCCGGTAATATCAGTTGCTGTGGCACAACCAGCGTCGAGCCAGACTTAGGCAGAAAAACATCCACGCCGGGATTGGCCTCCAGCATATTGCTCAACCCCTGTCCGTACTGCGCGGCAAAAGCTTCCAACGGCTGAGTGTTTCCTGAAGGTACCGTAATGGTCAAAGGGCTCCCCACCAGGCGACTGCCTTCAGGCGGGAGCGGATAACTCACCGCCTGCGCGCTCTGACTCACGAGCAGCATAATGAGTGAACAAAGCAGTTTTACACGACGCATTTTTTTCCTTTCCTTCGCCGCAGCAGATATCCGTTTATTATAGCTTTTATTATCTGTTTTAGTGGGTTACGCCTAAAATCCGCATAAAAAAACCCGCCATAAGGCGGGGTCAGGAACTCACGTAACTATGCTTCCTTACCATCCGGAAGCACAATGTTACTGGCGGCAAGCTGCCCCATGTTGTTGTACATTGCACAGGCGGCTTCAACAATCGGCATCGCCAGCGCGGCCCCGCTGCCTTCGCCCAAACGCATCCCCATATTGAGATACGGCTCCAGTTCAAGATGCGCCAGCGCGGTGCGAGCCCCCTTCTCGGCGGAGAAATGTGACGGGATCAGGTAAGGTTTAATCTGCGGCGCAATCTGGCAGGCCGCCAGCGCAGCGGAATAAGAGAGAAAACCGTCCAGCACGACCGGCAGGCCGCAGGAGGCCGCCCCCAACATCACACCCGCCATGCCGACCAGATCAAACCCGCCTACCTTAGCCAGCACATCAATACCGTCATTGCGATCCGGTTGATTGACGGCAATTGCTCGCCGCACAACATCGACTTTATTGCCTACTCTTGAAAGCGGCAGGTTAGCGCCGATGCCTACCACATCCTCGGCATCGCTGCCGGTCAGCACGCTGACGATTGCCGCCGCTGGTGTCGTATTTGCCATACCAAGTTCACCGACGCCAAACAGCGTTACGCCATCTTTGGCCAGCTCATGGGTATAGCGGATAACCTCCAGCAGCAGCTCCTCGGCCTGCGAACGACTCATTGCCGGGCCTTGTGCAATATTGCCGCAGCCGCGCGCCACGCGCATATTCACCACGCCAGGGATAAGCTCAGCATCGATGCCGACATCAATCACATGTACCTTTGCCCCCGCCTGAGCGGCCAGCACACAAACGCCTGTCGTCCCACGCGTCATATTAGCAGCCTGAATAGCCGTGACGATTTTAGGCGAAACGGCAACCCCTTCATCCCATACACCGTGATCGGCGCACATCACCAGCATCGCTTTGCCATTCACATGCGGTACGCCCTTCAGACCCGGCATTCCGGCCAGTTGCACGGCGAGCGACTCGAGTCGACCAAGACTTCCTGGCGGTTTAAGCAAGCCATCGACATGCTGCTGTGCACGCAGCATCGCAGCACTATCAGGTGAAGGGATTGCGCGGAGTAAAGAGGTTAAAGTCTGCATAAGGGTTCCAGTATGTTGGCTGACTCAGAGCAGAGCCAGCAGGAAAATCAACTCGCCAAGTTCAATGGCTGCGCCCAGCGTATCGCCGGTCTGCCCACCCAACGTGCGTTTTAATAACTGCCCAAGAATAAAAATCGCCACTATCGTGATAACCAGCGCCGCCACGCCGCGCATGCCAGGAAGAAGCACGGCAGCCAGGATCGCCGCAAATCCCAACGTGACGCAGGTTTGACGCCCGGTGACTTTACCGATAAAGACATTGCCCAGCCCTTCTTCGCGGGCGTAGCGATGTCGATACATCAGTAAAACAGCGGTACCCCGCCCGGCGACACAAGCGGCTGCAAGCGCCGCCAGCATCGGCGTGCCCCGCAAAGCCAGTTCGCTCACCACCAGCACTTTCGCCAGCAACACGAAAATTAACGCCAGTCCACCGTGGGTCCCCAGGCGGCTGTCACGCATGATTTCCAGCATCCGCTCACGTCGACGGGCCGAAAAAATACCGTCACAGGTATCCGCCAGACCGTCGAGATGAAATCCCCCGGTTAATAACGCCAGCGTGAGGACTGCAAACAGGGCCGCCAACGGCACACCACACCAGGGCTGCAGCGCCATAAAGACCAGCCCCGTCAGCCCTCCCAGCACCACGCCAATTAGCGGGAACATCACAATGCCACGTGAATAGTGCTCGAAATCCAGTCCTTGCGACCAGCGAGCAGGAACGGGCAAGCGACTAATAAAAGAGAGCATTGCCCAGAACAACTTACTCATTTAATTTTGACTCCAATTCCTGATACCACCAGCCAGACCTCATCAGCCGCCGCCGCCAGTCGCTGGTTCACACGTCCTGCAATATCGCGAAAATGCCGTGCCAGACGGTTCTCCGGAACAATCCCCATTCCGACTTCGTTAGTGACCAGCACCACCCTGGCCGGACAGCGCTGACAGGCCGCAATCAGCGAACGAATTTCATCCTCAATAGATTGCTCCATCGCCGCGTAATCCCAGCTATCCGGGTCGCTATCACCGCCCAGCGCAAACAGCAGGTTGGTCACCATCGTGGTGATGCACTCCAGCAGAATGGCTTCTTGTGGATCGTTTGCTGCCGTAATCAGTTCATCGAGATGTTGCCAGCGTTCGGCTGTCCGCCAGTGCGCAGGACGTCCGTCACGATGATGCTGAATTCGCGCAGCCATCTCCTCATCAAAAATCTGCGAAGTCGCGATATACAAAACGTTTGGAGAATCTGCGATCAGCGCTTCCGCATGCCGACTCTTGCCGCTTCGTGCGCCGCCAGTCACCAGAATCGTCATACTGGCTCCCGGTGTTGCTGCATGATGGTATAAATTTTCTCAATATCGATGTGTTGCCGCATCGCATCCGCCAGCAGATCAAACTGCTGCGATTTATATTGCGCGTAATGGAAGGTGGAATCCAGCGGCGCTAACCCTTTACGTTCTCGCAGGCCATTAACCAGCGCACGGGTAAATTCATCGCTGTCGAACAGACCGTGAAGATAGGTGCCGAACGCCAGGCCATCGGCAGTGACCGCGCCATCAGCCACGTTGCCACCGTCTTTACGCAGCGTCATCACCGACCGGCATTCCTCGGTTAATGCCGTTTCGCCCATATGAATTTCATAACCGCGAACGGATAATCCCGCGGTACCCGCCAGCCAGTCCGGCAGCGAGGAGGACATTTGTCCCTCAACCAGGGTCGTGGTTTTGTGCTGGGCAAAATGCGTTACGGTATTGAGCAAGCCCAGACCCGGCAACGTACCGAGTCCTGACTCAACTTCATCAATGATGGTTTCGCCGAGCATTTGATAGCCACCGCAAATCCCCACCACGGGTACGTTATTACGATGTAATTGCACCACGCCATGCGCCATCCCGCTTTCACGCAGCCACACCAGATCGCCCAGGGTGTTTTTGCTGCCGGGCAGAATCACCAGATCGGCCCCCGCCAACTCTTCAGGCTGGCGAACATAGCGCACGCGCACATCCGGCTGTGCGGCAAGCGCATTGAAATCAGTAAAGTTAGAAATGTGTGGTATCTGAACAACGGCGATATCGATGTCGCGTTTGTCTGTGCGCAAATATTTGCCCTTTTGCAGCGCAACGCCATCTTCATCTTCCAGATCAACGTCCAGCCATGGCATGACGCCCAGGACCGGAACGCCGGTCAGCGCTTCAATTTGCTCAATCCCGGAATACAGCAACGCCACATCACCGCGAAATTTATTGATGATCACCCCTTTTACCCTGGCGCGTTCATGGTCGTGCAGTAGCGCCAGCGTGCCGTAAATGGAGGCGAACACCCCGCCGCGGTCGATATCCGCCACCAGAACGACAGGGCACTGCGCCATTTCAGCCATCCCCATATTGACGATATCGCGATCGCGCAGGTTAATCTCAGCCGGGCTTCCCGCCCCTTCGAGTACCAGCACATCGAACTCCTGCGCCAGACTGTTATAAACAGACAGGATTTGATCCCGTAGTTTCGGTTTGTACTCGTGGTAGCTCACCGCATCCATATCGGTTGCCACTTTGCCCATCAGCACAACCTGCGCTTTACGATCGCTGGTCGGCTTAAGCAGCACCGGATTCATACGCACATCTGGCGTAATACCGGCGGCCTCAGCCTGAAAAATTTGCGCGCGGCCCATCTCTTTGCCCTCTGGCGTAATGCCAGAGTTCAGCGCCATGTTCTGCGATTTGAACGGTGCGGTACGCAGTCCATCCTGATAAAAAATTCGACACAGACCGGCGACCAACACGCTTTTACCTACATCAGATGCCGTTCCCTGCAACATTATTGCCTGCGTCATGACGCCTCCTTCAGTGCGTTCTCTCGCATACAGCTAAAAAATTCAGCCTCTGTTTTACACAGCGGGAAGCCCAGCTCGGTATGCAGCTTCACCAGCCAGGGCTGAGTTAATCCCGCTTGTTCAATAAGATCCGTCCGGGCAAACACATCACCCGGCGAGCCGTGCGTTAGCACTTCACCCCGGCGTAAAACGTACACTGCATCGCTGACTTCATAGATAAGATCGATATCATGGCTGGAGATAACCACGTGGTTTCCTTGCGCTACGATGCGTTTGATTATCTCAATCATCTGCGTGCGGCCTGATGGGTCAAGGCCCGCAGTAGGTTCATCCAGTAGCAAATACTGCGCCTGCAACACCAACGCCCCGGCAATCGCCACACGTTTTTTTTGCCCGTGGCTTAAACACTGAATAGGCTGATGGCGAAAATGCTGGGCATCAACCAGCGTGAGCGCATCATCCACCCGGCGGGAGATTTCAGCTTCATCCACCCCAAGGTTGCGCAGGCTGAAAGCAATATCGCTGTCGATATCGGTATAAAAAATTTGCTGGTCGGGATCCTGAAATACGGTTGCCACCTGCTGACGCAGCGCCAGCAGGCCGCGCTTGCTGTAATCCAGCGGTTTGCCTTGCCACATCACCGCGCCTTCCTGCGGACGCAGTAAACCACTCAGGTTCATAAACAGCGTGGATTTCCCGCAGCCATTAGCACCTACCAGCCCGGTGACGGCATGCGTTGAAAAGTCCAGCGTTAGCCCTTTGAGGATCGGGTCATCCTGATAGCGAAACCAAAGCGCTGAAGTGGCAAGCATACTTTTCCTTACAGGTGAAAATCACCCTGATACAGTTTGATATCCAGTGTGGTGGTCATTTGCTGGTAGCGGATCAACACGCGGGTAAACAGCAATCCCACCAGCATCGCCAGCGAGCGATAGCCCAGCGGCAAGCTACGATAACCAAAACGTAGCGTTTGTGCGCGATGAATAGCCAGCGCCTCGTCTAACAGGATAAAAATAAAGCGCCAGGTTAGCAGGATCTGCTCAGTGAGCAGGCGAGGAACGTGCGCGCGTTTGAGTAAGATAATCAATTGCGGAAACGGCAGATTCAGTACCAGCCAGAACGTCGCAGCCAGCGCAGCCAGGCTGCGCCAAAAGGTTTCATTGGCGGTGACAAGCCCTGGCGCGCTAACGCCTAACCAATAGCTTCCAACGGGGATGCAGGCCAGCAGCGTCTGCGGATCGCGGCTAAAACTAAACAGAATGGTCACGACACCGACCGTCAGAAAACCAAACGGTAATGCCATCCAGCGACACCAGCGCCAGAAGGAAATGCGCAGCAGCCAGCAGCTCAGCGCGGCAATCAGTAACAGCTCAATACCCTGCCCCAACGGGGGCAGAGTAAACGCCAGAATCATCATCATCAGCCAGAGCAGAAATTTCCGCACGGGTGAGACATGAAACCAGCGGCTTTGATAGCTAAGCCTGTCAAGCCCGGTCATCACGGCGTTGCCTGCCCTTGGTGTAACCCAGAATGTAGAAAATCACGGCTGCGCCCAGCGATCCCTGGAGCGTAAACAGCAGGCTTTCAATCTCACCGCTTGCCGGTTCATACAACGGCTGGAACCACGGCTCATAATGTGGGGCAATTGCCTGAATCTGACTCTCCGCCTCACCGTCTGAGCCGCCGTACTCTCCACCATGGTTGATAAAGAACGGCAGGATCACCAGCGCCACTACCATCCCTAACAAAATCAGCGTCTTTTTCATCGTTAATGTCCTTGAGCGGTAATCAACTGCCGTTTGGTTAACTGGTCATAAATCATTACGGTGAGCAGACCTTCCGCTATCGCAATTGGGATCTGCGTCAGGCAGAAAATCCCCATGAACTTGATGATTGAACCCGTAGCACCGGCGGATGGGTCCGGGAACGCCACGCCCAGTTGCACCGAGGTCACGAAATAGGTGACGAGATCCGCCAGCATCGCGCACAGGAAGACGCAAACATCACGACGCAACCCCGCACGGCAGGCCATTTTCCATACCATGTAACCCACTACCGGGCCAATCACCGCCATCGACATGCCGTTAGCGCCAAGCGTTGTCAAACCACCGTGCGCCAGTAACAGCGCCTGGAACAGCAGGACGATTGCCCCAAGGATTGCCACCACGCCCGGTCCAAACAGGATAACCGCCAGGCCTACCCCGGTAGGGTGCGAGCAACTTCCGGTAACAGAAGGAATTTTCAGCGCCGACAGCACAAAAATAAACGCGCCGCACAGAGCCAGTAACACTTTTTGGTGACTATCTTCCTGCACGATTTGGCGCAGCCGCACCAGCCCGTACCACAGGCACGGCAAAAACAGCAGCCACCAGGCCAGCGCCCACATCGGCGGCAAGAAACCTTCCATTATGTGCATGGCGAACGCTTGTTCAGGAACAACCATCAGTAATAGCGCCGCAGCCAACCCGCTGAAAGACAGCTGTTTTAGCTGTTGTTCAAGCTTCATTGTGCATACTCCCACTGTTTATTGACCAGAATGGTCGAGAAATAAGGCAGCGGCTGATCGTCGCTCACCTCATCGAGATGACGCCAGCACTGTTCACCCGGCAGCGTGGCTTCAGACATCATCAATGCACAGCCCAACAAACCCTCTTGTTGCAGCAGCGCTTTGATGCGCGCAAAACGACCGTAAACCTTCATCAGCACCAGACTGTCATGCTGCTTTAACGCCTGCTGGATTTCCGCTTCCGGCGCGGTACAAGAGACCACGGCCAGTGACTGTTGCTCCATGGCGAGCGGCGTTTTTGACCGCGCGGCAATCGCAGCGAAAGAGGTCACGCCCGGGACAATTTCTAACCAGTCAGGACAGCCAATACGCTGGAGTAAAAAAACCCAGGTGCTAAACAGCATGGCGTCGCCGAGAGTAATAAAGCCCACCTGCTTACCCGCTTCGACTTCCTGAACCAGCGCGGCCGCAACGTCATCCCATACCGCCTCTTTTTCGGCGCTGTCAGCACTCATAGGAAAATGGCAGCAGCGAACTTCGGTCTGCTCGCCGATATATTCACGTACGATCGACAGAGCCAGACTGTCGCCACCTTTGCGCCCGGCGGGTGCATAGAGAATATCCAGCGTACCCAGCGTGCGTGCGGCCCGCACGGTGATAAGATCGGAAGCGCCAGGCCCGGTGCTTAATGCGTACAGTTTTCCGCTCATGCTGCTTCCTCCAGCGCCACATTAAGCGCCTGTTGTAAATGCGCCACGAACATAGCGCGAACCGCAGGATTCTCACCCAGACCACTGAGCCACGGCGTAGCCGGTATCCCGGCCGCATTGAACAATGTTTTCCACGAATCCTCTTCGTCAGAGGCCATATCATTGATGGCATGATCGCCAGCAACTAACATCAGCGGCATCAGATGCACCGCCGTCACCCCTTCCTGAGACAAACTTTCAATCAGCACATCGACTTCCGGGTAGCTTTCCACCGCCCCAACCCGCGCCGGGTAGCGCTGTGCCGTCATCATATGGTCGAGGCAGGCATAGGCAGCAAAGGCATGATGGCTGGCACCGTGTCCCATAAACACCACTTTTTCATTTTCGCCAAGCACTGGCATTTGCTGTTGCAGCGCCAGCATCAGCTGGGCGTAATCGTCATGGCTGCTCAGCAGCGGAACACCCAGCGTCAGGCGAGAAAAAAGCGGGCGCATGCTTTGCACTTCGCGGACAATTTTTTCGTATTCATCACCGTTGATAATGTGCAACGACTGAATAGCCACGTCCTGATACCCCTGCTCCGCCAGCTTTTGCAGTGCCTGCAGCGGCGTGTCGATCTCAATGCCGTCGCGCTGCTTGAGCTTGCGGATAATCATCCCGGAGGTAAACGCCCGAAACAGGTCGCGGTCAGGGCAACTGGCTGCGAGATCGCGCTCACAAGCCACAATATTTTTCTCACAGGTGTCGTGATAGCTGGTGCCAAAGCTGACCACCAGAAGCGCCTTTTTCATCTCTAACTCCTTAAGCAGCGGCCAACCAGCGCGTTAAACGCGCCCCAAAGGCGGCCTGACTTTCCAGTAACTCTTCTCCCGTCACCAACGGTGCCGGACGTGTAATCACGATGCAGGGGATACCAGCATCCAGACAGGGTTGAACTTTTTCCTGATAACCACCTTCCGCACCGGATGCCTTAGTGATCACCACATCAGCCTGACACTGGCGATAAAACGCAGCGTTGAACTCGGCGCTAAACGGCCCGCACAATGCAAAAATCTCACCGACGCCAAATCCCAGGTCCGCGCATTGCTGAATAACCTCGGGTACAGGTAGGACGCGCGCCAGCAGCGTTTTTTCAGGCAACCCTTCGCGCCAGATAGCCAGATCTTTACTGCCGGTCGTCAGCAGCACGCGGTCGCCGAAACGGCGCGCAACCTCGCAGGCTTGCTGAATACTCTGAACGGTATGAAGCTGCGGGTGAGTTAAACCGCTCAACTGCTCAGGACGTTGATAGCGGCTCAGCAGTACCCCCGCCGCTTCGCAGGCGTTCATGATGTTGCGGCTCACCACCTCGGCATACGGATGCGAGGCGTCTATCACCCAGCGCGTCCGATTTTCCTGTAGCCAGGCAATCATTTGTTCGCGCTCCAGACGCCCGCAGCGCACCTGACCTTTGATATCTCCCGCCAGCTGCTTCCCCGTTGGCGTCGCAACTGACAGGGTGTAGGCCACATTGGCTGCGTCCAGTTGCTGGCACAGCATGCGCGCATCGCTGGTACCGCCCATGACCAACACATCACCGTAATTCACAGCACATAACCTCGTGGCGTGATCATCAGACCGTCCTGAACATAGGTTGTTTTGTTGCCAACAATCACAATGCTGGTCATATCAACCGGTTCAAAGTCCATTTCACCCAGGGTGGTCAACCATTTTTCCTGTTTTTTACGTCCGGCTGACTTCACAATACCCACCGGCGTTTGCGCGCTCTTGCTGGTAGAAAGCAGCTCAAATGCGCGCGCCAGATGTCCTTCGCGACCCCGACTGCGCGGGTTGTAGAAACAGATTACAAAGTCTGCTTCGCCGGCAGCCACTATGCGTTTTTCGATAACTGGCCACGGTGTTAACAGATCGCTCAAGCTGATGTGGCAGAAGTCGTGCATCAACGGCGCACCCAGCAAAGAGGCGGCGGCAATACTGGCCGTCATTCCTGGGATCAGCCTGACCTCAACGTCCAGCTTTTGCTTGCTGACCAGCTCAAGCACCAGCCCGGCCATACCGTAAATCCCTGCATCACCGCTGCTGATCAGCGCCACATTGTGACCTGCCTGCGCCAGTTCGATCGCCGCCTGGCAGCGTTCAATCTCTTTGCACATCCCGGTTTTGATCACCTGCTTGTCGCCAGTGAACGCTTTTACCAGGTGGGTGTAGGTTTTATAGCCAACGATGATTTCCGCTGCCTGCAATGCTTCAACGGCTTCCATGGTCATCATTGCCTGCGAGCCAGGGCCAATTCCAATTACGCTTAACATCAGTGTGAAACTCCCAAAGTGATAGTGACGCCCTGTTCTCGCAGGGTCTCGCCTAACAGTTTTCCGTGGCTCAGCAGCCAGGCTGCAGGACCGGAAACGCTTCCTGTACCCACCGTTTTGCGAACAAACGATGAGGCCGGAAAACGGTGTTCATGCTCACGCAGCGCGTCAGCAGTAAAGGTTTCGAAAGGAACGCGACAGCACGAAGCCAGTTGGATAAGTCCCTGTTCATCTTTTTTCAGCGTGATACTGCCAATCGCTTTTAGCGCCAGCGGATCGAGCTGCTGGGCTTCGAGTTGCCTGGCAAGCAGCGCGGCCAGCAACGGGAACGGCGTGTCACGACGACAACCAATTCCGGCCACAACACGCTGCGGCACCAGCTTCCAATGCGGAACAGGCAGATCGGGTAAGTTGGTGCGTAAGGTGATACACACCAGCGCATCTAGTTCAGGAAGCTGATTGAGATCGGTTACCGTGATAAAACCGCGCCGGTCGCAATGACTGACATCCTGCGTCAGTTCATCATCCCACCACAGCCCAACCCGCTTATTACTGACCAGCATCTGATTAACGATCTTCACCGCCGAACGGAAATCACTCATCCGGGCATTCAGTTGAAATGCCAGCGTATCCAGTGCCGCCATATCGTTGACATCCGTCGCCGTGGTGATCACCGGATCGGCGCCCAACATGCCCGCCAGATACCGCGCCAGCGCATTGGCACCGCCCGCGTGACCGGAGAGCAGGCTGATGACATGCTGGGCGCGTTCATCAATGACTACCACCGCCGGATCGCAAAATTTGTCGTTGACCAGCGGGGCCAGCACGCGCACCGCAATGCCGGTCGCACCGATAAAAATCAGCGCCGAGTAATTCGCAAACGCTTCGCGGGCAGTATTCGCAAAGCCGTTTTCGAAAGGAATGAATCCCTCCTCCAGCAGCTTTTCACTGGTAAAACAGGTGACCGGCAGCATGGCTGCCAGACGTTTTGCCAGCGTAACGCCTCCCGGGGTCAGGCAAAAAAGCGCAATTGACTCAGGCTTTACGGTATTCATGGCTAAAGTCCGCCGCATAGAGTTTGGAGTAGTGATACTCCGAGCCCAGGAAATTACCGACCAGAATAAGGGCCGTTTTACGGATGCCCGCATCACGAACCTTGTCGCCAATATCCGCCAGGGTACCGCGCACAGTCTGGCTTTCCGGCCAGGTTGCCTTGTAGATCACCGCCACGGGCGTGGTCGCCGGATAACCGCCTTCAATCAAACGCTCGGCCACACGATGAATACGCTGAACGGACAGGTAAATCGCCATAGATGTCTGGTGACTGGCAAATGACTCCAGCTGTTCGCGCTCCGGCACCGGCGTGCGTCCTTCCAGGCGGGTAATGATCAGGCTCTGTGAGACCTCAGGCACGGTATACTCAACGCCCAACTCCGCCGCCGCACCAAGGAATGCGCTGACGCCGGGCACCACCTGCCAGTCAATCCCGCGTTTGGTCAGTTCCTCGCCCTGCTCGCGCACGGAACCGTACAGCGAAACATCGCCGGTTTGCAGACGCACCACGGTCTTACCCGCTTTCACTCCGGCTTCCATCAGATCAAGGATCTGCTCCAGATGCAGTTCAGCGCTGTCGTGGCATTCAGCACCAGCAGGACAATATTCCAGCAGTTCGGTGTTAATCAGCGATCCGGCGTAGATAACAACCTGCGCCTGCTGTAGCAACCGGTAACCTTTGAGGGTAATCAGCTCGCGATCGCCAGGACCTGCGCCAACAAACCACACGCTACGGGGATCAAAAATCTCAGACATGGTTTCCTTCCTTCTGACAGGCGATAACAAATACGGGGTTATTCGGTTTGAAATAGTGACCACTGCCAAGCGTGGTAAGCGAGGAAACCTGTAGCTGCAGGCAATCCACTCCCGGTACGCCAAGATGGTCCAGATGTGCCAGCGCGGTGTTGAGGTTTTCCTGGAGGATGAATGTCATCACCAGCCGCCCTGCGGGATGCAATTGACGCATTGACCAGTCAATCAGTTCAGTCAAATGGCCACCGCTGCCGCCCATGAAAATGGCATCGGCTTTTTCAGCGATGGTCATCGGTGCAACACCGGGAAAAATGTCGATGTTTGCACAGGCAAAATGCTGGCGGTTTTCATCCAATAACCTGAGCGCCGCCGGGTTACGCTCGATTGCCGTCACGCGCAATCCAGGGTATTGCAGCGCGGCTTCTATCGACACGCTGCCGGTTCCTGCGCCAATATCAATCAGGTGACTGGCGCGGTGTAATTCAAGTTTTGAGAGGGCAAGTGCACGTACCGCTTCTTTGGTCATCGGCACTTTCTCTCCACGTAAAAACAGCTCATCTTTCATCAAGGATCACCACTGCATTCATGTCATAGTCGGCGTTAACTTCGCTCACAGGCAGGAAATGGATCCGTTCGTTTTCCATTGCCAGGTTTTCGCCAATCACCATCCAGCGATGTCCCTTGCCTCGTGCAATGAGCTGCTGCGCAATTTCACGCGGGCCGCACTGCGCATCTGTCACCATCGCCACCTTGTTATGTCGCGCCAGTTCATCGAAACAGACGCTGCGACCATGGCTACTGGTCAGCCACATATCGTTCATATCAATACCGGACTGCGCACACAGGTACTGCACCGCGCTAATACCGGGAATAATGCGCACATTTTCAATACCGAAATGCGCCACCATGCGCGTCCCGATGCCGTAAAACAGCGGATCGCCAGATGCCAGCACCACAACGCGTTGCTCCTGGTGCGCGCAAATCCAGTTCAAGAGTTCGAGAATATTGGCGCCGAGAACAAACTGTTCACCGGTAAAATCCGGGAATTGCTGCAAATGTCGCTTTCCACCGACCAGAACATCAGCCGTTGCGACCGCTTCACGCGCCGCAGGCGTCATCAAATGCAAACCGGCTGGTCCCATCCCTACAACGGTTAACATTGCATCTCCTCAGCAATCTCTGCGACCGGGCGATTACTTCCAAGCACCTGATTATCAAAAGAGAACATGATGGCGTCACAGGTCGGGGGATTTTTGGTAAAGCGCAACGTTTGCAGGACGCGCATACAGATGCGCTTAGCCAGATGGTTGTAAATGTGCTGAAAACCGTATGCTTCTATGTGTTCCATCGCCGCCTCGGTGGTATCGCAGTCGCTGACCAGCGTGAGCAGTTCCAGCGGCGCCCCCAGTAACGCGAGGTGGGCCACCAGCGTTTCCATGCGAGCATCGGCAATATGGCTGTGGGTATGAAAGATCCCCGCCGCAATTTTGACGAGCTTACCAGGGTGTCCCACCAGCACAATTTGTCGGAACCCCAGACGGACGGCTTCTTCAATCATGTAGCCGACAAAATTGCTCATAGTGACCACAACCTGGGTGTCGATCCCCATCTGCTCACGCACAAAACGTTCGCCGTGGTTTCCTGGTACCAGTACGACACGCTCCAGCCCCGCCGCTCGCTTAATTTCCAGCTCCAGCGACAGTGAACGTTTCCAGCTTTCTTCTGACATCGGCGTGACGATCCCAGTCGTACCAATGATCGAAATGCCGCCCAGAATGCCAAGGCGGGAGTTGTAGGTTTTTTGCGCCCGCTCTTCGCCTTCCGGCGCGAAAATTTCAATTTGCGCCCCACGATTCGGACCAATCGCCTCACGAACCGCAGACTCAATGGTCTGGCGAGGTGTGCGATTAATCGCCGAACTGCCCACCGGCAGGCCGATCCCTTTGCGGGTTACCGTGCCAACGCCTTCCCCGCCCTGAAGGGTTATCTCTTTGCTATCGTTTAACGTCACGCGGGCAAAAATCAGCATGCCGTGGGTGGCATCCACATCATCGCCACCGTCTTTGCGGATGGCGGCTATCGCCTGCTGTCCTTCGATATGCGGTGACTCTACGTTCAGACACAGCGTCACACCTGATGGCGTCACGATAGAAACCTGATGGATCAGGTGCTGGCGCAATACCATCAGCGCCGCCACTTTTGCCGCCGCCGTCGCGCACGATCCCGTGGTATATCCTTTACGCAGCGCTTTACCGTTGTGCCACACAGGCGTATCGAAGGACTCGCTCATCGCGCCCCCTGCATGTGATAAAGCATGGCGTTGACGATCGCGGCGGCGACGTTACTTCCCCCTTTACGACCTAACGCAGCAATGGCGGGTAGATTGCTTTGGGTCAGTGCATCTTTCGACTCTTCTGCACCGACGAACCCAACCGGTACGCCAACGACGCCACTGACGGCCACATCATGCTCAAGCAGGCGGAACAGCGCTGTCGGCGCGTTGCCAAACACAAACAGCTTTTCACCCTCTTCCTTCACCGCAATGTCAACGGCCGCCATTGACCGGGTAATGCCCTGCTCTTTTGCCGTCCGCACGACCCGCGGGTCGCTGATGTAGCAGCGGCATTCGCCACCGAATTTTGCCAGCAGCGTTTTATTAATCCCGGAAAGGGCCATAGTGGTATCGGTATAAATCACGCTCGAACGGCTAAGCGCCGCACAGAACTGCTCCAGCACATCACTGGAAAACCACAGAATGTCCAGCCAGTCGAAATCCGCTGTCGTGTGAATGACCCGCTTGATAATGGCTTCATGTAACGGGCTGGCAAACTGATAGTCCGGGCGGGTTTCACGGATGATCTCGCCAATAATGTCGAAACTTTTGGCCTCAATCGCCTGGGGTTGCTGGATATATTGCATTGTGTTGTCCTCAGGCCACACCGACCAGCAGCCACCGCAGCGCAATAAACAGCGCCAGTGCCAGCATCGATGCCACCCACATCAATCGAATCGTATGGGAAATGTCGTCTACCGAAATGTCGCGTTGTGCATCACCGATCCACGGTTTCTCAACGCGCTCGCCAAAGTAGTCATTAGGACCACCCAGACGAATTCCTAATGCCCCGGCAACGGACGCTTCTGACCACGCGCAGTTTGGGCTGCTGTGGTTGTAGCGATCGCGCCAGCCAATCTGCAAAGCACGCGAGCCGTCATGGCGACATAAAAATGCCGCTGCGCCCAGCAGCAGCCAACTTAGTCTCGCGGGAATATAATTTGCGACATCGTCCAGACGAGCGCTGACCATACCGATAGCGCGGTATTTTTCATGTTTGTAGCCCACCATGGAGTCAAGGGTGTTTACCGCTTTGTAGGCCATCGCCAGAGGCGCACCGCCGAGGAGCAAGAAGAACAGCGGCGCGATGATGCCATCAACGGTGTTCTCAGCCACGGTTTCCACTACACCGCGGTTGATCTGTTGTGGCTGTAATTGCGAGGTATCGCGTCCCACAATCCATGACAGCTTTTCCCGACTTGCAGCAAGGTTACCGGCACGTAGCGGACGCTCGACATCCTGCGCGGCGTTTGCCAGGCAGCGCCCGGCCAGCACGGTATAGATCATCCAGACCTCCACCACCCAACCAAGCCAGGGATGAATAGAGTGCGCCAGCGCCAGTACTCCCCAGGACACAACCCAGGTCAGCCCCACCACCACAATCCACATCACCCCGCCACCGATGCGTAGCGCACGGTCGCTATGGCAGTAACGCCGAACAACTCGCTGCACCGCAGAAATCAGATTGCCAATCCAGCGCACCGGATGCGGCCAGTTCTGCGGATCGCCGATGATAAAATCAAGCAGCCAGGCAACACACCACGCGAGGATGGTCATAGTGCGCTCCTCGCGGCTGCCAGCCAGTGGTTAAGCATCTGCGGACGTTGAGCAAAATGAACGTGTAGATAGCTGGCGAAGGTATTTCCCACCTGCCAGCCGCCGGACCAGGCTTGCAGCGTTTTGCCATCGCGCACTTTGCGACAGTTCATCACCGCGGAGGTTTCAGGGGTAAAATCGGAGTAGTGGAATTCATGTCCGCGCAGCACTTCGCCTTCTGCAGCTAACAACGTTTGCTGCGCGGCCTGCGCTTCGCAGTAGCCAAATCGGGTCAGACGTTTTCCCATTTTGCTGTGACCGGGAATGATATCCGCCATCAGCCAGGTATCACCCTGGCTGTCTTCCAGCGAACTGCCGAGATACATCAGCCCCCCGCACTCGGCATAAATCGCGACACCCTGCTGGTGCGCCGCCCGCAGTTGGTTAAGCATTGCAATATTACGGGCCAACGCCGCAGCATGTAACTCAGGATAGCCCCCCCCCAGCCAGATCATCTGACAGTCGGGTAAACAGGTGTCGTGCAACGGGCTAAAACGGACAATCTTAAGCCCCGTGCGCTCCAGTAGCGTAATGTTGTCCGGGTAGTAGAAATTGAACGCTTCGTCATCGGCGATGGCAAGCGTTAGCCCTGCCCCGGCGTCTGCGGCGGGCAGCGCTGGCCATTCACCCGCAGGAAGCGTGTCTAACTGGCTTAATCTCAGCAGCGCGTCGATATCAAGGGTTTGCTCCAGCGTCGCAGCAAACGCCTGCCACGGCTGCTGGTTGATAACCGACTCACGCGCGGTAACCAAACCCAGATGACGCTCAGGAAGCGCAACGCCTTCCATACGGGGAACGTAGCCTAAGACGGGTACAGCGCAGTAACGCTCAATTGCCACTTTCAGGAGCTGGTAATGCGTTTCGCTGTTAACCCGATTAACAATAACGCCGGCAATATTCAGGGTTGGATCAAAATGCTGAAACCCCATTACCGTCGCGGCGATCGAGGTGGAAACGGCTTTGCCATCAACCAGTAGGATAACCGGACAGCCTAACTGTTTGGCCATCGCGGCGGTGCTGCAGTAGTTTGGGTCGGTGCCATATCCGTCATACAACCCCATAACGCCTTCAATAACGGCGATATCCGCATGTTGCATGTGCTCGCGAAATAAAGCATTCAGGGTGGGGACGGGAAGCATGAAGCTATCAAGATTGCGGGAAGCAGTGCCGCATACCGCGGTATGCCAGCCGGTATCAAGGTAATCGGGGCCCACTTTGCAAGGCTGGACGCGTAAACCGCGTTTTTTCAACAAGCTCAACAAGCCCAGAGTCACTGTGGTTTTACCACAGCCGCTTCCGGTACCTGCAAGAACAAAAGCGTGAAAATTGGCCGCCATACCCTGATCCTGTTCAGGGTGGTAGGGGTGTAAAGATACCCAGTCTCTCGACTGTATGCATCTGAACCACCCACTTCCCACCGAAGTTGTTGGTAGTCACTGACAGGCAGGTCTTCTGGCTTAGCGTCATCCTCACCCGTCCTTCCCAATCTTGCGATCAGTGGTCAATACGGGGTCGTCAGCATCACAGCAGCGGGGGCTGCGGGGGATTCTCACCCCCTTCCCTACCACAAATGTGGCAAACCTGTCAGTTCAAGAGCCTGATTAATTAAGCTCTCTGTTATGAGGTAAATTCACGACCTCATGACAATAATTCAATTTAATATCTTGCCGGGTTCATTCAACCAATTACCTGGCATAAACCCACTTATTCATATGCTCGCATTCTGAATGAAAGTGCCAACAAAGAATAAAGAAAGTCATTCACAGAGACACTGTATCTCATCACAAAAATAAAAACTGGTGCAGTTTATCCCTCTAATACTAATATTTTGTTGCGCTATGACAATTTATTGACTGCTGTCGCTACTTTTCATTTTATAATGACTGGCATAGCGCCCTATATCAAAAATCGGCAATAGCAAAATATTGCCATTTAAGCGGATTCGCCACGTGAAATGACATTTATTTGCTGGCGAAATGCCTGCGGCGTGACCTGATACGTTTGACGAAAAACTTTGCAAAAATAACTGGTTTGCGAAAATCCTAAATTACGCGCAATGCTGGCTATGCTCCAGTCACTGTGGCAAAGCAGCTCTTTTGCACTGGCCATTCGCTGCTGGTTTACCCATGCGTTAAAACCGATACCATGATATTTTTTGAACAATTTGCTGAAATAGTAAGGGCTAAGGTAAACATGAGAGGCGACATCTTCCAGACGCAATTCGTCTGATAAATGCGCATCAATATAGCGCAGTGCTTTTTTCATTTTGCTGTCATGAGGATTAGTGCTGCGGTTAGCGCGTACTGGCTCTGACTGCTGCGGGTTATCTTTGATAACCACAAAATTAAGTTGTTTCTTAAGGCAATTTTCTACGATGAGCTTCAGCAGATCCGCTGAGGCGATGACTCGCGAATAGTCCATTTCCGGTACATTACGAAACTCGTTGACCAGTTCGGGATCGGCTTGCCAGCGGTCATCTACATTCAGAATATCAACCAAACCAACATCGTTACTTAAGCGTACCTGGCCACAAAGTACAAACCCTACCAGGTGCCCCGCAATGACCAGCGGAATTGAGAAATCGGTAAGTCCGGCGTGACAGCGATAGATGCAGGGTTGATCGGATTTAGAGGCTTCCAGCCCTCCACAGCGATCGCTCATACGACAACGGGTACTGTGCTGAGGATGCTGACGCATCAACTGGCAAAAAGGGGTGAAATTAAAAAGCTCAGAAATTTCATCACCGTGAATATTGACAACCACAACGGCCAGACTGGTGGCCTGCGCAAAATCCTGTGCGATTTTATTAATGAGTTCTGAGTTCAGGGCACTCGCAGAAATCATGATAAAACCTCTCAGTTAATTTATTGTTATAAATAAAACATATTATTCACATTCGTTTTCACCCTGCCATCCTGAGCATTGATGAAAGTCGTAATTGAACATAACAAAAGTCTCCCATTCTTGGGAGACTTTTTGGGCAGTTCAGGATACCGGATCACGAAAACAGTTTTTACTTTTCAAAAATAAACTTCTTCTGTGAAGCTAGCTCTCATTTTCGTCCAGCTTACACGTATTACACGGTAAATTTTTGCCAATCAAATAACGATAAATTGCTGCACCCGCGCACGCGCCGATGATAGGGGCCACAATCGGTATAATGAAATAAGGGATATCACGCCCACCGGTCATCGCAACATCTCCCCACCCGGCCATCCAGGCAAACAATTTAGGACCAAAATCACGCGCCGGATTCATCGCAAATCCGGTGAGCGGACCGGTGGATGCGCCGATAACAGCAACCAGAATACCAATCAGCAATGGTGCCAACGGACCTTTAGGTACGCCGTTACCGTCGTCAGTCAGCGCCATGATCATCCCCATAAGAATGGAGGTAATCACCACTTCGACCAACGCTGCCTGCCAGACGCTGAGCGCCGCCGCAGGATAAGTACTAAAAATACTGGCAAGGTGCAGGCTTTCCAGACTGCCGCGCACCATCTGGTGGGCCGACTCATACTCGGTAAACAGACTGCCGTAGAGCAAGTAAGCCAGCAAAGCGCCACCAAAGGCCCCCGCGACCTGCGCCACAGTGTAAGGTAAAACTTTGCGCCCCGGAAAACAGGCAAACAGCCACAGTGCGATGGTGATAGCAGGGTTGAGATGCGCGCCAGAAATCCCGGCCGTCAGGTAGACTGCAAGCGAGATCCCCAGACCCCAAATGATGCAGATCTCCCACAATCCCAGGCTGGCACCTGCGACTTTCAGAGCGCTCAGGCAGCCAATACCAAAAAACAAAAACAGCCCGGTACCCAAAAACTCAGCAATGCATTGCGCTTTTAGTGAATCGTTCATTGTGACACCTTCTAAGCAGAGTTCGTGTCTTTACCAGCGGACTCCTTACTGGCAAGTAGAATACTTCGAGGCTTACTATAAAAGGCCATATCAGCAAATTGTTGGCATTCTGCGGATAGCTTGCCCTTTAAAATCGTGGCGCAATAGCAAATTCTTGCTACACACTTTATTAAAACATTAGAGTCAATCGGGATTCCGCGTATTACACGGACATTTTCAAAACAATAAAATATTGCTATTAGCAGAAATCTGTTTTCAAACCACCATCACAATTTCATTTTTTTCGCATAGCAAATGATATTTATAATGTCACCAGAAAAAGTGTAAATGTGGAACTGACATAACTAAATAATCACATCAAAGAGATTTAATATAGCCATTAAAAACAACAAGTTAAAATAATTAATAGCAATTTTACATCACCTTACCTCTATTATTTTTTCACTCTCAATTTCAAGTCAGCCATTCTTTTTCCTCGCTTCTTTTTATAGTCATGAACATCGGGACAACCCAGGCGAGGTCTTTATGCAACAAGAAGCGTTAGGAATGGTAGAAACCAAAGGCTTGACTGCAGCCATAGAGGCCGCAGATGCAATGGTGAAGTCAGCCAATGTAATGCTGGTCGGCTACGAAAAAATTGGTTCGGGGCTGGTAACAGTCATTGTCCGCGGCGATGTTGGCGCAGTCAAAGCAGCAACAGATGCAGGTGCCGCCGCAGCACGTAATGTGGGAGAAGTGAAAGCCGTACACGTCATCCCACGCCCTCACACCGATGTAGAAAAAATCTTACCGAAGGGAATTAGCTAATGAGCAGCAATGAGCTGGTTGATCAGATCATGGCGCAGGTGATTGCTCGCGTGGCAACGCCGGAACAGCAGGCTATCCCTGAAAATAATCCTCCAACACGAGAAACGGCTATGGCAGAGAAAAGCTGCAGTTTAACGGAGTTTGTCGGTACTGCGATTGGCGACACCGTCGGTCTGGTAATCGCCAACGTGGACAGCGCCCTACTGGACGCAATGAAACTTGAAAAACGGTATCGCTCCATTGGCATCCTTGGCGCGCGTACTGGTGCAGGCCCGCACATCATGGCCGCAGATGAAGCGGTAAAAGCCACCAATACTGAAGTCGTCAGTATTGAGTTGCCACGTGATACCAAAGGCGGTGCGGGTCACGGTTCGCTGATTATTCTCGGCGGCAACGATGTTTCCGACGTGAAACGCGGAATTGAGGTTGCGCTGAAAGAACTGGATCGCACCTTTGGCGATGTGTATGCCAACGAAGCCGGTCACATCGAGATGCAATACACCGCACGCGCCAGCTACGCGCTGGAAAAAGCCTTTGGTGCACCGATTGGCCGTGCCTGTGGCGTGATCGTCGGCGCCCCGGCATCCGTTGGTGTCCTGATGGCTGATACTGCGCTGAAATCCGCCAACGTGGAAGTAGTGGCCTACAGCTCCCCAGCCCATGGCACCAGCTTCAGTAACGAAGCCATTCTGGTCATTTCAGGCGATTCCGGCGCTGTACGTCAGGCCGTTATCTCCGCCCGCGAAATCGGTAAAACCGTACTCGGGACCCTCGGCTCAGAACCGAAAAACGATCGTCCGTCCTACATCTGATATCAGTGAGGCTGATTCATGAGATCGAAAAGATTTGAAGCACTGGCGAAGCGCCCTGTGAATCAGGATGGCTTCGTTAAGGAGTGGATCGAAGAAGGCTTCATTGCGATGGAAAGCCCGAACGACCCTAAACCGTCGATTAAAATCGTCAACGGTACAGTCACAGAACTGGACGGCAAATCCGCCAGTGAATTTGACTTAATTGACCATTTCATTGCCCGCTATGGCATTAACCTGGCGCGCGCTGAAGAAGTCATGGCGATGGACTCAGTAAAACTTGCCAATATGCTTTGCGATCCTAACGTGAAGCGCAAAGACATTGTGCCGCTGACTACCGCAATGACCCCGGCAAAAATTGTCGAAGTGGTGTCCCATATGAACGTCGTTGAGATGATGATGGCCATGCAGAAAATGCGTGCTCGTCGTACACCGTCTCAGCAGGCACACGTCACTAACGTTAAAGATAATCCGGTGCAGATTGCCGCTGATGCGGCTGAAGGCGCCTGGCGCGGATTTGACGAACAGGAAACGACGGTTGCCGTTGCGCGTTATGCCCCCTTTAACGCCATTGCGCTGTTAGTCGGCTCACAGGTTGGGCGCCCTGGCGTATTAACCCAGTGCTCGCTGGAAGAGGCGACCGAACTTAAACTCGGTATGTTAGGCCACACCTGTTACGCGGAAACTATCTCCGTCTATGGTACTGAACCCGTCTTTACCGACGGCGATGACACGCCATGGTCGAAAGGCTTCCTCGCCTCTTCCTACGCCTCACGCGGTCTGAAAATGCGCTTTACCTCCGGCTCTGGCTCAGAAGTTCAGATGGGTTACGCCGAAGGTAAATCGATGCTTTACCTTGAAGCCCGCTGTATTTACATCACCAAAGCCGCTGGCGTACAGGGTTTACAAAATGGTTCAGTAAGCTGCATCGGCGTGCCTTCCGCTGTGCCGTCAGGCATTCGTGCGGTGTTAGCTGAAAACCTGATCTGTTCCTCCCTGGATCTGGAGTGTGCCTCCAGCAACGACCAAACCTTTACCCACTCGGATATGCGTCGTACTGCCCGCCTGCTGATGCAGTTCCTGCCGGGTACTGACTTCATCTCTTCCGGTTATTCCGCTGTGCCGAACTACGACAACATGTTTGCGGGTTCGAACGAGGATGCCGAAGATTTTGACGACTACAACGTCCTCCAGCGAGACCTCAAGGTAGATGGGGGTCTGCGTCCGGTTCGTGAAGAAGACGTTATCGCCATTCGTAATAAAGCGGCACGTGCACTGCAGGCCGTCTTTGCCGGGATGGGATTACCGCCAATCACTGATGAAGAAGTAGAAGCGGCGACTTACGCCCACGGTTCGAAAGATATGCCGGAGCGAAACATCGTTGAAGATATCAAGTTTGCGCAAGAGATCATCAATAAAAACCGTAACGGTCTGGAAGTGGTGAAAGCCCTTGCTCAGGGCGGGTTTACCGATGTCGCTCAGGACATGCTCAACATCCAGAAAGCCAAGTTAACCGGGGATTATCTGCATACCTCCGCCATTATCGTTGGCGACGGACAGGTGCTATCCGCAGTAAATGACGTCAATGACTATGCCGGTCCGGCAACAGGTTATCGCCTACAAGGCGAACGCTGGGAAGAGATCAAAAACATCCCTGGCGCACTTGATCCCAACGAACTTGGCTAAGGGGTGAAAAATGGAAATCAATGAAAAGCTGCTGCGCCAGATAATTGAAGACGTACTGTCTGAAATGCAAACCAGCGACAAACCCGTCTCATTCCGCGCATCGACAGCGGCTAGCGCGCCACAGGCTGCAGCGGCGCAGGGCGACAGCTTTCTGACCGAGATTGGCGAAGCCAAACAAGGCCAGCAGCAGGACGAAGTGATTATTGCCGTAGGTCCCGCGTTTGGACTGTCGCAAACCGTCAATATCGTAGGGATCCCGCATAAGAACATCTTGCGCGAAGTGATTGCGGGTATTGAAGAAGAAGGCATTAAAGCGCGCGTTATCCGCTGCTTTAAATCCTCCGATGTGGCATTTGTCGCCGTGGAAGGTAACCGTCTGAGCGGTTCCGGGATCTCTATCGGCATCCAGTCAAAAGGCACCACGGTAATCCACCAGCAGGGGTTACCGCCGCTTTCTAACCTGGAGCTGTTCCCTCAGGCACCACTTCTGACGCTGGAAACCTATCGTCAGATCGGTAAAAACGCCGCGCGTTATGCCAAGCGTGAATCTCCGCAACCGGTCCCTACTCTGAATGACCAGATGGCTCGTCCTAAGTACCAGGCGAAATCGGCCATTCTGCACATTAAAGAGACCAAATACGTCGTGACGGGCAAAAACCCGCAGGAACTGCGCGTGGCGCTTTGATAAAGGATAACTCCATGAATACCGACGCAATTGAATCGATGGTTCGGGATGTGCTGAGCCGGATGAACAGCCTGCAAGACGAGCCCGTGACGCCGGCCGCGGCGAGTTCACCAGCACATACCGCGAAAGTCACGGATTACCCTCTCGCGAATAAACATCCTGAGTGGGTAAAAACCGCAACCAACAAAACTCTGGATGACTTCACGCTCGAAAATGTTCTGAGCAACAAAGTGACGGCGCAGGACATGCGCATCACCCCTGAAACGCTGCGCCTTCAGGCGGAAATCGCCAAAGATGCCGGACGTGACAGACTGGCGATGAACTTCGAGCGTGCCGCTGAGCTAACCGCTGTACCTGACGATCGCATTCTTGAGATCTACAACGCGCTGCGCCCATACCGCTCAACGAAAGACGAGCTGATGGCTATCGCCGACGATCTCGAAAATCGTTATCAGGCAAAGATCTGTGCAGCTTTCGTTCGTGAAGCGGCAGCGCTGTACGTTGAGCGTAAAAAACTCAAAGGCGACGACTAACTCAGGGACAGGATCATGCGATATATAGCTGGCATTGACATAGGCAACTCATCAACGGAAGTCGCTCTGGCTACCCTCGATGAGTCTGGCGCACTGAGCATCACCGGCAGCGCGCTGGCAGAAACCACCGGAATTAAAGGCACATTACGTAATGTGTTTGGTATTCAGGAGGCACTTTCGCTGGCAGCAAAAAACGCCGGTATCAATGTCAGCGATATTTCGCTCATCCGTATTAACGAAGCCACCCCGGTCATTGGCGACGTAGCGATGGAAACGATAACCGAAACCATCATCACTGAATCCACCATGATCGGCCATAACCCTAAAACGCCGGGCGGCGTCGGATTAGGCGTTGGCGTCACTATTACGCCGGAAGACCTGCTCAGCCGTCCGGCGGATACGCCCTATATTCTGGTGGTGTCATCGGCATTTGATTTCGCCGATGTCGCCACGATGATTAATGCCTCCGTCCGCGCCGGATACCAGTTAACTGGCGTTATTTTGCAGCAGGACGATGGCGTATTGGTCAGTAATCGTCTGACTCACCCCCTGCCTATCGTCGATGAAGTCCTTCATATCGACCGCATCCCGTTAGGTATGCTGGCTGCCATTGAGGTCGCGATTCCAGGAAAAGTCATTGAAACGCTTTCTAACCCTTACGGGATTGCGACCGTTTTTGGCCTCAACGCCGACGAGACTAAAAACATTGTCCCGATGGCGCGGGCGCTGATCGGCAATCGTTCTGCCGTGGTCGTGAAAACACCGTCAGGTGATGTGAAAGCACGAGCCATTCCTGCCGGAAATCTGGAGCTACAGTCGCAGGGTCGTACCGTACGGGTCGACGTTGCAGCTGGCGCTGAAGCGATTATGAAAGCGGTTGGTGAATGCCCGAAACTGGATAACGTCACCGGAGAGGCTGGCACCAATATTGGCGGCATGCTGGAGCATGTGCGCCAGACAATGGCTGAATTAACCAACAAACCCAGCCACGAAATTTTTATTCAGGACCTGCTGGCAGTCGATACCTCGGTTCCCGTCAGCGTGACCGGCGGACTAGCCGGTGAGTTCTCGCTGGAACAGGCTGTCGGCATTGCTTCCATGGTGAAATCAGACCGCCTGCAAATGGCGATGATTGCTCAGGAAATCACGCAAAAGCTCAATATTGACGTCCAGGTTGGCGGCGCCGAAGCCGAAGCGGCCATTCTGGGGGCCTTAACCACCCCCGGCACGACGCGGCCACTGGCTATTCTGGACCTCGGTGCAGGATCGACCGACGCCTCCATCATCAACCCGAAAGGCGAAATTATTGCCACGCACCTGGCGGGTGCGGGCGATATGGTAACGATGATTATTGCCCGTGAACTGGGGCTGGAAGACCGTTATCTCGCTGAAGATATCAAAAAGTACCCGCTGGCGAAAGTCGAGAGCTTGTTCCATCTTCGCCACGAAGATGGCAGCGTCCAGTTCTTCCCTACACCTCTCCCACCAACGGTTTTTGCCCGCGTATGCGTAGTAAAACCCGATGAACTGGTGCCACTGCCAGGCGAACTGGCGCTGGAGAAAGTCCGGGCCATTCGCCGCAGCGCTAAGGAACGCGTTTTCGTCACCAACGCACTCAGAGCGCTACGTCAGGTGAGTCCGACCGGGAACATTCGGGATATTCCCTTTGTGGTGCTGGTTGGCGGCTCATCCCTGGACTTTGAAGTTCCGCAACTGGTCACCGATGCGCTGGCACACTATCGCCTGGTTGCCGGGCGCGGCAACATTCGTGGCACCGAAGGTCCGCGCAACGCGGTCGCGACAGGGCTGATTCTCTCCTGGTACAAGGCATTCGCTCATGGAAAGTAATCTCACCACGCCAGCCATCGTTATCTTCGCCACTGCTGGATGCACTGACGTCTGGAGTGATGTGCTGCTGGGTATTGAAGAAGAAGGGATCCCCTTTGTGATTCAGGAGAGCCCGTCAACTGACGTTATCCACAACGCATGGCTGGCGGCTTGCCAATCGCCGCTGCTGGTTGGCATTGGCTGCAGTCGCGAAAAACTGGTCGTGCACTATAAAAACTTACCCACATCAGCGCCACTATTTACGCTGACATATCAACAAGATAACTACGCCAAACGCAGCATTGGTAATAACGCTGCGCGGCTGGTTAAAGGCATTCCGTTTCGGGAATGCCACTCATAACCCACAGGAGAAAAGCAGTATGAATAACGCACTGGGACTGGTTGAAACAAAAGGGCTCGTCGGCGCTATTGAAGCCGCTGATGCCATGGTGAAATCCGCAAACGTGCAGTTGGTTGGTTACGAAAAAATCGGCTCAGGCCTGATCACCGTTATGGTTCGCGGCGATGTCGGCGCAGTGAAAGCTGCCGTAGATGCAGGAAGCGCTGCAGCAAGCGCCGTTGGCGAGGTGAAATCCTGCCACGTTATCCCACGTCCGCACAGCGACGTTGAAGCCATTTTACCTAAATCCGCATAAGTCGTTGCAACCAAGGAGCACAGCGTGAAGCAATCACTGGGATTACTTGAAGTTAGTGGTCTGGCATTAGCCATCAGTTGCGCGGACGTCATGGCGAAAGCCGCCTCCATCACGCTGGTGGGCCTCGAAAAAACCAACGGTTCAGGCTGGATGGTGATCAAGATAATCGGGGATGTGGCCTCCGTCCAGGCGGCCATTTCCACCGGTGTCAGTTTCGCTGACCAGCGAGATGGACTGGTGGCTCACAAAGTCATATCCAGACCAGGGGATGGCATTCTGTCACATAGCGTCACCCCAGAGTCTGAGCCAGCGCCCGCCCCGACACCTGTCGTACCACATGAAGAGATCCCTGAGGACCATGCAGCGCCCGAAGCGCCACAAGATGCAGAGTTGATTAGCTGCAATCTGTGTCTTGACCCTGCCTGCCCCCGTCAAAAGGGCGAGCCGCGCTCTCTTTGTCTGCACTCAGGCAAACGAGGTGAAGCGTGATGGATAAACAGCAACTGGAGACAACGGTCACCAAAGTTCTGGATGAAATGCGTGAGCGCCCTATTCCGCTAGGGATCTCTAATCGTCATATTCATCTATGCGCTGAAGATTACGACCGCTTGTTTCCCAATCACCCTATTAGTGAGAAAAAAGAGCTGCTGCAGCCCGGACAATATGCAGCAGACCAGACCGTCACGCTGGTGGGACCAAAAGGTCAGTTAAAAAATGTGCGCTTACTCGGCCCGCTGCGTAGCACCAGTCAGGTCGAAATTTCTCGTACCGACGCTCGTACGTTGGGAATTGCTGCTCCACTACGGATGTCAGGCAGTATCGAGGGCACGCCAGGCGTTCGCCTTATCAGTCCATTTGCTGAACTGGACTTAGCATCCGGGGTAATCGTCGCCCAACGCCATATCCATATGTCGCCGCTCGATGCCCTAATCCTGCGCGTTTCCCATGGCGATAAAGTCTCTGTTGCCATTAATGGTGATGAACGTCGACTGATTTTCGATAACGTCGCCGTACGCGTTTCGCCGGATATGCGCCTTGAGATGCATATCGATACCGACGAAGCCAATGCTGCGGGCGCAGATAATCCGCAGGCATTTGCCACACTGGTGAGCCCACGATGAACAACGAACTGCTGCAACGCATTATCGAGGAGGTTGTTTCCCGATTAAAAAAACGCGCGGAAAGCACGCTCTCGCTTAGCGTCGCGCAGTTACGCGAAATCGAACCACGGACATTGTGCTGCCAGTACTCGTCGCTCCACCTCCTGCAGGCGGACCTGCCATTGCTGGAGCAAATTGCCGAGGGCTGCGCGGACAACATGTCGGTGGTAACGATCCACGAAGCGCTGGCATGCGGAGTCCGCGTGAAAATTTCACTACAACACCGATTGTTACCCGCAATCCCCGTTAGAAAACTCGCGCGTCTGCCTCTGGAGTTCAGTGACGAGCTGGGGCGAATCATCGTTTTGCATCCTGACAAACTTCTCAGCTATGCCGACGTCGCCCAACTGAAGGGGGGCGTTCTGGTGCTACGTCGTCGATGTGTCGTGACGGCTCTGGCTCAGGACGCCGTCGGTACGCGAAATGTCCAATTAATTAAGCAGGAGTGAGCTATGCATCTGGCACGGGTTACAGGCGTTGTGGTTTCCACGCAAAAATCTCCATCACTGGTGGGGAAGAAACTGTTGCTGGTACGTCGGGTGAGTGCGGACGGAGAACTTCCCGCGTCCCCTGTGAGTGGAGATGAAGTCGCGGTTGATTCTGTCGGCGCTGGAACTGGAGAACTGGTATTACTCAGCAGTGGCTCCAGCGCCAGACACGTTTTTTCCGGCCCTAATGAGGCCATCGATCTGGCTATCGTCGGCATTGTCGACACGCTTTCTCGTTAGGAGGAACTATGGCGATTTATACCCGCACTGGCGATGCCGGCACAACGGCCCTCTTTACCGGGCAACGCGTGAGCAAAACGCACCCGCGCGTCGAGGCTTACGGTACGCTGGACGAACTTAATGCGGCGCTTAGCCTGTGTGTTTGCGCAGCGAAAAACCCGCAGCACCGCCAGTTACTCGAAAACATTCAACTGCAGCTTTTTTGGTTCAGCGCCGAGCTGGCAAGCGAAAGCGAACAGCCAGCGCCAGAGCAGCGCTACATCAGCTCAGAAGAAATTGCCGCGCTGGAGGCCGCTATCGATACAGCGATGGGAAGAGTCCCCTCCCTACGCAGCTTTATTTTACCTGGCCGCAGCGAAGCCGCCAGCCGTCTGCACTTTGCCCGCACGCTGGCCCGCCGCGCAGAGAGGCGACTGGTCGAACTCTCCACCGAGATTTCCGTCAGACACGTGCTGATGCGTTATATCAATCGCCTGTCCGACTGCTTATATGCGCTTGCACGAGCAGAAGATCATGACGCCCATCAAAACAACATTATTCAGAAAGTGGCGGAGCGTTATCTCGCAGCCATCCGTACATCAGCTACCAGGGAGCCGGCTATGTCTCTGTCTTTTCAGGAACTCCACCAACTCACTCGCGCTGCGGTAACGAGAGCAGAAGAACTTCAGGTTCCGGTCGTCATCAGCATTGTTGATGCGAATGGGACCCAAACGGTGACCTGGCGCATGCCTGACGCATTACTCGTCAGTAGCGAACTGGCACCGAAAAAAGCCTGGACCGCCGTGGCAATGAAAACCGCCACGCATGAGCTGACATCGGCAGTGCAGCCAGGCGCCGCGCTTTACGGTCTGGAAAGCCATATGCAGGGAAAAGTCGTCACCTTCGGTGGCGGGTACGCATTATGGCGTGAGGGGTTACTCCTTGGGGGTCTTGGCATCAGCGGGGGAAGCGTTGAGCAGGATATGGACATTGCAGAAACGGCCATTGCGGCAATTAACGTGAGAACACATCAATGAACACTTCAGAACTTGAAACCCTTATTCGTAACATTTTGAGTGAGCAACTTGCACCGGCAAAAGCAGAAGTTAAGGGTAATGGAATTTTTCCGTCCGTTAGCGAAGCGATCGATGCCGCTCATCAGGCTTTTCTGCGTTATCAGCAATGTCCATTGAAAACCCGCAGCGCCATCATTAACGCCCTGCGAGAAGAACTGACGCCTCACCTTGCTTCATTGGCTGCTGAAAGCGCTGCCGAAACGGGAATGGGCAACAAAGAGGATAAGTTCCTTAAAAATAAAGCTGCGTTGGACAATACCCCGGGTATCGAAGATCTCACCACCACGGCGCTTACCGGCGACGGCGGCATGGTGTTATTCGAGTATTCACCCTTTGGCGTGATTGGTTCCGTCGCCCCCAGTACCAACCCGACGGAAACCATTATTAACAACAGCATCAGTATGCTGGCTGCGGGAAATAGCGTTTATTTTAGCCCACATCCAGGTGCAAAAGCGGTCTCACTGAAGCTGATTACCATGATTGAAGATATTGCTTTTCGCTGCTGCGGGATTCGGAATCTTGTCGTCACGGTCACAGAACCCACTTTTGAGGCTACCCAGCAGATGATGGCGCACCCTAAAATCGCAGTTCTGGCGATTACCGGTGGTCCAGGCATTGTTGCTATGGGCATGAAAAGCGGGAAAAAAGTCATTGGCGCAGGCGCAGGCAATCCTCCCTGCATTGTTGATGAAACAGCCGACCTGGTTAAGGCGGCGGAAGATATCATCAATGGCGCATCCTTTGATTACAACCTCCCCTGCATTGCTGAGAAGAGTCTGATTGTTGTTGATGCCGTTGCCGAACGACTGGTTCAACAAATGCAGTCTTTTGGCGCGATGCGACTCAATAGCGAAGATATAGACAAACTGCGCGCAGTTTGTCTGCCAGAAGGAATAGCCAATAAACAACTGGTAGGGAAAAGCCCGGCAACCTTACTGGAAGCCGCGGGAATACCGGTTCCGGCAAAAGCACCTCGATTACTGATAGGTATCGTCAAGGCTGACGACCCATGGGTTACCAGCGAGCAACTGATGCCAATGCTCCCCATCGTAACGGTGAGCGATTTTGACAGCGCGTTAACGTTGGCCCTGAAGGTTGAAGAGGGATTGCATCACACCGCCATTATGCATTCGCAAAATGTGTCACGTCTGAACCTTGCCGCGCGCACGCTTCAGACCTCCATTTTTGTGAAAAATGGCCCCTCTTATGCTGGGATTGGCGTTGGTGGTGAAGGCTTTACCACCTTCACCATCGCAACGCCGACCGGTGAAGGAACGACATCTGCGCGCACTTTCGCACGCTCTCGTCGTTGCGTGCTGACAAACGGTTTTTCTATTCGCTAATGGGGCCGTTATGAAAAGCTTTTCACTGCAAACTCGATTGTACAGCGGCCAGGGAAGCCTGGATGTGCTTAAGCGTTTCACGAATAAGCATATCTGGATTATCTGCGATGGTTTTCTCGCGCGTTCTCCCCTGATTGAAAAGCTGCGCGACGCGCTGCCAGCGGATAACCGCATCAGCATTTTCAGCGATATCACCCCCGATCCCACCATTAGCACGGTAGTACAAGGGATTGCGCAAATGCAGTCCCTACGACCGGACGTCGTCATTGGTTTTGGCGGTGGATCTGCACTGGACGCCGCAAAAGCCATCGTCTGGTTCAGCCGACAGTTCGGTATTGAGATTGAAACCTGCGTTGCAATTCCCACCACCAGCGGCACGGGATCGGAGGTGACCAGCGCCTGCGTGATTAGCGATCCGGATAAAGGCATTAAGTATCCATTATTTAATAATGCGCTTTATCCGGACATGGCCATCCTTGATCCGACGCTGGTCGTCAGCGTTCCACCAGCCATAACAGCGAATACCGGCATGGACGTATTAACGCATGCGCTGGAGGCTTATGTATCCACGAAAGCCAGCGACTTCACCGATGCGCTGGCTGAAAAAGCGGCACAAATTGTCTTCCAGTACCTGCCTGTCGCCGTCAGCAAAGGCGACTGCCTGGCAACCAGAGGAAAAATGCACAACGCGTCAACGCTCGCGGGAATGGCATTCAGTCAGGCTGGTCTGGGTATCAATCATGCGATTGCCCATCAGTTGGGCGGCCAGTTTCATCTGCCCCACGGACTTGCCAATGCGCTGCTGCTGACCCATGTCATTCATTTTAATGCCCGCGATCCGCGGGCTGCGAAGCGCTATGCCCGTTTCGCTAAAGCCTGCCACCTATGCCCGGATAACGCGAACGATACGGCGGCACTGAATGCGCTAATTCGTCATATAGAGCTACTCAAAAAACAGTGCGCGTTACCTTCTTTTGCTGACGCGCTTAAAGATGGAAAGCAAGCCTGGTCACAACGTATACCGTCGATGGTTCAGGCCGCGCTGGCTGATGTCACGCTGCAAACCAATCCTCGTGTTGCCGACGCCAGCGCCATGCAGGAACTGCTTGAGGAATTATTATGAAGACAGCCATGACGGCAGAGTCCACGCTTTATGATGCGCAGACAATTCGCGAACGCGTTCGCGCAGCGGGTGTTGTCGGGGCCGGAGGCGCAGGCTTTCCTGCTCACGTAAAATTACAGGCGCAGGTCGATACGTTTCTGGTCAATGCGGCAGAATGTGAACCGATGCTGAAAGTTGACCAGCAATTGATGGCCGTTCAGGCTGAGCGACTTATCCGTGGCGTTCAATATGCCATGACGGCTACCGGAGCCAGGGCCGGTATTATTGCGCTCAAAGAGAAATATCAAAGGGCTATCAATGCATTAACGCCCCTTCTGCCTGCCGGGATCCGCTTACATATTTTGCCTGATGTCTACCCGGCTGGTGACGAGGTTTTGACCATCTGGATGGCAACAGGCCGGAGAGTTCCGCCTGCCGCGCTGCCGGTCAGCGTCGGCGTGGTGGTCAATAACGTCCAGACTGTACTCAACATCGCCAGAGCCGTTGAGCAGCAGTATCCGGTTACGCGCCGTACCCTGACCGTTAATGGCGCGGTCGCCAAACCAATCACTCTTACCGTCCCTATCGGAATGTCTTTACGTGAGGTTCTGGCGCTGGCCGGTGGTGCTACCGTTGACGATCCCGGTTTTATTAACGGTGGCCCGATGATGGGCGGCCTGATTACCTCACTGGATACCCCAGTCAGCAAGACCACCGGGGGACTGCTGGTTTTACCAAAGTCTCATGCGTTGATTCAGCGGCGGATGCAGGATGAACGCACCGTGCTTTCCGTCGCAAAAACCGTTTGCGAGCAGTGTCGGTTGTGTACGGATTTGTGCCCAAGACATTTGATCGGCCATGAATTATCGCCGCACCTGCTGGTTCGCGCGGTTAATTATCAGCAGGCGGCCACACCGCAGTTACTGCTCACGGCCCTGACCTGTTCAGAATGCAATGTATGTGAAAGCGTAGCCTGTCCGGTTGGGATTTCACCGATGCGAATCAACCGCATGCTTAAACGCGAGCTACGGGCGCTCAACCATCGTTATGAAGGGCCGTTAAATCCTGAGGATGAAATGGCGAAGTATCGGCTTATTCCGGTGAAGCGCCTTATTACCAAACTGGGCCTTAGCGACTGGTATCACGATGCGCCACTGGCTGAGACTGATTATCCCACAGATAAAACGACGCTGTTGCTACGCCAGCATATTGGTGCCAGCGCCATCCCATGTGTACTGCAGGGCGAACACGTTGTTCGCGGTCAATGCGTTGCCGATGTGCCGTCCGGTGCATTAGGCGCACCTGTCCACGCCAGTATTGACGGTATTGTCAGCGAAATTACTGAGCAATCCATCACGGTAATAAGAGGTTAATCATGTCTCAGGCTATAGGGATTTTAGAACTCACCAGCATTGCCAAAGGAATGGAAGCTGGCGATGCCATGTTAAAAAGCGCGAATGTGAATTTACTGGTCAGCAAGACCATCTGCCCGGGTAAATTTCTGCTCATGCTCGGTGGTGACGTAGGCGCAGTACAACAGGCGATCGCCACCGGAACTTCTCTTGCTGGCGATATGCTCGTTGATAGTCTGGTACTACCCAACATTCACGCCAGCGTACTTCCTGCGATCAGTGGACTTAACAGCGTGGATAAGCGTCAGGCCGTGGGCATTGTTGAAACATGGAGCGTTGCGGCCTGCATCTGCGCCGCCGACCGTGCGGTTAAAGCCTCCAATGTCACGCTGGTACGCGTCCATATGGCATTTGGTATTGGCGGCAAGTGCTACATGGTTGTCGCTGGCGATGTATCTGATGTGAATAACGCAGTGACAGTTGCCAGTGAAAGTGCGGGTGAAAAAGGTCTGTTGGTTTACCGTTCGGTCATCCCTCGTCCGCATGAAAGCATGTGGCGACAGATGGTGGAGGGATAATGGAAAGACAACCCACCACGGATCGTATGATTCAGGAATATGTCCCTGGCAAGCAGGTTACGCTGGCGCATCTTATCGCTAATCCGGGTAAAGATTTGTTCAAGAAACTGGGATTACCAGAGTCGGTTTCCGCAATCGGTATTCTGACGATTACCCCCAGCGAAGCCTCAATCATCGCCTGTGATATCGCCACGAAATCCGGGGCGGTAGAGATTGGTTTTCTCGACCGTTTTACCGGCGCAGTGGTACTGACGGGCGATGTTTCCGCCGTTGAGTACGCGCTGAAACAGGTAACCCGGACGCTGGGCGAAATGATGCGTTTTACCGCCTGTCCCATCACCCGGACATAATCTCATGAAACGCATAATGCTAATTGGCCCCAGCCAGTGCGGTAAAACGTCACTCACGCAGTGCATGCGGGGAGAGGCGCTTCACTATCAGAAGACCCAGGCCATTGTCTGGTCTCCCACAACGATAGACACACCGGGTGAATATCTCGAAAACCGCTGCCTGTACAGCGCGCTGCTGGCCAGCGCCTGTGAAGCAGACATCATCGCACTGGTTCTCAATGCTGACGCGCCGTGGTCACCTTTTTCTCCAGGTTTTACTGGTCCGATGAACCGACCCGTTATCGGCCTCGTCACCAAAGCCGATATAGCCAGCCCGCAGCGTATTTCTCTCGTGGAGAGTTGGTTAGTTCAGGCTGGCGCGCAAAAAGTATTTGTCACCAGCGCGCTGGAGAATACCGGGGTCGATGAGATGTTCATTTTTCTGAATGCAAAGGAACCTTCATGTCTCACAAAATAATGGCCATTAATGCAGGCAGTTCCTCGCTTAAATTTCAGCTTCTGGCGATGCCGCAGGGTGAAATGATTTGCCAGGGACTGATCGAGCGTATCGGTATGTCTGATGCGCAGGTCACCCTAAAAGCACCAGCGCAAAAATGGCAGGAGACGTTGCCCGTAGCCGATCACCGTGAAGCAGTAACGCTGCTACTGGAAAAACTGCTCAGTCACAATATTATCAGCAGTCTTGAAGAGATCGACGGCGTTGGCCATCGCGTCGCACACGGTGGAGAATCCTTCAAAGATTCCGCACGGGTAACCGATGAAACACTGGCGGAAATCGAACGCCTAGCGGAACTGGCACCGCTTCATAACCCGGTTAATGCGTTGGGGATTGCGATATTTCGCCAGCTACTGCCGAAAACGCCAGCCGTTGCGGTTTTTGACACGGCTTTTCATCAGACCCTTGATGAGCCTTCTTTCATCTATCCCCTGCCCTGGCGCTACTACTCAGAGCTGGGTATTCGTCGTTATGGTTTTCATGGTACCAGCCACAAGTATGTCAGCGCTCAGCTTGCTGAAAAGCTGGGCGTGCCGCTCAGCGCCCTGCGGGTTGTTTGTTGTCATCTGGGCAACGGCAGCAGCATCTGCGCTATCAAAGGCGGACACTCGGTAAATACCTCCATGGGTTTTACGCCGCAGTCTGGCGTAATGATGGGCACGCGAAGTGGCGATATTGATCCATCCATTCTGCCGTGGATTGCCCTGCGTGAAGGCAAAACCCCGCAGCAGCTCAACCAATTGCTCAACAATGAGTCCGGATTACTCGGAGTTTCTGGTGTTTCACCCGACTACCGGGATGTTGAACATGCCGCAGATACGGGCAATCACCAGGCAGCACTGGCGTTGACGCTTTTTGCCGAGCGGATTCGCGCCACTATTGGCAGCTATATTATGCAGATGGGCGGTCTGGATGCGCTGGTGTTTACCGGGGGAATTGGTGAAAATTCAGCGCGGGCTCGCGCCGCGATTTGCCACAACCTGAATTTCTTAGGTCTGGCCGTTGATGAAGAAAAAAATCAGCGTAACGCCACCTTTATTCAGACGGAAAATGCGGTGGTTAAAGTGGCGGTGATTAATACCAATGAAGAGCTGATGATAGCCCAGGACGTTATGCGTTTAGCGATATCAGAAACTGTGACATTGGGCATTCCCGCCTGATATTGCCGCACCGCAAATTGCGGCAAATCATGGTAATAGCGCGATCGCCATGACACTATGCGCCGAGGATTGCTGAACACAAAGGTGAAGACGTGGCTGTTGCGCAATGTCCCGCATCGTGCGGAGAACTTATCCAGGGCTGGATTCTGGGCAGTGAGAAACTGGTCTCCTGCCCAGTCGAATGGTATAGCACCGTTGAGGTCACTTCAGGCTCACCGCTGACAGATGAACGTCCACTTTCTCGGGCAATGGTTGACAGGTTATTACAGCACTGGCAGTACCCGGCGCATCTCAGTCAGGATATCCGGATAGATGTTCAGTCAACCATTCCCATCGCGAAAGGAATGGCCAGCAGCACTGCGGATATTGCCGCCACGGCCATCGCCGCGGCGCATTATCTGGGCCATCAGCTGGACGAGCCAACACTGGCACAGCTTTGCGTTTCGCTGGAGCCGACCGACAGCACCGTTTTTCGTAAGCTTACTCTTTTCGATCATAACAACGCCTCCACGCAAATTGGTTGTGAAGCTCAGCCTCAACTCGATCTGCTGGTTCTCGAAAGCCCTGAAACATTGCGTACCGCGGATTATCACCGTATTCCACGTCATTCCGGCTTGCAGGCGGGAGCTGCGGCCCTCAAACGGGCATGGGAAAAAGTACAGGAAGCCTGTATTAGTCAAAATCCTTACCGGTTGGGAGAAGCGGCTACGCTTAGCGCTATCGCCAGCCAATTGCTGTTACCAAAGCCGGATTTTGATTCACTATTAGCACTGGTGGAAGAATGTGATTTATACGGCGTCAACGTCGCGCACAGCGGCAGCGTAGTCGGACTGATGCTGGACAGAAATCGTCATGATGTGGATTACATTAAATGGATGCTGACGCAGAAAAAACTTACGATTCACTGGCCAGAACAGCATTTGTTACGCATGGTGACGGGCGGGGTCGAACTGCAATAAGGGTCGCCGCACGGCAGCGACCCGGACAAGCATAAAATCGTTACTCGGCTTTCGCTTCGCCGTTTTTCACTTCGCCCATGGCTTTCAGCTTTTTAGAGATATCGCGGCGTTCTTTAGAGATCTCGGCGTTTTTGATGATGTAGTCATCAACACGATCTTCATAATCGCTTTTCATGCTGGCAATGATGCCCTGAATCGCTTCCACGCTCATACCAGGCTTGATGTAGTCGCTCAGGTTGTCCAACAGCAGAACGCGTTTCTGGTTGTCACGGATCTTTTTCTCAACGTCCTGGATTTCACGTTGCAGTTTGTTTTTACGACGGAACAGACGAACAAATTCCAGCACGTCCTGGAAAGAAGGCTTGGTAGTTTCCATTTTTACACCCCTGATAATGTGAGATTCGGATTCGTTAAAACAACGGCTAAAGTGGGTCAACATTACTTTCATGCCCGCCATACTTCAAGTTGCATCTGCATCGACAATGCATGGTTGAAACCTGAGTTATCGAGGGTAAAGTCATTGCAGTTACCAATGGTTTTAGCCTTTTTCAGTATCATACCTCTAATCTTTGCTGAATCGAAGCAGCAGTAGAACCAATCCCCTCATCTGCTCTTTATTTGCGCAGTGCGCGACAGATTAAATGTGACAGTAACTCCAGTTGTCGAGCCATCTCCATGTTCAACCAAACGTAGCCGTGAATGGGCGTTTCTGCGACATTATCGCCTTTATGCTCAGCAATAAGCTGACGCAGCTCTGCTACGGTGTCATTGAGCTTTTCCGTATTGGCAAGCACCGGCTGCGGATTACCTTCATACAAGGCGTGGGTTATTGTCAGTAGTGCCTGCTGGGTCCTGAGCTGAGTTTCACGCAGCGTATGCGCATTCAACATGACAAAGTGGCTGGTACGGCTGGCCCACAGCGCATTAATTTGCAGCTCGAGCATGCAGACCAGATTGCGATTCACCGTCTGAATAGCCTCAAAGATCGATTTTTGAATGCGGGTTTCCTTGCTGGCAGGAGCGATGAGCCCACGCATTTTGACAACGTCGCTCAACAGTTGTTGTAAATGTTTTTCCAGCCGCGGTTGCTCGAGCAGATTGGGGGATAGCGCGGCCTGATACACCCGATTGTACCCCGTGACACAATGCGCCAGTTGGATACGCCAGTGTATAAATGCCCGCTGCGGCCAGATGCCGGTAAACAGCATCGCCAGTAACGACCCCAGAATAACATCACCACCGCGCCATAACGCGGTGTTCATATCTCCGGCAGGCGCACCCACGACCACGGCAAGCGTTATGCCAATCAGCAGCGCCTGATACGGCCTTTTACCCAGCGCCAGCCAGCCGCAGAGAAACATCGCTACCGCGCACCATATCAGCATTAACGGCAGCGAGAAGAGTTCCAGACGCAGGGCAACCAGTCCCAGGACCGAGCCCAAGATCGTGCCACCTATACGTTCAAAGGCCCTGGGAACAACGTTACCCCAAAAAGATATTGGCCCCATAATCACCACCAGCGTGATCAGAGGCCATGTACCTTCGGGAATGTTTAACAGGCGTACCAACAGAAAAGTAAGGAGAAACGCCAGCGCAATGCGAATACCATGCACCACACGATAATGACGATACAAACGAATTTCAAAAGGACTCAGCGATTTGTCTGCACGCACTCATGCACTCCGTCAGGGAATAGCAAAGAAGCGAATTGTACCTGTTTTTAGCGTGAAAAGATCATCCTGATTTACACCCCAAACAGTTACTTCGTCTGCACTGGCACGTACATTTCAATGTCCCAGTAACCGTCCTCCATGCCATTGTTCATATAAACTTCAAAGCAGGGTTTAGCGGCTATCGCATAAGTCGTATCCTGCAACAGGCGCTCGAAGAACTGATACCAAGGCGTCGCAAAATCGTGATTCTCAACGCGCGCAACGGCGACAGCATAGTCGCCACCCGCCAGTTCGGTGAGGATCACCCCTTCGCTGTTTTCCGGGATTTCAAAACCTTGAGGCACAGAAACCACGGTATCACAGCGCAGTTTTTCCGCAGGAACAACATCAGGGTTGTCGTAATAAACAGCAATCCATTCCAACGGCACAATCTGTTTACCGTCGACCCACTTCATTAATTGCTCAAACCCCTGCTTCACCGTTTGTTCCCACGGTCCAACCATATGGAAACCGGCAATCATGCGTTTATCGACCAGCTTTATCTCGTACTCCATACAACCTCCACTGTTACACTGTATTTATATACAGTGTAATTTCTGGCTATGTCGGCCACAAGGAAATAGTGATTATTATGTGAGCAGATTCGCACTCTTGCCAGTCAGACGCATCAGGAAAAACTACGCCTTGTGGTGGAAATAATCGCTCAGGCGCGAGAAAACGCCGCCTTCGCCGACGGATTCCAGCGTAACCAGAGGCCAATGCGCCACCAGCTTATCCCGATCGTAGAGTTCAATTTCCCCCACACGTTGATGCGCAGCGATGGGAGCAACCAGCTCTTTCTTATCAAGGACATATTTTGCTTTGATGTTAGGGACTTCTGCTTTAGGCAGGGCCATCCAGAAATCCTGCTCGGTTCCGAGGCTGATTTTTTCTTTATCGCCATACCAGATCCGTTCAGTGCCAACCTGCTTACCGCTACGCAAAACCTGCACTGTATCGAAGTTGTGTTGCCCCCATTGCAGCAGTTTACGTGCCTGATCTTCGCGCCCTTTAGCACTCTCCGCGCCCATCACCACCGCAATCAGGCGGCGCTGACCATCGACGGCGGAAGCAATCAGGTTAAACCCGGCACCGGACGTATGCCCTGTCTTCAGGCCATCTACGTTCATGGTTTTATCCCACAACAAACCGTTACGGTTTTGCTGTGTGATGCCGTTCCAGGTAAGGCTTTTCTCACTGTACATATGGTAGAAATCCGGTTCCCCGTGGATGATAGCGCGGGACAGCACGGCCAGGTCGTACGCGGAGCTATGCTGACCCGGCGCATCCAGACCATGTACCGTTTCAAAATGGGTGTCCTGCAGGTTCAGTTTTTGCGCATAGTTGTTCATCATCGCGACAAACTGCGGCTGCCCTCCAGCGATGTAATCCGCCAGTGCCACGCAGGCATCATTACCGGAATCAACAATTAACCCACGGCTGAGGTCGCGTACCGAAACGCGATCCCCTTCTTTCAGGAACATCAAGGATGAACCGACAAATACCGGATTATCTTTTGCCCAGGCATCGCGCCCGACGGTCACAATATCTGTCGGACTAATACGCTTGCTGTCAATTGCGCGATCGACAACATAGCCAGTCATCAGTTTCGTCAGGCTGGCAGGATTGCGCTGCTGGTGTTCATTACCGGCTGTCAGGATTTGGCCCGTGGTGTAATCCATTAACACCCATGCCCCGGCAGTAATCGCAGGAGGTTGTGGGGCGAAGCTCACGGCATCGCTCGCCCAGGCGGGCGAAAAACTCATCGTTAATAATGAAGCGGCAATAAACAAACGGCGTTTCAACAGCATGTCCTCAGGAAAGGGAGAAATAGCCGTTCTTTTTACGGAAGTTCTGTCGAAGAAACATGGATAAATTGCAAGAAAATGTGACATAAGGCACATTTTCTTGCTATCAGGAAAGGGTTTCAGAGACAAATCTCGCCGGAACTACCCTTTACGCGGCGCGGTCTCTGCGTGATGACTGCGATGGCGGTGATAACCATCGATCATACTGCGAAAAATTTGCCCTGGCGTGTCACCCAGCGTGCACAGGTAAATATGCGCGCAGATGAACAGTAAGCCCACAATCGCTAACGCCATATGCAGCACCAGCATCACCGGCCCCGCCCCTACCACCTGTGGGTAGAGACATAGCAACCCAGTGATGATCAGTAGTGGAACCAGTGCGTACATGATGGCCAGGTAGGCCAGCTGTTGCAGCGGGTTAAATTTGTCCTCTGCCGTTGCGGCAAACGGGTGCGGCTCACCTTTCATAATGCCATACAGATAAAAGCGTGTTTGCAGCAGGCAGCGTGATATCAACCCGCTAAATTTCACGCGATAATGGCAGCCGTTGCCGCTGGTTGCGTTTATTAACACAAAGCCAATCCAGAAGGCCAGCAATGCGAAGCCACACCAGGTATGTACCTGCACCATTAAGGCCACCGGTCCGACAGAAAAGTGGCCAAACAGGCCGCTCAGCAGAAGCAGGATAAAGAGCAGCGCATTACCCCAGTGCCAGCGGCGGACCGCCAGCGAATAGAGGTAGTCCCGATGCTCTTCCCCGGTTGCCGTTTTGGGCGCCAGCATCCGACGTAACAGCGCGTGCGTGACCAGGCCCGCAATCATCAGCACAATAATAACGCCTGCATAAATGAGCCACAGCGGCCAGTAGTCCGGCGCATAGTTAAGCTCTGCTCCCCAGATAGAATTCATACATTACCCTCCTGATGGATCTCTTTACGCCGATAGACACTTACCGGGCCGCTACGCGTATCCTGCTGGCGATAAACCTCTTTTTGATTAATCCAGTGCTGAATTTCCGGGTCATCGCGACGACCAAATTTCAGCGCATCCGTCGGACAAACGGAAACGCAGGCTGGCGATTGTCCGACCTCCAGGCGAGTATCGGCGCAGAAGTTACATTTGTCGGCAATCCCCGTTTGTGGGTTGAGGTAGCGGACATGGAACGGGCAAGCGGCAACGCAGTAGTCACAACCAATACAGCGAGACTTATCCACTTGCACAATGCCATTTTCGTCACGAAATGAAGCGCCGGTAGGACAGACGCTGACGCACGGCGCATCTTCACAATGCTGACAGGAAACGCGAACAAACTGGAAGTGGGACAGCACTTCGGGTTCATGTTCGGGTGAACGGATCTGCACTTGTAGGCGACTAAATCCCTCCGGCACGTCATTCAGTACCTTGCAGGCAACCGTACACGCCTGACAGCCAATACAGCGTTTCTCGTCATGCAGCATGACATAAGGGTTTGTTGATTGATTCATGATGTTCTCCTTTCTCATGCCCGACGAAGCGTGACGCCAGCGGTGTGCACCACCGTACCGGAAACCGGACTGGTAACATGCGGAAGCAAATTACCGCAGTGAATACCGTGCGTCGTCGCCGCGGTTTTAGCTCCCGCCTTGGCGCCAAATCCCATATAAACGAACAGCGTATCGGGTCGTATTCCGGCAGTAACCAGCGCTTTGCCTTTTTCCTTACCGGTCGCATTTTCCAGCCAAATCTCATCGCCGTTTTTGATGCCTTTTTCACGGGCCGTTTGCGGGTGGATCCACACCGCGTTATCCCACATCAGCTCACTCAGCAGTGGTACATATTGCGTCGCGCCGTTGGTATGCACCGCCACTTTTCCCTGAATAAAATAGAGTTCATTGTCGCCTTTGAGGGCAAAATTGCGGGCGCGCGGAATACCGTAGCCAGGCAAAAGAGCTTCCAGCTCTTCAGAGTAGAGTTCAATTTTTCCAGACGGGGATTTAAAGCGCAGTTGCTCGCCATAGGTACCGTCGCCGTCAACCGCCACCGCCCCCGGATAACGCGCCACAAACTGACGCACTGCTTCAGGTTCCCGCAGCAGCAGCGGAATCCCCCACTCCCGATATCCTTTCTGACGCAGTTCAGCGGAAAGCGCATGATCGCCATTAAGCTGGTACAGCTGCCGCGTCTGCATATCCTGCCAGGGGTAGAACTGCCCAAGGCCTAACTGCACGGCCAGTTCTTTCCAGATTTGCCAGCTCGGACGCGCATCCCCTATCGGCTCTACAACCTGCTGGCGCAGGGCATAGGCTGGATTCAGGCCCGACATGTCAGAGACTTCTTCATCGCGTTCAAGGTAGGTGCATTCGGGTAACAGATAATCGGCATATGCCGCGCTTTCGCTTAAATAGACATCGCAACTGACCACCAGATCGAGTTGTTCGACGGTTTTGACCAGATCAGGTCGGCAGGTCACGGTTTGGAAAGGATTGTGACGGGACATAATCCATCCCTTCACCGGATACGGTGTCTGGTTTAACACGGCATCGATGATGCTTTGCACCACGCCGCCGCCCGCCGCGATGTACTTGAATTGTGGGGCAACCAAATCGATGCGCTGCGCCGTTGGTTTGGGCAATTTGGCATCAGGTTTTGCCAGCACCGGAGCGACCTTCTCTCCGGCCAGCTTATTGTAGGTCGCCGCGGCTTTTTTCTGGTACAAGCCGCCTTCACGCTCAATATTTCCCAGCAGCGCATTGAGGGTGAAAATCATACGCCGCATATCAATTTCTTCTTGCGAAAACGTCGCGCGATGGCCAGGGCTGACGATAGCATGAGGCGCACAGGCGGCCATTTCGCGGGTGACCCGAACAATGACATCAGCAGGCACATCAGCTTGATTTTGCGCCCATTCCGGCGTGGTCTCTTGAACCGCTTCGGCCAGTTGGTCAAACCCTGTGGTGTAGCGCGCTACGAAGTCCGCGTCATACAGATGTTCATTAATCATGACGTGACACATGGCCATTAACACCGGCAAGTCGCCGCCCGGCTTGAGCGCATGCCATTCATCCGCCTTGCTGGAGAAAACTGACAAACGGGGATCGAAGCTGACCATTTTTGCGCCCTTTTCCTGCGCGGCCATCAGCTCATGCGTTTCGGCAACCTCAATACCTTCATAGAGATTGTGGCCAAAAGAGACCATATAACGGGTATTGGCGATATCCATAGCCAAATCGCCGCCCATCATCACTTTAGCGGCAATCGATTTTCCGGCAGGGCATGTCGACGCATGCGTAAAGGTGTTTGGCGATCCAAATGCCGTTGCCAGCTGAAATAAATGACCCGAAAGCGAACCAGATTTGGAAGAGAATACGACCCCCTGAGGACCATGCTGCGCTTTTATTGCCGTCATTTTTTCGGCAATTTCTTTGTAAGCCTGTTCCCAACTAATAACCTGCCATTCTCCGCTGCCGCGAGGCCCTGTGCGTTTCATGGGTTTGACAATACGGTGCGGGTCGTTGACCAGGCTAACACCACTGCCTCCTCGCGCGCAGACACGCGTGCCTTGTTGAGGCGCATTAGGGTTCCCCTGAATAAAAACCGTCTTGTTATTAATTACCTGTGCCTGTATTGGGCAACGATAAGAACACATTTCGCACAAGCTTGGCGTCAGAGATGTTTTCCCCTTAATGCTCTCTGGAGAATTTCGCGCCAGTGCGCCTGGCGGAAAACTGCCTATCGCGCAGGCTGAGCAACCGATACCCACTCCTCGCAAAAAATTACGCCGACTAATGCTCATATAACCTCCTGTTATTAGATATATCCAATTATTATATGGTGTTTAAATTATTAATTTTTAACCTCACTCACATTTCATTAGAATATAGAGCAGCTAACCGCCAAAATAAAAACCCATTGTTTATAAAAGAATTTTAAAATTTCCAGAACACAACAAATCAGCACCAAATAACAATAATGGTTCTCATTTATATTATTTATCGGATCATAGCTTTCAGAAAATTTATTCCAGTAATTTCCCTTAACAGTACAAAATTTATTAATCAATTCTATTAAAGCCTGTTCATCTCAATTTTATTGCGTACATCATTCAGCATTGATAATCGCTTTGCTGATTACCTCGCTATTTTTTGGTATTCTTGGACGAGCGCTAAATTGATCCCGGACATAACTGAACAATGAATGACGGCAAGCAGCAACCTGGTTTTCTCTTTCACGATTACGAGACCTTTGGTACCCATCCGGCGCTGGACAGACCCGCGCAATTTGCGGCTATCCGCACAGATAGCGATTTCAACATTATTGGTGAACCTGAAGTCTTTTATTGCAAACCCGCAGACGACTATCTGCCGCAGCCTGAGGCGGTGCTGATAACCGGTATCACACCGCAGGAAGCGCGTGAAAAAGGAGAAAATGAAGCCGCCTTTGCTGCTCGCATCCACGCCCTGTTCACCGTGCCGAAAACCTGTATCCTGGGCTATAACAACGTGCGCTTCGATGATGAAGTGACGCGCAACATCCTGTATCGCAATTTCTACGATCCCTACGCCTGGAGCTGGCAGAACGATAATTCACGCTGGGATCTGCTGGATGTGATGCGCGCCTGCTATGCCCTGCGTCCTGAAGGAATTAACTGGCCGGAAAACGACGACGGCTTACCCAGCTTTCGCCTGGAGCATTTGACCAAAGCCAACGGTATTGAACATGCCAATGCCCACGATGCGATGGCCGATGTATACGCCACAATTGCGATGGCGCAATTAGTGAAGTCGCGCCAGCCGCGCCTGTTTGATTATCTCTACAGCCATCGCAATAAGCACAAGCTGGCCGCATTGATTGATGTCCCGCAAATGAAGCCGCTAGTCCATGTTTCGGGGATGTTCGGCGCATGGCGCGGCAACACCAGTTGGGTGGCGCCATTGGCCTGGCATCCTGAGAATCGCAACGCGGTGATTATGGTCGACTTAGCCGGTGATATTTCACCGCTGCTCGAACTGGACAGCGACGCGCTGCGTGAGCGGCTCTACACTGCTAAAGCTGATCTGGGAGATAACCCAGCCGTGCCGGTCAAACTGGTGCACATCAACAAATGCCCGGTACTGGCACAGGCGAATACCTTGCGCCCGGAAGATGCCGATCGCCTTGGCATTAACCGCCAGCATTGTCTGGATAATCTCAAAATACTGCGCGAAAACCCGCAGGTTCGCGACAAAGTGGTGGCCATCTTCGCCGATGCGGAACCCTTTACGCCATCAGATAACGTAGACGCACAGTTATACAATGGTTTTTTCAGCGATGCCGACCGTGCCGCGATGAAAATCGTTCTGGAAACTGAGCCGCGCAATTTACCGGCGCTGGATATCTCCTTTGTCGATAAGCGCATTGAAAAGCTGCTGTTTAACTACCGCGCACGTAACTTCCCCGGAACGCTGGATGAAGCCGAACAGCAGCGCTGGCTGGACCATCGTCGTCAAATATTCACGCCGGAGTTTTTGCAAAATTACGCCAATGAATTGCAGATGCTGAGCCAGCAATATGCAGATAACAAAGAGAAACTGATGCTGCTGAAGTCACTCTGGCAGTATGCGCAAGAGATTGTATAACTCCCACGTATAAAAAAACCGGAGAACATGTCTCCGGTTTTTTTTATCTAAATACAGCTATTACGCGATATCTTCGTCGTACTGTGGCACCGGGTTACGGAAACTTTTGGTCACGCAAGCCAGGTAAATCAGACCAATAGCGGCCCAGATCAGACCCAGAACCATTGAGCTCTCTTCCAGGTTCACCCACAGCGCACCAACGGTCAGCGCACCGCACATTGGCAGGAACAGATACTGGAAGTGGTCTTTCAGCGTCTTGTTACGCTTCTCACGGATCCAGAACTGGGAGATCACCGACAGGTTAACGAAGGTAAACGCCACCAGCGCACCGAAGTTAATCAGCGCCGTCGCCATCACCAGGTCGAAGTTAATTGCCAGCAGAGCAATCGCACCAACCAGAATGATGTTCATGGACGGAGTACGCCATTTCGGGTGGACATAACCGAAGAAACTTTTCGGGAACACACCGTCACGCCCCATCACATACATCAGACGCGCTACGCCTGCATGCGCCGCCATACCTGACGCCAGTACGGTAATGGTAGAGAAAATCAGCGCGCCGACCTGGAAGAACTTACCAGCGACATACAGCATGATTTCCGGCTGCGAAGCGTCCGGATCCTTGAAGCGCGAGATATCCGGGAAGTACAGCTGCAACAGATAGGTGGAGACGATAAAGATCAGGCCACCAATCAGCGCGGTCAGGAAAATCGCCCGCGGGATCACTCGTTCAGCGTCTTTGGTTTCTTCAGACAGGTTGCTGATACCGTCAAAACCGGTGAACGAGAAGCACAGGATAGTCGCTCCCGTGATCATCGGGATCACATGCGCATCACCTGACCAGAACGGACGGCTGCTCGCCAGCGTACCGGCACCTTCCCCTTCGAACACGCCATAAACGACCATGCCGAGGATCACTGCAATCAGCACCACCTGCAACAACACGATGACGGTGTTGAAATTCGCAACAGATTTCAGGCTGCGCAGGTTAAAGGCGGTCATAAAGGCCACCAGCGCCACCACGAATATCCATGACGGTATCGACGGCACCAGAGCTTCAAAATAAATTTTCGCCAACAGAATGTTGATCATCGGTGCGAACAGGTAGTCCAGCAGTGATGACCAACCCACCATAAAGCCAACGGTCGGGCTAATGGATTTCTGGGCGTAAGTGTAGGCAGAGCCTGCAGACGGATAGCGACGCACCAGTTTACCGTAGCTCAGTGCGGTAAAGAGGATGGCGATCAGTGCAAAGGCGTAAGCTGTCGGGACGTGACCATCGGTCATTCCTGATACGATACCGAATGTATCGAACAGCGTCATCGGCTGCATATAGGCAAGGCCCATCATGACAACCGGAACCAGCGTAAGCGTTTTACGTAATTCCACGCGAGAGGTGTTTGGAGTAGCGTTATGCGACATGGTTATCCCCCATTACGGCGAAAACCGTCGCGTAAGCAAAAAATTGCCCCATTTTTTGTTAATCCTCAGCGACAACAACTGTCGATTTTTAAGTAAGTATCTATCCGGTACGAAGCCCGGCCTCTTTTATGAATGATTGGTTTGATGCAAAAAAATAACCGACGCGTATTAAAACGTCGGTTAATGTCATTTTTTGCAAGCGGCGTATTTTGCACTAATTTGGAGAGAAATAACAAGAGATTGAAGCTACTACAAAAGAATATTTTTTCTTAACTGATTGATTTATCAGCAGCCGTTTTAACGTACACCCCCGCAATAGCACTATTTGCTAAAATCTCATCCCGCCACCAGGCACTGGCCAACCCGGCAGTCTGTTCATTCCAACCTATCCACACGGGTTCAAAGATAATTTGTGCGACCACCTTTTTCTCAATCAGAGCGCCACTCTCCAGAAATCGCTGCGCCAGATAGCGCGGAATATAGCCGCATCCCAGACCACTGATTTGCAGTTCCAGCTTGGTTTTGAAGTCAAAAACGGTGATGGCTTCCTGATCGTCAAGCACCTGGGAGCCGGAGACGTTGGCATGCTGTGCATTGTCGCCCACCACAATCGCGCGAAAACGCCGAATAGTGCGACGATTCAACGGCTCCTGTTCCTGCGCCAGCGGATGATGCGACGCAACCACAAACACCTGCTCCAGAACCCCTAGCTGCGCAAAGCCAAATTCGCTCGCGGCAGGCGGCTCATGCGTGGCGCCGACAATAATATCCGCCCGCCCCTGAGTGAGGGCATCCCAGGAGCCGCCCAGCACGCCATTGATAAATTTCAGGCGCGTCACACTGTGGTGTTGATAGAAAGATTCGATGAGTGGGGCCAGCAGCGAAAAGGGAAACGTATCATCTACGCCAATAACCAGTTCATTCTCCCAGCCTTCGTGAAGTTTAATCGCCTGCTTTTCGAGTTCGCGGACGGTGTGCAACACCTCCCGCCCCTTTTCCAGCAGCATCTGTCCGGTACGGGTAAACTTAGCCCGATGGCCGCTGCGATCGAGTAGCTGAATATTAAGATCGCTTTCCAGCTTATGGACGGTGTAGCTAAGCGCAGACGGCGTCTTAAACAATTTTGCCGACGCCGCTGCGAAACTGCCCTCTTTTTCCAACGCATCGAGGATGATAAGAACGTCCAGCAGTGGTTTCATACTCGCCCCCTGGCGGTATCAGCGGCACTCTGCTGGTCTGTCACTCCATCGGCATCACCAGCGGGTCAGGATACTGGTACTCAAACCCAAGCTCGTTACAAATACGGTTGCCATCAATGACTTTACCTTTACCGTTATCCTCATTGCCACGAAATTCCGGCGGCTCCATCCCCAACTGGCGGGCCATCTGTGGATAGAACACATTGCGCGCCGGATGCATAGGCGCACATATATTATAGATGTGTCCCCCTTTTGGCGCTTGCAGCAGCAAAGAGATGGCGGAAACCACATCATCCAGATGCACCAGATTGACGCCATGGTGTCCATCTGGCGCTGTCTTGCCAGCGAAAAAACGACCGGGATGTCTTCCCGGGCCGACAAGTCCGGCCAGGCGCAAAATATCCACCGAAGTGCCGGGTAAATTGTGCAACCAGTCTTCAAGTTCTTTCAAAACGCGACCACTTGCCGTGACCGGGTTACGCGGAGTCCCTTCTTTCACGATGCCTTGTGCATCGCCATAGACCGACGTCGAACTGGTAAAAATAATCCGCGGGATACGGTACGCCAGCGCACTGTCGACCAGCTCCTGCATAGCCTGCAGGTAAAATGTCTCCCCCGGACCGCTACGGCGCGCAGGTAGCGTAATAACCAGCGCGTCGGCATCCATCAGTGCGTCGAGATCGTCTGTCTCACAGACCAGTTCAGGCTCCAGGCGCAGCGAGTAGCTCTCTATACCACTCATGCGGGCCGCTTCCACCCCATCCAATGTGGTTTTGCTGCCGGTAACCTGCCAGCCTCTCGCCGCCAGCGACATAGCTAACGGCATGCCTAACCAACCTAAACCGACAATTGCGACCTTTTTCATGCCTTCTCTCCTGACTTTTGGCCTATAACGCAAGGCTACGCTAGCCCACAGTGGCTGACAATTCATAGTATCAATATGAAATGAATTAATGATCAAAAAAAGCCCTTGCTTTCCGTAGCTAAAGTGGTTTAGGTTAAAAGACATCAAATGAATAAACATTCATCGAGAAAATTTATGACACGCGCTCAATTCAAACACCATCATCACCATCATCCTGACTAGTCTTTCAGGCGATGTGTGCTGGGAGACATTTAAATCTTCCAGCGGTGCATGAGCGTATGAGAAAGCCCCCGGAAGATTTCTTCCGGGGGCTTTTTTTTGTGCGTGACCCAAACTGATTCAGACAGGATAACGAGGAATAAAGAATGTTAGATAACACCCGTTTACGCATAGCTATGCAGAAATCAGGTCGTTTAAGCGAAGATTCACGCGAATTGCTGGCCCGTTGCGGCATTAAAATTAATCTTCACACCCAGCGCCTGATCGCGATGGCTGAGAATATGCCGATCGATATTCTGCGCGTGCGTGATGATGATATCCCGGGTCTGGTGATGGACGGCGTCGTAGATCTCGGCATCATCGGGGAAAACGTTCTCGAAGAGGAACTGCTCAACCGCCGGGCACAGGGTGAAGATCCGCGCTATTTTACCCTGCGTCGTCTGGACTTCGGCGGTTGCCGTCTTTCGCTGGCTACCCCGGTTGATGAAGCCTGGGATGGCCCGGCAGCGCTGAACGGTAAGCGTATCGCTACCTCTTACCCACACCTGCTTAAACGTTATCTTGATCAAAAAGGGGTGTCGTTTAAATCCTGTCTGTTAAACGGCTCTGTAGAAGTCGCTCCCCGCGCAGGTCTGGCTGATGCGATTTGCGATCTGGTGTCAACCGGAGCCACGCTTGAAGCCAACGGTCTGCGTGAAGTGGAAGTGATTTACCGCTCTAAAGCCTGCCTGATTCAGCGCGACGGCGAAATGGCCGAAGCCAAGCAACAACTGATTGACAAACTGCTGACCCGTATTCAGGGGGTTATTCAGGCACGTGAATCAAAATACATCATGATGCACGCGCCGAGCGAACGTCTGGACGAAGTCATCGCCCTGCTGCCTGGCGCTGAGCGCCCTACCATTCTGCCACTGGCAGGTGACCAACAGCGCGTAGCCATGCACATGGTCAGCAGCGAAACCCTGTTCTGGGAAACGATGGAAAAACTGAAAGCGCTCGGCGCCAGCTCCATTCTGGTGCTGCCGATTGAGAAGATGATGGAGTGATAGCCATGAGCTTCAATACCCTGATCGACTGGAATAGCTGTAGCCCCGAGCAGCAGCGCGAACTGCTGATGCGCCCGGCGATATCCGCCTCTGAAAGCATCAGCCGTACGGTGGCCGAGATTCTTGAGAACGTCAAAAATAACGGCGACCGGGCGCTGCGTGAATACAGTGCTAAGTTTGACAAAACCGAGGTCGGCGCGCTGCGCGTCACTGAAGAAGAAATTCAGCAAGCCAGTAGCCGCCTGAGCGACGAGCTGAAACAAGCCATGCAGGCGGCGGTGCGTAATATTGATGCGTTCCACACCGCGCAAATTCTGCCGCCAGTGGATATTGAAACTCAGCCTGGCGTGCGCTGCCAGCAGATTACTCGCCCTATCGCCTCCGTAGGCCTGTATATTCCAGGGGGATCGGCACCGCTCTTCTCGACCGTATTAATGCTGGCGACCCCGGCGCGTATCGCCGGCTGCAAAAAAGTGGTGCTCTGCTCACCGCCGCCGATTGCCGATGAAATCCTCTACGCCGCGCAACTGTGTGGCGTAAAAGAGGTGTTCAACGTGGGCGGCGCGCAGGCCATTGCCGCGCTGGCGCTGGGTACCGAATCTATTCCTAAGGTCGATAAAATCTTCGGGCCAGGCAATGCGTATGTGACCGAAGCCAAACGTCAGGTCAGCCAACGTCTTGACGGCGCGGCTATCGACATGCCTGCGGGCCCGTCTGAAGTGCTGGTTATTGCCGACAGCGGCGCAACGCCTGACTTTGTTGCTTCCGACCTGCTTTCTCAGGCCGAACACGGCCCCGACTCGCAGGTTATCCTGCTGACGCCAGACGCTACGCTGGCCGAAGGCGTGGCCAAAGCCGTTGAACGCCAGCTCGCCGAGCTTTCCCGCGCCGACACCGCACGTCAGGCGCTCGCCGCCAGCCGACTGATCGTCGCCAGAGATCTTGAGCAATGCGTGGCCATCTCTAACGCCTACGGCCCGGAGCACCTGATTATTCAGACCCGTAACGCGCGTGAACTGGTTGATGATATCACCAGCGCTGGTTCGGTATTCCTGGGTGACTGGTCCCCTGAGTCGGCTGGTGACTATGCTTCCGGCACCAACCACGTTCTTCCGACCTATGGCTATACCGCAACCTGCTCAAGCCTTGGGCTGGCTGATTTCCAGAAACGGATGACGGTACAGGAATTAACTCCCCAAGGTTTCTCTGCCCTGGCCTCCACCATTGAAACACTGGCCGCGGCTGAACGACTGACTGCCCACAAAAATGCCGTCACCCTGCGCGTTAACGCCCTGAAGGAGCAAGCATGAGCACTGACAACTTTCTCAGCGTCACTGATTTAGCCCGTAAGAATGTTCGCGAGTTAACGCCCTATCAGTCTGCCCGTCGTCTTGGCGGTAACGGGGACGTGTGGCTCAACGCGAATGAGTACCCAACCGCCGTTGAGTTCCAGCTACGCCAGCAGACGCTGAACCGCTATCCGGAGTGTCAGCCGAAAGCCGTAATTGAGAATTACGCGCAATATGCTGGCGTCAAACCAGAACAGGTGCTGGTCAGCCGCGGCGCAGATGAAGGGATCGAACTGCTGGTGCGCGCTTTTTGCGAACCCGGTAAAGATGCAATTCTCTACTGTCCGCCGACTTACGGCATGTACAGCGTCAGCGCCGAAACGATTGGCGTTGAATGCCGCACCGTCCCGACCCTGGATAACTGGCAGCTGGATTTACAAGGCATCGCGGACAAGCTTGATGGCGTGAAAGTGGTCTACGTATGCAGCCCCAATAACCCAACCGGCCAGCTGATAAATCCGCAGGACCTACGTTCACTGCTCGAAATGACGCAGGGTAAAGCTATCGTGGTCGCTGATGAGGCCTATATTGAATTTTGTCCTCAGGCCACGCTGGCAGGCTGGCTGTCTGAGTATCCGCATCTGGCAGTATTACGCACGCTGTCTAAAGCGTTTGCTCTCGCCGGTTTACGCTGCGGATTTACGCTGGCGAATGAAGAGGTTATCAATCTGCTGTTAAAGGTGATTGCCCCCTACCCGCTTTCTACCCCGGTAGCGGATATTGCCGCCCAGGCGCTGACGCCACAAGGGATTTCCGCCATGCGCGAACGCGTAGAGCAGATCCTGCAAGAGCGTCAGTATCTGATGGAGAACCTGAAAACCATTCGCTGTGTAGAGCAGGTTTTTGACTCTGAAACCAACTATGTTCTGGCGCGCTTCACCGCATCAAGCAGCGTATTTAAATCTTTGTGGGATCAGGGCATTATCTTACGAGATCAGAATAAACAACCTTCATTAAGCGGCTGCCTGCGAATTACTGTCGGAACCCGCGAAGAGAGCCAGCGCGTCATTGACGCCTTACGTGCGGAGCAAGTATGAGCCAGAAGTATCTTTTTATTGACCGTGATGGAACCCTGATTTCCGAACCGCCAAGTGACTTTCAGGTCGATCGCTTTGACAAACTCGCCTTCGAGCCGGACGTCGTTCCCGTTTTGCTGAAGCTGCAAAAAGCAGGCTTTAAGCTGGTGATGATTACTAACCAGGATGGACTCGGTACGCAGAGCTTTCCGCAGGCCGATTTTGACGGTCCGCATAACCTGATGATGCAAATATTCACCTCTCAGGGCGTAGCATTCGATGAGGTGCTGATCTGCCCGCACCTGCCAGCGGACGCGTGTGATTGCCGTAAGCCAAAAGTGAAACTGGTTGAGCAATATCTGGTTGAACAGGCCATGGATGTGGCAAACAGCTACGTCATTGGTGACCGGGCGACCGATATTCAGCTCGCAGAAAACATGGGCATTAGCGGATTACGCTATCACCGCGACACCCTGAACTGGGCGATGATCGGTGAGCAGTTGACCAAACGAGACCGCTACGCGCACGTTGAGCGCAATACCAAAGAGACGCAGATTGACGTCAAAGTCTGGCTGGACCGCGAAGGCAGTAGCAAAATCAATACCGGCGTTGGCTTCTTTGACCACATGCTGGATCAAATCGCCACCCACGGCGGTTTTCGCATGGAGATTGCCGTCAAAGGCGATCTGTATATTGACGATCACCACACCGTTGAAGATACCGGTCTGGCGCTGGGTGAAGCCTTAAAGCTGGCATTAGGCGATAAACGCGGTATCAACCGTTTTGGTTTTGTGCTGCCGATGGACGAGTGCCTGGCACGTTGCGCGCTGGATATCTCGGGGCGTCCGCACCTGGAATACCGCGCGGAGTTTACCTACCAGCGCGTTGGCGATCTGAGCACAGAGATGATTGAACACTTCTTCCGTTCACTCTCTTACACCATGGGTGTCACCTTGCACCTGAAAACCAAAGGGAAAAATGACCACCACCGTGTGGAGAGCCTGTTTAAAGCCTTTGGTCGTACGCTACGTCAGGCTATTCGCGTAGAAGGCGATACGCTGCCCTCCTCAAAAGGAGTGCTGTAATGAACGTGGTGATCCTTGATACCGGCTGCGCCAATCTGCACTCGGTGAAATCCGCCGTCGCACGCCATGGATACGACCCGGTTGTCAGCCGTGACCCGGACGTGGTGCTACGTGCCGATAAACTGTTTCTGCCGGGCGTCGGTACCGCCCAGGCGGCTATGGACCAGTTGCACGAGCGTGAACTGATTGAACTGATTAAAGCCTGTACGCAACCGGTACTGGGGATCTGCTTAGGCATGCAACTGTTGGGCCGCCGCAGCGAAGAGAGTAACGGTGTCTCTCTGCTGGGCATTATTGAGCAGGACGTTCCGAAGATGACCGATTTCGGTCTGCCGCTGCCGCATATGGGCTGGAATCGCGTCTATCCGCAGGCGGGAAATCGTCTGTTCCAGGGCATTGAAGATGGCGCGTATTTCTACTTTGTACACAGCTATGCTATGCCGGTGAACCCGTGGACCATCGCCCAGTGCCATTACGGCGAACCATTTACCGCGGCAGTACAAAAGGACAATTTCTTTGGCGTGCAGTTTCACCCTGAACGCTCAGGCGCGGCTGGGGCGCAGTTGCTGAAAAACTTTCTGGAGATGTAATGATTATTCCGGCATTAGATTTAATCGACGGCACGGTGGTGCGTCTTCATCAGGGCGATTACGCAACGCAACGTGATTATGGCAATGATCCTCTCCCCCGTTTACAGGATTACGCAGCTCAGGGTGCCGAAGTACTGCACCTGGTTGATTTAACCGGCGCGAAAGACCCGGCGCAGCGGCAGATCCCGCTGATTAAAACGCTGGTCGCTGGAGTCAATGTTCCGGTACAGGTTGGCGGTGGCGTGCGGACTGAAGCGGACGTTGCGGCGCTGCTTGACGCAGGCGTGGCGCGCGTGGTGGTAGGTTCGACGGCAGTAAAATCCCCCGAGGTAGTCAAGAGCTGGTTTGCCCGTTTTGGCGCCGACGCGCTGGTACTGGCGCTGGACGTGCGTATTGACGAGCGCGGTAATAAACAGGTAGCGGTTAGCGGCTGGCAGGAAGATTCCGGGGTTTCTCTGGAAGAACTGGTTGAGACCTATTTACCCGTCGGCCTGAAGCACGTGCTGTGCACCGATATCTCCCGCGACGGCACGCTGGCTGGCTCAAACGTCGCGCTTTATGAAGAAGTGTGCGCCAAATATCCGCAGGTAGCATTCCAGTCATCTGGCGGCATTGGCGGGATCGAGGACGTAGCAGCCCTGCGTGGAACCGGCGTACGCGGCGTGATCGTCGGACGCGCCCTGCTGGAAGGTAAGTTCACCGTTGAGGAGGCCATTCAATGCTGGCAAAACGCATAATTCCTTGTCTGGACGTTCGTGATGGGCAGGTGGTAAAAGGCGTCCAGTTTCGCAATCACGAGATTATTGGCGACATTGTCCCGCTGGCAAAACGCTATGCCGATGAAGGCGCAGATGAACTGGTGTTCTACGATATCACCGCCTCCAGCGATGGCCGCGTAGTGGATAAAAGCTGGGTATCTCGCGTGGCGGAAGTGATCGATATTCCGTTCTGCGTTGCCGGTGGCATTAAATCCATCGACGATGCGGCGCGCATCCTCTCCTTCGGGGCGGATAAAATCTCTATCAACTCCCCGGCGCTGGCCGAACCGGAGCTTATCACCCGCCTGGCGGACCGCTTCGGCGTGCAGTGCATCGTGGTGGGTATTGATACCTGGTATGACGCTGAAACCGGCAAATATCATGTTAATCAATATACCGGGGATGAAAGCCGTACCCGCGTCACGCAGTGGGAAACGCTGGACTGGGTGCAGGAAGTACAGAAGCGCGGCGCGGGTGAAATCGTCCTGAACATGATGAACCAGGACGGCGTGCGTAACGGTTATGACCTGGAGCAACTGAAAAAAGTGCGCGACGTTTGCCATGTACCGCTGATTGCCTCCGGCGGCGCGGGCACCATGGAACACTTCCTTGAAGCATTCCGGGACGCCGACGTTGACGGCGCGCTTGCCGCTTCCGTCTTTCACAAGCAAATTATTAATATTGGCGAATTAAAAGCGTACCTGGCAACACAGGGCGTGGAGATCAGGATATGTTAACGAAGCAACAATGCCGCGAGCTGGACTGGGAAAAAACCGACGGACTGATGCCAGTCATCGTGCAGCATGCGGTTTCCGGTGAGGTACTAATGCTGGGTTATATGAACCCGGAAGCACTGGATAAAACGCTTGAAAGCGGCAAAGTGACCTTTTTCTCGCGGACCAAGCAGCGTCTGTGGACCAAAGGAGAAACCTCCGGTCACTTCCTGAACGTGGTGAGCATCGCGCCTGACTGCGACAACGACACCCTGCTGGTGCTGGTTAACCCGATTGGCCCAACCTGCCATAAAGGCACCTCAAGCTGCTTTGGCGACGCCAGCCACCAGTGGCTGTTCCTGTATCAGCTTGAGCAACTGCTGGCCGAACGTAAAACCGCTGACCCGGCAAGCTCCTACACTGCGAAGCTGTATGCCAGCGGCACTAAACGTATTGCCCAGAAGGTAGGCGAAGAAGGCGTAGAGACCGCGCTGGCCGCAACCGTGAACGATCGTCTCGAACTGACCAATGAAGCCTCTGATCTGATGTATCACCTGCTGGTTCTGCTGCAGGACCAGGACCTCGACCTGACGACGGTGATTGAGAATTTACGCAAAAGACATCAGTAATCTGCACATGTAAAAAAACCGGGCTCGCCCGGTTTTTTGTTGTCAGAATAAAACTGCTTTAGGATTACAGTGCTTTGGCTTTGTAACCGCGCAGCGCATTTCGCCCCAGCACGATCCCGGCACCAATCATCCCGCCGAGCAGAACCGCCAGCACCAGGGTGATTGCTTTTTTCGGACTGTCACGACGAATCGGTAACGTTGGTTTCAACACATAGCGGTAGGAGTGCAGTTTTGCCTTTTCAAGATTTAACGCCTCAATGTCCAGTAGGTTTTGCTTGGTCTGGTAGTAATTACCAGAGAAGATCAAGGGACGAGTCGCTTCGTGTTCAATCATTGATTTCAGTGCATCACTGCCCAGCAGTAGCATACTGTCCTGCGTGACATCCTGAGTTTGCTGAATTTGTGGCTTCACCACCCCAGCCTGTTCTGCATAACGCAAAGCTTCCTGGATTTGCTTGATACGCAAATCCTTTTGCTCCTGAGCAATAACCTCTTGGGTTTTCAGCGAGTCTGTAAGCGCTGTTGTTCGTAATTGAATATTATCTGCCAGATCAACAACCATCTCTTTGGCGACTTTGTCATCAATTTGTTGGATGTATTCAGAAAGCTGGCGCTGCGCCCTTTCCGCGGAATCCCCTACATAAGAGACGACCAATGGTAATTGCTGGCCTTTTACTGACTGCTCAATAGTCAGTTTTTCCGATTTTTCTTGATTGTCCAATGTTTCAACTAATGCAGAAAAAGCGGTACTAAAACGCCCAATCACATTCATTTGAAGCGATGCTGGCGCACTTGCACCATACAATACATTCAAGGCATTGTTGTAAGCGGCTATCTGCCCAACATCCGGTTGCGTGATAATTGCATTCGATGTCCATTTCTCTTTCGCAACGGCCAGGTATCCCACGGCCAACACAATCGCGACAACCACACAGACAATTATCGTTACTTTACCACGCCATAATTGTATTACTAAATCAATAAGATCAATCTGATCCGGATCGTTGCTGCGTCCAGATATTTTGTTATCACCTACAGACATAAATACCCTAAACTCTGAATGAGGAAAGACTTAAACTCGAATTAGTTTAGCTATAATTTGAGGCAATGCCATAGGATTAATGATAAAAAAATCAAATTGTTTGAGGGAATTTGATTGGTATTTCAATCACTACTGAAGAAGGGAAGAGATAAAACAGCAGTGTCAATACACAAGTCTCCTCCTGAGTAAATTATTTCACTCAACGGGTCCCATGCCAGACAGTCGATATAGTCTACTTTTCATTGTCATTGTATTAAATTCAAGCAATGAATACTTGCATTCTAATGAGTAAAACGACAAGAGTAAAAAGAGATAACGATTAGCTTTTTAGCCATCTATCGGTTTCATTCCACTTTTAGCAGTATTCGTTGGTACCTGGCTATTATTTAGCCAAAAAGAGGAATAAACATATAATACCTGGTTACGGGGGCCGCTGGTTTCATCGGCTTCCACGTTAGCAAACGCCTCCTTGAGGCTGGCCATCAAGTAGTCGGTATTGATAACCTGAACGATTACTACGACGTAAGCCTTAAGCAGGCCCGTCTGGAATTACTGGCACAGCCAACTTCCATTTTCATAAAATGGATTTGGCCGACCGCGAAAGTATCTCCGAACTCTTCGTATCTGGGCATTTTGATAGTGTGATTCATCTTGCAGCACAGGCGGGTGTTCGTTATTCACTCGAAAATCCGCATGCTTACGCGGACTCTAACCTCACCGGTTTTTTGAACATACTGGAAGGTTGTCGGCACAATAAAATTCAGCATTTGCTCTATGCCTCCTCCAGTTCGGCATACGGATTGAATCAGAAAATGCCTTTCTCAACAGATGATTCTGTTGATCACCCCGTGTCACTGTATGCGGCAACAAAAAAAGCCAACGAACTGATGGCCCATACCTATTCTCATCTGTACGGATTGCCAACAACCGGCCTGCGTTTTTTCACCGTGTATGGTCCATGGGGTCGCCCGGATATGGCGCTGTTCAAGTTCACCAAAGCGATGCTTGAAGGGAAAAGTATTGATGTTTATAACTACGGCAAAACGAAGCGCGATTTCACCTATATTGATAATATCGCAGAAGCAATCATTCGCCTGCAGGATGCCATTCCGCAAGCAGATGCCCAGTGGACCGTTGAAACAGGAACACCAGTGACCAGTATCGCCCCGTATCGCGTCTAGAATATCGGCAATAGTTCACCGGTTGAGATAATGGACTATATCAAAGCCCTTGAAGAAGCTCTTGGCATCGACGCTTCAAAAAATATGCTACCGCTACAGCCCGGTGACGTGCTGGAAACCAGCGCAGAGACCAAAGCGCTATAAGATGTAATCGGTTTTAAACCAGATACGACGGTTAGGGATGGAGTGCGTAACTTTGTCGACTGGAACCGTGACTTCTACAAAGTTTAATTACTGACCTGTTTAAAATAATAAATATCCTCCGGCATAGCCGGAGGTTTTTCGGATGCACCTATAAGGCTCTGTTACCAGCCGCGCCCTAACAGGCGCATACGATCTGACATTTGCATCAGACTTCGTTACTTACGGCCCGTAAACGGGCTACCCGGATAAGCGATCGATAACTGCTCACCCATTTTATCTTCTGCAAGCTGGTGCTTTATGCATTCCTGTATCTTCACCGTGTTCTTACCCGCCGTATCTACGTAGTATCCCCGGCACCAGAACTCTCTATTCCTGTACTTGAATTTCATATCCCCAAACTGTTCATACAGCATCAGACTGCTTTTCCCTTTCAGATACCCCATAAAGCCGGATACGCTCATTTTGGGTGGGATTTCCACAAGCATATGAATATGATCTGCACAGCATTCCGCTTCCAGGGTCCGCACGTTTTTCCACTCACACAGCTTTCTTAAGATGCTGCCTATCGCCCTGCGTTTCTCACCGTAGAATGCTTGTCTTCGGTATTTGGGCGCAAAAACTATGTGATATTTACAGTTCCATCGGGTGTGCGCTAAGCTCTTTTCGTCCCCCATTGGGACCCCCTTTTGATTTCTTGTTAAACATTTGCAGTTGCCAGACCGCAATGTGTTTTAACAAATCAAAAGGGGTTTTAATAACTGGCCCAAAGCTGAAAGCTTTCCGGAACCCCCAGCCTAGCTGGGGGTTTTCTGTGCACAATAAAAAGGCCTTTTTAAAGGCCTTTTTTGTAGAGAGGAATATTAATCGCTACCAAACAAATCGCGGGTATACACCTTATCGACAACGTCAACTAATTCTGGAGTCATACGGTTAGAAATAATAATATCCGCCTCACTTTTAAACGCATCCAGATCACGGACAACCCGAGAGTGGAAAAATTCATCCTTTTCCATTACGGGCTCATAAATAATAACCGGTACGCCTTTAGCTTTGATGCGCTTCATGATTCCCTGTATAGAGGATGCCCTGAAATTATCAGAGCCACTTTTCATGATCAAACGGTATACGCCTACGACTTTGGGTTTTCGTGCCAGGATTGAATCTGCAATAAAATCTTTACGTGTACGGTTGGCATCCACAATTGCAGAAATAAGATTATTCGGTACAGTCTGATAGTTTGCCAGCAGCTGTTTAGTATCTTTTGGTAAGCAATAACCACCGTAGCCGAATGACGGATTATTGTAATGGTGGCCAATACGTGGATCCAGACAAACACCTTCAATAATTTGTCGAGCATTTAGACCTAAGCTTTCAGCGTAGCTATCCAATTCGTTAAAATATGCCACACGCATAGCAAGATAAGTATTTGCAAACAGTTTAATCGCTTCAGCTTCAGTAGAGTCAGTAAATAGCGTTGGAATGTTTTGTTTTACTGCGCCTTCCTGCAATAACTCTGCGAATCGAGTAGCACGTGGCGAACACTCCCCAATCACAATACGTGAGGGATGAAGATTATCATAAAGCGCTTTTCCTTCTCGCAAAAACTCAGGCGAGAAAATAATATTATCTGTGCCTAAACGTTCTTTAATTGACTGGGTAAAACCTACCGGGATGGTTGATTTAATAATCATCACTGCCAGTGGATTCACTTCCAACACATCGCGGATGACTGATTCAACGCTGGAGGTATTAAAATAGTTGGTTTTAGGATCGTAATCAGTCGGAGTAGCTATAATAACATAATCGGCATTTTTGTAAGCATCTTGCTTGTCGGTTGTTGCGCGAAAATTAAGATTTTTCGTTAACAGATACTCTTCTATCTCTTTATCTACAATGGGGGATTGCTTCATGTTAAGCATATCCACTTTAGCCTGCACAATGTCCAGCGCGACTACTTCGTGATTTTGGGCAATCAAAATACCGTTTGAAAGACCAACATAACCTGTTCCTGAAATAGTTATTTTCATTTGCTCTGACTTCTTTTGGTTAAACGTTTTAAGAGAATACATTTCCCAACAACCGAAACAACTGTTAGGTTTTTACCCCTGACATCGCTGAACTGTCAAGACGAGACAGTAAGCTGGAATACCTATATTATATCGCTATTCCGCTCAATCCCCTGCACTTACTCCTCCGTAGCATACTGTTTTGCTCAATAAAAAAAGCCCGGAGGAGCGCTCCGGGCCTGGATTTTCATGTTAGGCTAAATCAGATTAATCCAGCCATTCGGTATGGAACACACCTTCTTTATCAGTGCGTTTATACGTATGCGCGCCAAAGTAGTCACGCTGGGCCTGGATCAGGTTAGCCGGCAGTACCGCAGAACGGTAGCTGTCGTAGTAGGCTACCGCTGCAGAGAAGGTCGGTACCGGAATACCGTTCTGAACAGCGTAAGCCACAACATCACGCAGCGCTTGCTGATATTCATCAGCGATATTTTTGAAGTACGGTGCCAACAGCAGGTTTGCGATGCCTTTGTTTTCAGCATAGGCGTCGGTGATTTTCTGCAGGAACTGCGCGCGAATGATACAGCCTGCGCGGAAGATCTTGGCGATTTCGCCGTAGTTCAGCTCCCAGTTGTATTCGTCAGATGCGGCACGCAGTTGAGAGAAGCCCTGTGCATAGGAGACGATTTTGCCAAGGTACAGCGCACGGCGCACTTTCTCAACGAACTCAGCTTTATCGCCAGCCAGCTTAGCCTGCGGACCAGAAAGTACTTTAGATGCCGCAACACGCTGGTCTTTCAGAGAAGAGATGTAGCGGGCGAATACGGATTCGGTGATCAGCGACAGCGGTTCGCCCAGATCCAGAGAGCTCTGGCTGGTCCATTTACCGGTACCTTTGTTCGCCGCTTCGTCCAGGATCACATCAACCAGGTATTTACCCTCTTCATCCTTTTTGGTGAAGATATCTTTGGTGATGTCAATCAGGTAGCTGCTCAGCTCGCCTTCGTTCCACTCGGTGAAGGTAGTGGCTAGCTCGTCGTTAGACAGGTTCAGGCCGCCTTTCAGCAGAGAATAGGCTTCAGCAATCAACTGCATATCGCCATATTCGATACCGTTGTGCACCATCTTCACGTAGTGACCTGCACCGTCAGCACCAATATAGGTTACGCACGGTTCACCATCTTCAGCTACTGCAGCAATCTTAGTAAGGATCGGTGCAACCAACTCATACGCTTCTTTCTGGCCGCCAGGCATGATAGAAGGACCTTTCAAGGCACCCTCTTCACCGCCGGAAACACCAGTACCGATGAAGTTAAAGCCTTCGGCGGACAGTTCACGGTTACGACGGATAGTGTCCTGGAAGAAGGTGTTACCGCCATCAATGATGATGTCGCCTTTATCCAGATACGGCTTCAGGGAGTCAATAGCAGCATCAGTGCCTGCACCTGCTTTCACCATTAACAGGATACGACGTGGGGTTTCAAGAGACTCGACGAACTCCTTCACCGTGTAGTGCGGAACCAGCTTCTTACCTGGATTCTCGGCTACAACTTCTTCGGTTTTTTCACGGGAGCGGTTGAAGATGGAGACAGTATAACCGCGGCTTTCGATGTTGAGCGCCAGGTTGCGCCCCATCACTGCCATACCGACGACGCCGATCTGTTGCTTGGACATTACATACTCCTGTCAGGTGTGGTCACCGCGCGACATATGCGCGGCTTGAATGTGACTTAGATGTTAACTCAACTCAGATATAAAATGATAGAAGCAAACTAAATACTATACTTAGTAAGTATTAAGTACTCTGTCCCAACACATCATGTTTTTTCACATATGATTTATTTACTTTAAGAAACTTCGACTCAACAAAATGCCATGAAAGGAACCCAAAAAAAATTGACACAATGATACTAACAAACATTCCGAAATAAAATTCAAACTGCAGTTTATTTATAATAAACTGTTGCACCGGGAAAGAATATATATATATACCATATGAATAATCAAATCGACCAGATATTATCTGGTCTTTAAATGAACAGCCAACAACTATTGTGATAATTGATAATAAAATATAACCCAACACATTAATTTCATTTTTATAAGCGACAGATAAAAGAATAAAAAACGATATCATAAATATATATTTCTTTATTTTTTTATCATTCCAATAACTTATCGTGAGAGCCATTACAGCTCCTGTTAAAAAGGATAAAGCCCTCACCGGAAGTGCCTGTAAAACCACTCCAAAAAACACTATTGATGTTTTATTAAACAGTAAATAAATAGAAATAATAAAAAGTACCACGAAAGAAATTAACATTGCTTTTAAAGCATTTTTAAATAAAAAAAACACTACACCCAAAAGAAGATAACATAAAAACTCAAGTGGTAACGTCCATAAACTATCATTGAGAGAGTATGGGTGAATAAAACCATCAAATATCCCGGAGTGAGGCGGTGCGCCCTGGATGGTTACGACGCTAATAATATTTTTCAGAATTGATATATTAATATAAGAAGATAAATCCCCCCACCTCAAGTACACGCCCAACACTAGATACATAAAAATTGCGCATGGCAACAACGCAGGGAATATTCTCCTTGCACGTTTTGATATATATGAGATGAACCCTTGACTTCTCATGCAAGATTTAGTAATCAAGAATCCCGAGATAGCAAAAAAAACAATAACCGCTACCCCCCCGTAAGTACTCATACCAAGAAAAATTGGCTCAGACAGTCCAGAAAGAGAGTACTGATGGGAGATAATGACGGTTATTGCCGCAAACAATCTAATTATGTCAAAACAGTTATCCCGATGTTCCATATTTTTCATTTAATAATCTTCATTTTATAAATATTCATATCCACCGCACATTTAGCGATGTCTTTTATAAGCATAGCGAATCAAAAACAAAGGTAACACATGAAAAAAGAATTTAATAATCAGAATAATACACCTCTTAAAACTAGCCTCTTTTAGCTTAAACATATACTTGAAGCGAACTGAAAACTCACTTATTGCTTTTCCAATCCCCCTTCTTCTGGAAAAAGTGCTATCATTAAGCCTATAGTCCAGCAAGACCTCGGGGATATTATGAAAACGATATCCTTTTTCAAGGAGAAAGAACCACAACGCCATATCCTCAGTAAATTGTGTATCTAAAGGATAACGAATCCCATCTTTGAAAACTGAACTTCTAAACATCACTGTTGGGTGTATAAATGGGCAACGGATTATACTGTATTTTTTAAGATCATCATGTTCGAGCGGAACTTTCTTTAATTCAAGTGCGTACTCACTACCAAATTCATGGCAATATCCGCCTAGTACGTCAATCTCCGGTCTATCTTCCATGAACCTAAACTGTTTTTCAATACGGTTTAAACGTGACACATCATCCGTATCCATCCTTGCAATGTATCGATAACCTCTACTTAAAGCCACATCGATAAGTGTATTCAGAGCAAAGGCCAGACCTTTATTTTTCTCTCCTCGCACAACATAGAAATTAGGTTCAGCTTCAAAACTCTCAATCACACTTTCCAAGGACTTATTAATTCCCCCATCAATATAAAGGTAAATATCTGCTTTCATAGTTTGAGAAAAAAGGCTAGAAAGACTTTGATGCAGATAATCTGGTTTTTCTGAATTATAAACACTCAGAATTATTGCTATGCTATGATTCATCCTAAGAAATAATCCATCTGATGAAACCTTAAAAAGAAAATAAAGGCTATGCTTTCGACACAGCCTTATACTTAAACATTAATTTAAAATTCTGAGTATTTCTTCTGTTTTACTTCTCATAAGTTGCTCATCTCCGCGCGATTCCACGTTCAGGCGCACCACCGGTTCGGTATTGGAAGAGCGTAAATTAAAGCGCCAGTCGACAAACGCCATGCTGATACCGTCCGTTCTGTCCACCGTCAGCGCCTCACTGGAAAAGTGCTGCTCCACACGCGCAATCGCTGCCGCCGGCTCTGCCAGCGTGCTGTTGATTTCCCCACTCGCCGGATAGGCCACCATCCGGTCACGGACCAGTTCACCCAGCGACTGTCCTTTCAGACTCAGCAGTTCCGCCACCAGCAGCCACGGGATCATTCCGCTGTCGCAGTAAGCAAAATCACGGAAATAGTGATGCGCGCTCATTTCACCGCCATAAATGGCATCTTCATGGCGCATCCGCTCTTTGATAAACGCGTGCCCGGTTTTTGACATCACCGGTTTACCGCCTGCCGCCGTCACCACGTCCACGGTATTCCAGGACAGGCGCGGGTCGTGGATAATTTTCGCCCCCGGATTCTTCTCCAGAAACGCTTCTGCCAGCAGGCCGACAATGTAGTAGCCCTCAATGAACTGACCTTTTTCATCGAACAGGAAGCAGCGGTCAAAATCACCGTCGAAGGCAATCCCCATATCCGCACCGTGTTCAATCACCGCATTGCGCGTGTCGGCCCGGCATTCCGGCAGCAGAGGATTGGGGATACCGTTGGGGAAGTTGCCATCCGGCGTATTGTGAATTTTGATGAACTCGACCGGCACCCCCAGCGCCTTAAAACGGGCTTCAATGACGTCAACCACTGGACCTGCCGCACCGTTGCCGGAGTTGAGCACCAGCTTCATCGGTTTCAGGCTGCCGGGATTGATGTAACCCAGCAGGTGGTCGATGTAGGCATCGCGGGTAGTAATACGCTGATAGTGGCCACGTTTTGTCGCATCAACCGCCGGGAAGTCGTTGGCTTCCGCCAGGCGCTGCACGTCGCGCAGACCGGTATCACCGCTGATGGGCCGCGCCCCTTCCCGCACCAGCTTCATGCCGTTGTAATCCATCGGATTATGGCTGGCGGTCACTTCAATACCGCCGTCAATGCCAAGGTGGAAGGTGGCGAAGTAAATCTCTTCGGTGCCCGACATGCCAATATCCAGCACATTCACCCCCGCATCCTGCAGCCCTTTCGCCAGCGCCAGCTTTAGCGTCTCGCTGGTCAGACGCACATCGCCGCCCAGAACAATAGATTTAGGCTTCAGGAACTCGCCGTAAGCGCGGCCAATGCGCCACGCAATCTCTTCATTCAGCTCTTCGCCCAGCCTGCCGCGAATATCGTAGGCTTTGAAACAGGTTAATTT
>NZ_JAOWCH010000064.1:0-22416 GCF_030337065.1 Citrobacter sp. Cb004 | reverse complement strand
AAGCGCCAGTCGACAAACGCCATGCTGATACCGTCCGTTCTGTCCACCGTCAGCGCCTCACTGGAAAAGTGCTGCTCCACACGCGCAATCGCTGCCGCCGGCTCTGCCAGCGTGCTGTTGATTTCCCCACTCGCCGGATAGGCCACCATCCGGTCACGGACCAGTTCACCCAGCGACTGTCCTTTCAGACTCAGCAGTTCCGCCACCAGCAGCCACGGGATCATTCCGCTGTCGCAGTAAGCAAAATCACGGAAATAGTGATGCGCGCTCATTTCACCGCCATAAATGGCATCTTCATGGCGCATCCGCTCTTTGATAAACGCGTGCCCGGTTTTTGACATCACCGGTTTACCGCCTGCCGCCGTCACCACGTCCACGGTATTCCAGGACAGGCGCGGGTCGTGGATAATTTTCGCCCCCGGATTCTTCTCCAGAAACGCTTCTGCCAGCAGGCCGACAATGTAGTAGCCCTCAATGAACTGACCTTTTTCATCGAACAGGAAGCAGCGGTCAAAATCACCGTCGAAGGCAATCCCCATATCCGCACCGTGTTCAATCACCGCATTGCGCGTGTCGGCCCGGCATTCCGGCAGCAGAGGATTGGGGATACCGTTGGGGAAGTTGCCATCCGGCGTATTGTGAATTTTGATGAACTCGACCGGCACCCCCAGCGCCTTAAAACGGGCTTCAATGACGTCAACCACTGGACCTGCCGCACCGTTGCCGGAGTTGAGCACCAGCTTCATCGGTTTCAGGCTGCCGGGATTGATGTAACCCAGCAGGTGGTCGATGTAGGCATCGCGGGTAGTAATACGCTGATAGTGGCCACGTTTTGTCGCATCAACCGCCGGGAAGTCGTTGGCTTCCGCCAGGCGCTGCACGTCGCGCAGACCGGTATCACCGCTGATGGGCCGCGCCCCTTCCCGCACCAGCTTCATGCCGTTGTAATCCATCGGATTATGGCTGGCGGTCACTTCAATACCGCCGTCAATGCCAAGGTGGAAGGTGGCGAAGTAAATCTCTTCGGTGCCCGACATGCCAATATCCAGCACATTCACCCCCGCATCCTGCAGCCCTTTCGCCAGCGCCAGCTTTAGCGTCTCGCTGGTCAGACGCACATCGCCGCCCAGAACAATAGATTTAGGCTTCAGGAACTCGCCGTAAGCGCGGCCAATGCGCCACGCAATCTCTTCATTCAGCTCTTCGCCCAGCCTGCCGCGAATATCGTAGGCTTTGAAACAGGTTAATTTTTTCATACCCTAATCATCTTTTCTATAACGTTCTTTTTGTCGAACGATGTCATCCTCTCCCAAATAATCTCCTGAACTAACTTCAATGAGATTAAGGGGGATAATCCCTGGATTCTCAAGACTATACGTGGCCCCAAGAGGAATATAAATCGATTCATTTGCAGTAACCAACATCGTTTTATCATTGAGAGTAACTTTCGCCGTACCAGAAAGCACAATCCAATGTTCAGACCGATGATGATGCATACGTAAAGAAAGCCCTTCACCCGGTTTCACTATGATTTTCTTAACTTTATATCGCTCGCCTTGATCAATCGCATCAAATTTACCCCAGGGACGAAATACTTCACGATGTGCGATGTACTCTGACCGTTCTTGTGACTTGAGCATTTCAACAATCTTTTTGACATCCTGAACGTCAGATTTCTTAGAAACAAGTATTGCATCTTTCGTCTGAACTATAACGACATCCTCAACACCAACAGCAGCAACCAGTGCGGACTCTGAATAAATATAATTATTCTTGGTGTTATATGTCAGGACATCTCCTTTGCAAACATCGCCAGTATGTGTTTTTTCACTAATATCCCATAATGATTGCCATGAGCCAACATCACTCCAACCGATATCAACAGGACAAACAACACAACGATCCGTTTTTTCCATAACGGCAAAATCAATAGATTCGGCAGGGCAATCCTTGAAGATTTCTTCTGGTAAACGTATAAAATCAAGATCACGATAAGAGGAAGAGACTACCTGCTCACAGATACTGTAGATATCTGGCCTATACTTCTTTAACTCTTCTAAATAAGCCGTTGCTTTAAACATAAACATACCGCTATTCCAAAAAAAATTTCCAGATGAAATATATTTTTCAGCGGTTAGGCGATCAGGTTTTTCAACAAAATTCTTAACACGATAAAACTCACCTTCAGCAACATTGGAAAGAGATAGTGCATCAGTTTCTCTTTCTATATAGCCATAACCAGTTTCAGCATATTCCGGCACAATACCGAAGGTCACGATACTTCCATTTTCCGCAATTGGTATTGCTTTCTGAATTGCATCACAAAAGATTTTTTCTTTACTGATAATGTGGTCAGCAGCAAGTACCAATAGTAATGGATCCTCTTGCTCATTACGCTTCAGCGCAGAAAAAGCTGAAAGCGCAATTGCTGGTGCAGTATTGCGTCCACACGGTTCCAGAATAATATTATCGCGTAACTGATCTATCTGTCTTAGCTGCTCTGCAACAATAAAGCGATGCTGTTCATTCGTGATGACTAATGGCGTTTCACATGAAAGATTCGACAGCCGAAGCAAGGTTGTCTGTAACAGAGAGTGTTCACCCGAAAGTTGTAAAAATTGTTTCGGGTAAAGCTCCCTAGATAGAGGCCAAAGACGACTCCCCGTACCACCAGCCATTACGACAGCGATTAACGGTACATCAGACATATTTGACATCCTTCGTTTCTAAGCCAATAACATAATTGGCATCATTCTGAAAATAGGCACGACTATTTTCATGAACGTTTTCGCTACCCAACAATACCGCAGGCGCCAGCCAGCGGTATGCTTCGTGCTGCGCGTCGGGCAAACACAGGTCTTTTTCCTGTACTCGCAGACGAAAACCGAGCACCACGTAATGGGTCGAGAACGCCTCATTGGCGAAATTGTCGTTATAGAAGTGTTGCCAGACGCCATAAAACTCGCCAGCGGACAACGGTAATCGCAACCCCAACTCGCCTTCAGTTAGCCGTTCAAAGGCCGCACTCAATGGCTCATCTTTCTGTACTCGGCCACCTGGCACAAACCAATAGCCTTGCGCGGGACGGTTCAGCCGTTTACCTAAAAGAAATTCGCCTTGCGTGTTTTCCACAATCAAATCGATGGAGACAAGCGGAGTAGAACGCACAACAGTGACAAAATCGTCCTGAGATAAAAACATACTTACCCCCGGAATCGATGTTGATTATCAAGGAACCAATGATATGTGCTGGCCAGGCCATCTTCGAGTGAAATACCGAACTGCCAGCCCAATTTTTTTAGTCTCGAGACGTCAAGTAATTTGCGCGGAGTGCCGTCTGGTTTGCTCGCATCAAATACCACCTGCCCTCTGTAGCCCACCACTCGTGCGATAGTTTGAGCTAGCTCACGGATGGTACAGTCCACACCTGTACCAACGTTAATGTGAGAGAGCATTGGCTGGGTGTTTTCCTGCCAAACTTCGCCATCCAACTCCATAACGTGGATACTGGCTGCCGCCATATCATCAACATGCAAAAACTCTCGCATTGGCGTGCCACTTCCCCACACAATCACCTCAGATGTATTTTGCATCGTCGCTTCATGAAAACGACGCAACAGCGCCGGGATAACATGCGAATTACTCGGGTGGAAGTTGTCGTGAGGCCCGTATAGGTTTGTCGGCATCACCGAGCGATAATCACGACCGTATTGGCGGTTATAGGACTCACACAGCTTTATTCCGGCGATCTTAGCAATAGCATATGGTTCATTAGTTGGTTCGAGCGAGCCCTGCAGCAGTTCACTCTCCGCCATTGGCTGTTTCGCCATCTTAGGGTAAATACAGGAAGAGCCGAGAAATAACAATTTGTTCACGTCGTGCAGATGCGCCGCATGAATAATGTTGCTCTCTATCATCATATTTTCGAAAATGAAATCGGCTGGGTAAGTGTTGTTGGCAACAATGCCTCCCACCTTAGCCGCCGCCAGATAGACCTGATCTATACGCTCGGCGGCAAAAAAGTCTAAAACAGCCTTACTGTCGAGCAAATTCAGTTCATCTCGGCTACGCAGCACCAGATCCACATCACCGCGTTGTTCTAACTGGCGAACAATCGCGGAACCCACCATTCCTCGATGACCAGCAATAAAAATACGTTGTCTGTTCATCGATTATTCCTGAGATAAACTGACATTAAATCCGTGAGACTTTAACAGAGAGTGTTTCTTCGCTGCCTCCAGATCTTTCGCAACCATTTCAGATACCATCTCCGAAAGTGTGATTTCCGGTTTCCAACCTAGTTTTTCGTGTGCTTTGCTCGGATCACCCAGCAGAGTTTCTACTTCTGCAGGACGGAAATAGCGCGGATCTACAGCAATAATTACATCTCCCACCTTCACGCCGGGAGCATCATCGCCGGTAACTGAAACCACGATCCCCTTCTCCTCGACACCTTTACCTTCAAAACGTAGTTCGATTCCCAACTGGGCAGCGGCCATTTCAACAAACTGACGTACGGAGTACTGCACACCAGTAGCAATAACAAAGTCTTCCGGTTCATCCTGTTGCAGCATCATCCACTGCATCTTTACGTAGTCCTTCGCATGTCCCCAGTCGCGCAGAGAATCCATGTTGCCAAGATACAAGCAGGACTCTAGACCTTGTGCGATGTTAGCAATAGCACGGGTAATTTTGCGGGTCACAAAGGTTTCGCCACGACGCGGCGACTCGTGGTTGAATAAAATACCGTTACAGGCATAAATACCATATGATTCGCGGTAATTCACTGTAATCCAGTAGGCGTACAGTTTAGCAACAGCATACGGAGAGCGCGGGTAGAACGGGGTGGTCTCTTTTTGCGGAATTTCTTGCACCAGCCCGTAAAGTTCAGAAGTGGATGCTTGATAGAAACGGGTTTTCTTTTCCAGACCAAGGAAACGAATGGCTTCCAATAGACGCAATGTACCCATAGCATCTACATCAGCAGTGTATTCCGGGGACTCAAAGGAAACTGCTACGTGGCTCATTGCTCCAAGGTTATAGACTTCATCCGGCTGAACTTCCTTCAGAATACGAGTCAGGTTAGAAGAATCTGTCAAATCACCGTAGTGCAGATGAAATTTCGGGTTGCTAGAATGTGGATCTTGATAAATGTGATCCACGCGTTCAGTATTAAATGAAGATGCACGACGCTTAATGCCATGAACTTCATAACCTTTTTCCAGCAAAAGTTCCGCCAAATATGAACCATCCTGCCCAGTCACGCCAGTAATTAAAGCAACTTTCATTTTTAAATAACTCCTTATATTATTAACTTAACTCACCAGGAAGAATGAAATTTCTAGAGTCCTGAACTGTTAACTTCTTGGGGGCAAAAACGATGCACCCAGGTTGATAGCCTAAAGCTGATGCCCAAATAGAAAACGTACTATTAGATAATATCTTAGTTTGAGATTGCGCTAGCAATAAAAAGTCATCTAGCATATTGCCTTCGGAAAATGAATATCTTATAGCCATTTTATTCGCTATTTCAGAGGCATATTTTTTATCGTCTGTTACGATAACAAATCGCTCTGCGACATTCAACTCTTTGACTTTAGCCAACTGATCAAGATAATAATTTACATCAGCAATCCCACTGTATTTATCAGTTAAAAAATCACCACCACGTATATGAACTGCACAAATATTTTTTTTAATTTCAAGCTCGGTGTACCGATAGTCTTTTTTCAGAACTTCAATCATTTCATCGAAAAGATTTTGGTCAAGACAACTTTGAAAATAACCATCTAAGTAATAGTTTTGTGCGGGAATTTTTTTATTGGCCACCCGATTAAAATTATAGTCACCGACAAATCTATCGCTGTATTTTGTAATTGCTTTCATTCGGGGTAAACGCAACTTGAGTATACTATGATTCTTTATGGTTGAACCAGTCAATTTAAAATAAGTTGGCAGTTCATTTTTTCTTACTGCTTTGTATTTTTTCAAATCAGAATCGTCGAGAGCAATCAATGGAACCGTACTTTTTTTTCTAATAAGAAGTGAAGCGCCGTATTGAAAGATCTGATTGCCTAGCCCACCCGCTAATCTGCAACATACTTTAGACATTGACACTCCATTTATTTATTTAATATCTTTTTTAAAGAAACAAGTAATAACATGTAAAACAGAATAGCACTCGTCAATAATAAAACATCAAACCTTAACACAAAAAAATACAGCATCAAAATAATAATACATGCAACTGCGTAATATATTACTTTGTACTTATTTTCTTGCCCAATCACGAATTGCATTACTGTAAATGTCTTGGCTGAATATATAAAAAATGCTGGAATTGTATATATAAAAAGTGATAACAATGTAAATCCAATCTTTTCTGGAACTATATAAGATGAAAAGATCATCAGTGGAAAAATAAATCGTGATGAGGATAACAATAAGAAAGTAAATACTTTCATCGCATTTCGCGTTTTGTTATGAAAGAAATAAACCACACTTGTTGCAATAGAATAAAAAACAACTTTTACGATGACATCGTCAATAGTAAAAAAAGACAAAAGGTAAAGTGATAATGCATAGAACAAAATTCTGATGATGATAATTTTGTTATAATTACCGTCTATATAATTATACAATTCACCGACAATTCTTAATGTTGGGTTTATTTCCTTTTTTACTGTTTTAATATCATTTTCTATATATCCATTCTCATAAAAAATATACAAAATGGAGTACACAAAAATAAAAACAATCCCTAAGTATAAGGTTCTTTCCTCAACATCTAACAATCCAAAATAAAAGAACAAAAAACAAGGTAATGGTATTGTGAGTAAAAAACTAATAAACTTAGAAATAGTTTTAATGCGAGATAAGAAAGTATATCCGAATGGGAAATATATAATATATTTATTCATTAAGCATCCTTCTTAATAAAATCAACTTTGCGAGCATTTGCTTTAAGACATCTATTCCATTTCTCTATATCTCTATCATTGTGTACAATAATATGAGAGTGATCGCTCACTAAAACTAATTCTATATCTGTATAGTTATCAGTAACGACTATTGTAGTTTCTGCCGTTTTTAATAAAGGCAATAAAGTGTCTTTCTTTAATAATAACAGGTCCTTCTTAATTTCTCCTGTGCACTTATTATTTAAAAAACCAATTTTTGAAGAATAATACTCAACACCTAATTTATGAGCTATTGCCCTTGCTACAGGTTCGATAGTGGCACTTGCTATAACTATTTTATACCCTTGTTTTTTATATTCCCCCATTAAAATATTAGTGCTATATATACGACTCTCTTCTAGTTCATCAACGAATTCGCTTGCCCATTTATTGATGTCCTCGAGTGAAAAATCAGATAATTGTTTTACCTGTAAAATTCTATAAATATCCTTCCCGCTGAAGGATGAATATATTACATTGAGCGCACGTAATATATATGGGGCATTCATTATATTTTTATTATACTTTATTATGTTTTTTTTAGAAAGCCAACGCAAAAATGAATATGTAGTGTTATCATAGTATAACGTACCGCATATATCAAAAACAGCCAATTTCAAAATATCACCCTCCTAAAACTTTCGAGAAAAAGGACCTTAGTTTATTTTCCTTCATCTCCATGAATACATTATATTTATTTATAATTGTCACTTTATCAAAATTCAGCAGATTTGCTTCTCTAATTAGAGAGTTGAGTTTTGCAGGATCATCATTTTCATATGTGAATAATTCATCCGCGAAATATTTTTCCAATTCAGGTTGAGAAATACCACTCGAAATAACAACACATCCATATTCCAGGTACTGGAGTACTTTTGATGGAAATGAATAAAAAGAGAATTTACATTGTGACCTAAGTGGGTTAATGCTTATTTTCGCATCTGTCAATAATAAATGATAATCTGATTCATTAAGAAATCCTCTATAAGAAATCCCTAACTCATTTGTACAATTAACTACATGTTCTTTTAAGCCACCATTGCCAGTAATTACTAATTTATTTTTTATATCCGCAGGTAAATCAATCAGGGCCTGTAACAGCACTTCTATACCACCAACGAAATCTAACCTTCCAGTATAAATAATATGTCCTGATTTTGAGTCAGATTTAATTTCATCACCACTTCTAGAATTATAACCATAGTCAACTATTGAATTTGCATCTTTTCTCTTAATGAGATTTCTGACATTTTCATTAACGACAATGAAATTGAGTCCTTTTTTGAAAACAAAATTTTCCGAAAACTGCGTCAAAAATCGCTTAAACAATGAAAAATCATAGACACTGTATATCTCCTCAACCTGAAATATTGTTTTCTTCAATACCCAAGGAAAAATACATGAAGGTAATATATAAAAAAGAATATTGGCAGGTAACAAATTGTATATTAGGAGATATTTCCCTCTACCCATTAGTTTAAATATTAGATAGATCATTAAAAAAATCGAAATAAGCCCTTTTAATATCGCACCTAGAAAATTAGAGGCAACGCAATACGTTATACACTGTTGCGTATTTGAGATATTATGTTTTTCCCGTTTTACGATTGGCACATTTCCAGATTTAACAATTGAATATATCTTAAGTTCACTTCCATGTGGAAGACAACGGCAAACTCTATCTACTCTATGCCGCACTGAACTCGCAGCGGAACTCCCTTCAATACCCAACGGATAATAATCATTTACTCTATAATATACTTCCACTTTTATTATGCCTCCCTGTCTGAATATGCATAGTCGTAAATAGAGCATAACAGATCAGTAACATCATATTACCCTCAAGAACCACATCCTGGCACATCACTATTAGTGTTAAAATCGACAAAAAGAAATACGGATTTTTAACTTTCCTATTTTGTTTTTTGTATTTTAAATAACTAAATAAGAGAATGAAGTTAGAAAAAAGAAACATAATTAAAGGTATAAATCCGGCGACTCTAGCGCTATCTAAATAAATATTATGATACCAGTTTCCAGAATACTCACTTGCGTACGGTGTAAAACCGCCCATAGGTTGCATCAGAAATTTTGTAATTCCATCTTGTATAAGTTCAAATCTAGCTGATTTCAGCCCTTCACTTCCAAATCGTTCAAACACCAAATTGAAATATTTGTCAAAAACTGGTAAGTCTTTAAATATTAGAGAAAACGTAATTAAGGCACCAACACTTATTAAACAAAGCCAAATAGTTGCTTTCAGATTTATATTTCTGTTGTATTGATAAAGCAAACTAATAATTGCAATAATAAAAAATGTACGTCCTCCAAGAAATATCGATGATAATAAAAGAAGAGGATATAATAATGTCAGAAAAATCCTTTTGTTAAACGTGTTAGCTTTAAACGCAACCACCAAATACATAAACACAATAGCTAGTGAGTTACTTATTCCGGGTGAGTTAATTTCCTCATGACTAAATGGATCCAGCAATTTACCGTATCCATAAACTCCGGAAGGTTCAAGAAAACTATAAATAACAACAAACTCCGCCCTCATAAATATACCGAGAATGAAAAAAAGCAACATTCCCTTAGCATTCTCAATATTATTTACTAATAACAACGTTAAACACACAATCATAAAGATAATATACATTGCATACTTTATGGGTGAGTCAAGATATAACTTTGAGAATCCAATAAAAAACACACACAACACAAATAAAACAATGAATAATATATTAAAACTTGTTGCAACACTTCCTAAGTATAATGATTTATTTTTATAGCCTGATAGGAATAATGACAAAATTAGTAAAGGTATAAATACAGAATATAAGCTAAAACCAGAGAAGAAAAAACTTAATAAAAGCATGCTTTTATATACATCATTACTTTTAAAACGCATTCAATTATGTTCCTTTAGTTTTTCATTTACTCTAATTAATTCAATTATATTATCTTCAATCTTCCCCTGGAATATATATGAATGATCTTTTAAAACAGTTTCAGGCCAATTCCACCATTCTATATCCTTTAACACATCCACATGCTGTGTTGAACAGCGTAATCGTTTAACAACAGCAGGAACACCAGCAACAATCGCATAAGGCAACACATCTTTTGTTACAACAGCACCTGCGGCTATGATTGCGCCATCACCTATTTTAACACCATCCATAATGATGGCATTTGCGCCAACCCATACATCATTACCTAATATTGTTGTTTTTTCTTCTACAAATTTATCTTCGCTTGTAAACGAGGCACCACATTGTTTTCTTGTAGAATAAAAAATTGGATGTGTTGATATCAAAGACGTGGGGTGAGCACCAAGCCCTCCAATTTTTGAACCCATAGCAATACTACAAAATCTTCCTACCGTGGCATTTCCTATACTGGCCCCAACGGCATAAGAGTATTTCCCAATATGTGAGTTATAAATTGAGGATTTTCCAGTTATTCTATTATAACCTTCAAATGTAGAATGCTCATCAGTATAAGATAGCAGATCTATATAGACCCCCATACCATTTTTATTTATGTCTCTCTTTATCAGGTATGATTTAAATCTATTCAAAAATCCCATTTCAGGCCCCTTTTATTTTTCTTTTTATATAAGAAATAATTTTGGCTAGCAGGCTTTTTTTGTTTCTTTTGAAATAGTCTATATGTGCCAAGTAATAATCTTTACTTTCAATTAGAGCATCCTTTCGGATCAACTCTAGTGGATTGTTAGCAATAGCAGTATTTTTATAAATATCATCACCGTTACAGTTTTCCCCCGAACCATCATGACCTATATTCTTCGCCATTACCGTTGTTGGAAAAAGAGCTAACCACTTATTTGATGCTAGAGTTATATACCAGAAGATAAACCATGTATTAAGTTTACCATCAGCATTAAGTGTAGCTTGTTCAAAAAAGTCAAATGCCCCATCAAAATTTATGTAATTTATGATTTCCTTATCAGTTGATTTAACTGCATTAATGTCTTTCTTAAAGCTGTGCCATCGATCTGCCCATGTAGCCCATCCCCAGCACAGAGGAATTCTTAGTAGGTAAGTTGATTCATTGTTATTGACCATCTTGACAGGATAGCTGCTACCAGAAACAGAGCCTACGTCTTTTACTTCCGCGTACATATCTAGTGCGTCATTCATATATTTCAAGAAATAAGGCGATGTCTCTATATCATCCTCAAGAACAATAACACGTCCATATTTATTTATTGTTTCCGTTACGCCCTGAATTATGCTTTGAGCAAGTCCAATGTTTTTATCTTGCTTAACTATAGTTACACTATTGAATCCTGTGATAGTATCAATATATTCTCTAACAGCCTGGACTCCAGCATCATCTTTGGGGGCTTTTGCACCATCTGAATAGATAATAAGATCAGTATATTCTGCGAGACTATTATTGCTTAATGCCGACAACATTTTTTTTGTATGCTCAGGTCGTGAATAGACAAAAGCGATTACAGGAGAATATTTTTTCACTTTTTGTTCCTGTTTATTATCTTAAAAAAAATAAACTTTTGAGTTGCATCAAGAAAATTCTTTTAGCAAAAAACAGATTAAATAATATAGATGCTGAAAACTGAGACATTACTGCAGATATCGCGGCACCTTTAATTCCATAGTATGGAATTAAAGTAAAGTTTGCTATTCCACAAACAACAAGGCCTGTAAGCGACTTATATAGAGTAAATGTACCTTTCCTTTCATTAACAATCCATAAGCTTTGAGCTACCCCTAAGCATATGAATAAGTTGGTCACTACATGGATAGCAAGCACTCCAATTCCGTTGGTATAATTTGTTCCTAGCATAATTTCTATAATAAATGGTGACATTACTGAAATTATTAAAGTTATTCCCCAGCCAATGGCGGAAAACATCAGGAAAACATTACCGATAGCTTTATAATATTCATATTCCCCCTCTCTCTTCTTTCTGGCAATATATGGAGCCAAACTCACTGATAATGTTACCGGAACAAAATTCCATAATGTCGAAAATTGTAATGCTGCCGCATAAATACCTAAAGATGCCTCACCTAATAAATTTTTTATCATGACCTGATCTATTCTCATATATAATATGATCGATAGACCACTAACTAAATAAGGCCAAGATTCACTAAGTAGTAATTTGCTTTTTTCTATAGTTGCAGACCACTTATGCTTAGTTCTAAATTTTCTATACGCAAAGGTCAGTGCTAACGCAGATAGTAATGCATCCATGCTAAGTAGTAACGCGAAAGTCCATAGTGGACTGTGACACAATATTAGAACAATTCTCATTATATTTGTAATAGTGTATGCGCATAATTTTGCTATAACAGTTCTTTTACTCTGACTTTGACTTTGAAACCAAATATCAATTGTATCAACGCATTGAAATACTAATCCACCGCCAGCCAATAATGTTAGTAATGCAAAATGGGCGCCATTAAAAAAAGCCACCCCACTCACAGCCACTATTAAACATAAAAAACCAACACAGAAACGCAAAATGAGCGCGGTTCCTAAATCTTGATGTGCCTTATCTATATTATGAGCAATATCGCGTACTAAAATCGTATCCATTCCAAGTAAAGCGATTACTTGAAAAAAACTAATGAGCGTTATTACATATGCTAGCTGACCATATGTTTCTGGACCCAAATAACGAGCTACCCATACCCCTACAAGCAGTCCAAACATTAATCGGACGAATTTATCAAATAAAAGCCAACCTGCATTTGAAATTATTTTCTTAATTTCAAAATTAATATTTATTTTTTTGGTAAGTTTAGACAGCATTGAAAACACCTGCGAAATTTTGCAATCCAAGTAATAAACCTACTCAATATTTATAGATTTATAAGTTTTCTGATTCGAATAGACATGCTACCGCCCCTGGCTCAACAGCTACCAGTGCACTGCTTAAATTCCAGAGGTTCGATCACCCTCGCAAAGCTCTGAAATTTTTATGCCTAATTGTCTTACCAAATGCTACCCGAAACAAGAAAAAATCAGCCCAATCCTGGATTAAACTTAGTAGGTTAACTCTTTGTTATTGGGTGTTTTTCATGAAAAAACGACAGCAACACCCCACAGCATAAAGCACAGATACAGGGATGTTAGCTGCCGCTATTTTTCTGGCGTACCGTCACAAAGCTCTGTAAATCTACTCGCTCAGTAGCTTCTCTATGCTCTTACGGAACTTCGGCCCTTCCTTCAGGTTACGCAGTCCGTACTTAACAAACGCCTGCATATAGCCCATTTTCTTCCCGCAATCGTAGCTGTCGCCAGTCATCAGCATGGCATCAACAGACTGTTTTTTCGCCAGCTCAGCAATAGCATCCGTCAACTGAATACGCCCCCAGGCACCTGGCTGGGTATGCTCCAATTCTGCCCAGATATCAGCAGAAAGCACGTAGCGCCCTACTGCCATCAGATCGGAATCCAGAGTCTGCGGCTGGTCTGGTTTTTCAATGAATTCAACGATACGGCTGACTTTGCCTTCATTATCTAAAGGCTCTTTGGTCTGAATAACAGAGTACTCAGACAGATCGCCTTCCATACGCTTAGCCAGCACCTGACTACGCCCGGTCTCATTAAAACGAGCAACCATGGCAGCCAGGTTGTAGCGCAGCGGATCCGCGCTCGCTGTATCAAGAATGACGTCAGGTAATACGACGACAAACGGGTTATCCCCAACAATTGGGCGAGCACAAAGAATTGAATGACCCAGGCCCAGTAACTGAGCCTGACGAACGTTCATAATAGTCACGCCTGGAGGACAGATAGACTGCACCTCGGCTAATAGCTGGCGCTTAACACGCTGCTCAAGCAACGATTCGAGTTCGTAAGAGGTGTCGAAGTGGTTCTCAACCGCGTTCTTAGACGCATGAGTCACCAGCACGATTTCTTTGATACCTGCAGCTACAATTTCGTCGACAATGTATTGAATCATCGGCTTGTCTACGATCGGTAGCATCTCTTTAGGGATTGCCTTCGTGGCAGGCAACATGTGCATCCCCAGACCTGCTACCGGAATAACTGCTTTCAAATTAATCATTAAGTCATTCACCTATTCAATTGTTGCTGAATTATAGCTTTTTAGCTTGTTTTAGCCAGTATGAATTACATTACTCCGATGCAGCGTATGTTACGCCGCTTAACTTCGCAATGCAGTAATCTTAATCCCAGGGAGTGTCACTTTAGCCAGGAATGGTCGCAAAGTTACAGCTCCCGTCCCGGGAGTCGAAAATTCACCGCTTCGACATTCACCACCTGATGGTTTACCCGGTCGATGTCAACTGAGCTTTGCCCGGTTTCGTTTACCGCATGGACATTCGCCAGCGAGAGTAATGTGTCCTGTTTAGCCATAAACTTGCCGCGCACATCCTGACGGAGATCGAAGTGCATCTTAAGTGCGGGTCCCGTCGCGGATTGCTGCATAACCCTGATGTTACGTAAAAAAAGGTGCTGTGGTTGGTTATGCAACTCAAGCGTGGCACGTTTCATCTCCACATTGGTAATCGCCACAAATGAAGTCGCATTACCAGAGGAGATCTGAATACCGCGCAATTTGTATTCACGTTTCGTATTATCCAGATGGATATTATTTAACTTAAAGTTTTGTGGAATGGATAAATAACGCCCTTTGATTACGCCGTAACCAATGAGCATACCTGCGCTATTCTCCATATTGATATTATCAATTACGAAATTATCACATCCGTAAATAGCGACCGTCGCATTATCAATGCCCGCTTTCTTACTATAATCCGGGGTGATATTCCGCGCGGTAATATTACGAATAATAAAGTGTTTGCCGTTCTCCACATGGACTAACTGTCGGCAGTCGCTACCGGTGATGTTCGCTACCACAAAGTTTTTTACCGCCAGTTCATCGGGATAGGTATTGTCATAGGTACTCCCCGCCAGACCGATGCCGATGCCCCAGTTCACGTTGCCGTTGGTACAGTTGATACGTTCAATGACATGGTCAGAAATGAGGATATTGCTGTCGTTTATCGCCACATTCCACTCAATTGCATCACCCTGTAAATCGCTAAAACGGCTGTTCGTGATCTTTACGCCGTCCATTCGATTATGAAAACCCTGACGCAAAATGCCATAGTTAGCGCGCGTGACGGTAATATCATCGATCGTCAGATTACGCATCAGCCTCGAGGTTTTACCGCCGATATAGATTTGCGTCACCGGACCGAAACCGCTCATGGCAATCCCTTTTATCACACAGTCCGACCCCCGCACATCGAGGGTAACGTTCCTCAGGCTCCCGCCCTGCTCGCCCATCACCTTGCATCCATCCTGCAGAACAAAGCGCCCACGGCCATTGCCACTTATTCGCCCTTGCAGGAATAGCGTTTTGCCTGGCGGGATAACGATGGCGGTATTGATATCCTTACATTCCAGGCCTGTTGGTACGACGACCGTTTGTCCTTCTTTGAACGCCTGCCTGAAAGAAGCCACCCAATCCTGTGGGTTGTAATCCTGAATGTTGACGCTGCCCGGTGATTCTAGCGCCCGAACAACGGGAGAATGCAGCACGACAAGCGCAGAGCCTGCCGCCAGAAAAGTACGGCGTGAGAGTTTTTTCTCTGACATACAACCTCGATTTACATCGTTTGCAGCAGACTGGCTAACTGTTTATTGATCGCTAACTGATTAAATTCATTTGCAATTTTTTCTCGCGCACACTGCACAATCGGCTGCACCTGCTCACTGTCGAGCAGGCTAAATGCCGCTAACCGCTCGGCCAGCGCCTGCGCATCGTTTTCCGGTGCCAGCCAGCCAGACTTGCCCGACTCGACCAGTTCAGGGATCCCACTATGGACGGTGGAAATCACCGGGATCCCCACTGCCATCGCCTCCATCAGCGCCACCGGGATCCCCTCCATATCGCCATCCCTTCCGGTGATCGACGGCAGCAAAAAGACATCCGCCTGCTCAAGCATTTCCTTCACCTGATGGCTGGGTTTAAAGCCAGGCATCTCAATCACATCATCAAGTTGATATTGCTCAATTAGCGTACGCAGACGACGCTCCCAGGGGCCAATGCCAAGGATGCGATAACGGAATGCAACGCCCTGCTCTTTCAACTGACGACAGGCTTCGATGGCGACGTGCAGTCCTTTTTTCTCAGTTAACCGGGCGACAGAGATAATCTCCAGCGGGGCGGCTGGCGATTTCAACTGGCGGGGCGTAAAGCGCGTCATATCGATTCCCATGCGCGAGACCGCGATTTTCTGCGGCGGGCACCCCATATTTTTTAAACGTCCGGCCCAGAGGTTGCTGATGGGTAACATCAAATCCCCACGTTCAAACAGTTGCTGATATTCAGGGGTGTAGTGGGCAAGCACATCCCGATGCGAAACATCAATGCCGTGAAATACCGTGGCGATTTTGCCGCGGATCATCCCAAGCTCACGCAGTTTGGCGGCCGTTACACCTGCGGGTCCAAAATGAGCGATAAACACATCCGCTTCAAACGCCCGCGGGTTCGCGCCACAAATGGCCGCCAAAATCAGATTGCGCGCCTCATCGCCATAGCGTGAAACATTCAGCGCTTTCCAGGTGGCTGAGCGGGTAATACCGCGCAGGGCCGCCACTGCCCTATACTTAAGCTTCGCCAGTTTGCTGTTCGGCTCATTCAGTAACCAGCGCGTTTTTTCACCCAGACGGTAGGTATTAAATGAAGCATGGATATTTTCAAGATCGCCCTTGTGCAACGCGACAATTTCCACGTCGTAGCCCATGTCGATAAATGCGGTAATCTGATTGAGTACAAAGGTCTCGGAGGAGAGCGGAAATTTAAGCAGGAAAAAGCCAACCTTCATTTTTCCCCCTCAATACGCGTTAAAACCGATTGCACCATGTTCACCCCACGTTCACGCTCACGCCTAACCGCGTCGCCGAGACGTATGTTCAGCTCAGGTAGCTGTCCGAGAGCATCGGCGACCTTCCCTTCCAGGCTGCCATCGAGCAGATGGCGAATATCGACGGCCATCTCTGCTAACCCCAGTTGTTGCATGATCCCTGCCGATTTATGCTCATAATTAATGGCGATGGCTGGCGTCATAAAATTCATCGAGATGATGGCCGAGTGTAAACGAGTCCCCACCGTCAGATCGCATGCAGCCAAAATTTTCCCCATCTCCAGGTCGTTGAGTTCATCCATCACCACGTGATAACGGCCCGGGTCGTTAATATACTGGCGCAGGTTCAACGCCACCATGCGGTCATCTTTGTTGTAACTATCAATACCGGTACAGGTTGACAGCGCTATCACCTGGTAACCTTCATCAAGGATGCGGTTCACTACCCCGGCAAAAGCTTGCTCATAGGCCTGCTGCGTTGTCCCCAGACGCTTATCAAAAGGAGTCAGCTCACGCAGAGTAATGGCAACGGTCTTCTGTTTTGCCGCCATGTGTAACCAGTGCTGTACGGCATAACCAGGCTCATAATCCTCATCATGGTTATTTACCAGCCAGGCGGTATCTACCCCGGTTTCGACTTTATCCGTGTTTATTGCACTGTGCTTCATCAGATCCAGACTGACGGATTCACGCAAAATCAACGCATTACAGTGTCCAAAAACGTAGTTCGCCAGTTGATTAAACTGTTCATCCTGGAATGGCCCCACGCTGTGGCCAATCATGTACAGCGGTTTTTTCGCCATAAACGTACACAGGGCATGTTCAAACTGCGGTACGCCATACAAATCGACAAAAAACGATCCGCCGACCTGGATAATGGCGTCGTAGCGCGACAGCAGACGAACAAAATCGGTAAACCCCTGGGCGATCGCGATATTGCGCAGATTACCGGAATCGGTGACACGCGAGAGCAGCACCTGATGCTGATAGCGACGACGCAGCACTTTCTTCACGCGTCCCATAACGCCCGCGGCGTTATTGTGTTGCTTCATCTGCGAATACAGCGGATCGCCCATCACCGGGCGGTTCAGCAACCACGAAGAACTCACCGGATAACGGCTCATAACATCCACTTCAGTCTCAGGACGCAACGCGTTAATGGCATCCAGCAAACCGCGCAGAATCGCGCTATCCCCACGGTTCCCACAGGTATGGTTGCCTAAAATTAATAGTTTCATTATGACCTCTTAAAGCGTTGTTCTTATCCTGCACGAAGCAAGGTTTTCATTTTTTCACTGCGGCAGAGCTGGCGTTTTATTTCCACCACTAACGGATGGCGCGACACCACAATCATCGCCGCGAACGCCAGTGCTCCTGCCGCTACCTGGATCCCCAGCAACGCGCCTGGCGACAGTTGGCTGCGCAGCATTACGTCCAGCGCATAGCTCACCACAAGGGTAGGTAAAGAGAGATATAACGGCAGCCACAGACTGAGCATGTACTGGCGGTAGCTGGAGCCAAGAACAGGTTTGATCATCACGAAGTAACTGAGGATCGTGTTAATCACCTGGACCAGCAAAAAGCCCAGCGTCACGCCAATCGCCCCGGCCTGATGACCACCGATGAAAATGGCGGGAATAAACAGAAAGGTTTTGAACACATTGAATTTGAAGCTGATGTCGACCCGTGCTTTCGCCATCAGCAGTGAACCGATCGGATTCCCCACAGAGCGCAGCAGTCCAACAATGCACAGCAGTTGCAAGACGGGAATAATACCGTTCCACTTCTCGCCAAATACCAGCGGCACCACATTGTTCGACACCACCATCAATCCCAGGAGTACCGGGAAGTTAATGATCCCGACCACCGACAGCAGCTTGTAAAAATTCACCCGTAGCTTTTCACTGTCGTCCTGAATTTTGGCAAACGCCGGAAACAGGACACGGGTAATAATCGGGTTCAGTTTGATCGGGGGAACAACCGCCACGTTCCAGGCGAGATTGAATCCGCCCGCCACACCTGCGCCCAACGTTCTGGCTAAAACCAACGTGGAAAGGTTGGTATTGAGGTAATTGATAATACTGTCTGCCGTCAGCCACGCGCCAAAACGCAGATTCGACGAAACGGATGCCAGCGAAAAATGCAGTCCCGGACGGTAAATCCGGCGACCAAAATAGCCGAACAGCAGCGTTCGTAGCGTACTGTTCACCAGATACCCGAGAATGGCCGTCAGCGCGAGCGGCCAGAAATAGGCGCTGACCACGGTAAAGGTAAAACCGGCCAACACCGAACTGGTTTCAATCATGCCAATTTTGTTGAAGGCCAGCTCTTTTTGCATCAGCGCGCGAAACTGCTGCCCGTGCGGTATCACCACAAACGCCAGCGATAAGGTTTTGATGAGTGGCGCCAGTTCGGGATTATTGAGCACGCTGGCAATCGTCCCGCTAAGCAGAAACATCACCACACATACCACCATACCCAGCCCAACGTTGAGCCAGTACAGCGTTGTCAGCTCAAGATAACCGATGTCTTTGCGCTGAATAATTGAATTGGCGATACCGAAATCCGACAGCGTATCGGCCAGCGCAATGATCACCAGCGACACGGTTAACAACCCAAACTGGTGGTTATCAATAATCCGCGCCAGGACGGTCATCTGGATAAGTCCCAGACCAATAATGATCACCGTAGCAATCGCCGACCACTTTGCGCCATTAAGCGTTTTTTCTCGTAAACTCATGTTAATACGCCGCTTTGTTCACAAAGCCTTTGAATACCGTCAGAAAAACAATTTTGATATCGAACCACACGCTCCACTCGCGAATGTATTCGAGGTCAAACTCCACACGTTTTTCCATTTTTTCCAGTGTATCGGTTTCACCGCGCCAGCCGTTGATTTGCGCCCAGCCGGTAATGCCCGGTTTCACCTTATGGCGTAACATGTACCCCTCGATCAGTTGGCGGTACTGTTCGTTATGCGCCACCGCATGCGGACGTGGCCCGACGATAGACATCCCCCCGGTCAGGACGTTAATAAACTGCGGCAGTTCATCGAGCGACGTCCGGCGCAGGAAATTTCCCACAGGGGTAACGCGCGGATCGTTTTGCGTCGCCTGCGTTACCACCGCGTCGTTCTCCATCACTTTCATCGAGCGAAACTTCCAGACTTTGATCGGCTTCCCGTCCATGCCATAGCGGGTCTGGCGGAAAATCACCGGACCTTTGGAGGTCAGTTTTACCAGCAGCGCAATACCACACAGCACCGGGGAAATAAGCAGCAGGATCAGTGAAGCCAGCACGATATCTTCCGCGCGCTTTAACAGGCGATTAATCCCTGAGAGCGGCGTGTCATACAGCGGCACTACCGGAACGCCGTTCATCTCTTCAATCCGTGAATGCAGGATGTTGAAGGTAAAGACATCAGGAATGAGGATCACCGAGCAGGTAGTGTCGGCCAACTCACGCACCAGTTTTTTTACGCTGGCGCCATCGCTCATCGACATGGCGATATAAACGTTATGAATGCGTGAAGCTTTGGCGTCGTCCACCAGTTGTTGCAGATTACCGGCCCAGTCGCGGGAGTTTTTTCCAGGGATTGGGTCGTGATAGACCCCCGCCACTTCAAATCCCAGCCACGGTTCATGGCGAAAACTGTCCAGCAGCATTTGTCCGGCGGGCAGGTCGCCAGCCACCGCCACCCGGCGGGTGTTGTAACCACGATTACGCAGCCACCCCGCACCGTAGCGAATAAACGAACGACTCAACACCAGGCCGACGCTTGAAAGGAGATACCATGCCAGCCAGACGGCGAGACGGTTATCGAAATCGTTATTAAAGGCGATCAGACCTGCGCTAAAAATCAGACTCAGCGTCCAGTTTTGTAGTAACAGCACCAGCTCAGTGGAAATTTTGACGCCGCGCCAGGAGCGATAAAAATCCGTTATGCCACCGAGCATCTGAAAAACGACCAGCGTGATCAGCGCCACCAGCAGGTGCATATACAGGAAAGGCAAACCGCTTAATTCGCAGATCACCCACAACCCGCCAAACATGATGGTGATATCTGAAAAGCGTTGCACCATCGAAATTAACGACGCATTGGTTTTGGCGCGTTCGCGCTTTTTTAGATGTGTCATCGTGGTTCCTGTTAGTCACCCTTTGCCCATAAGCGGGCAAAGGAAGCACCGGCATTACTGATTCAGTAACGCCAGAAGAGTGCGCGTTCGCGCTTCCATCAACGGAATATTTCCGCGCGATTCCACGTTCAGGCGCACCACCGGTTCGGTATTGGAAGAGCGTAAATTGAAGCGCCAGTCGACAAACGCCATGCTGATACCGTCCGTTCTGTCCACCGTCAGCGCCTCACTGGAAAAGTGCTGCTCCACACGCGCAATCGCTGCCGCCGGCTCTGCCAGCGTGCTGTTGATTTCCCCACTCGCCGGATAGGCCACCATCCGGTCACGGACCAGTTCACCCAGCGACTGTCCTTTCAGACTCAGCAGTTCCGCCACCAGCAGCCACGGGATCATTCCGCTGTCGCAGTAAGCAAAATCACGGAAATAGTGATGCGCGCTCATTTCACCGCCATAAATGGCATCTTCATGGCGCATCCGCTCTTTGATAAACGCGTGCCCGGTTTTTGACATCACCGGTTTACCGCCTGCCGCCGTCACCACGTCCACGGTATTCCAGGACAGGCGCGGGTCGTGGATAATTTTCGCCCCCGGATTCTTCTCCAGAAACGCTTCTGCCAGCAGGCCGACAATGTAGTAGCCCTCAATGAACTGACCTTTTTCATCGAACAGGAAGCAGCGGTCAAAATCACCGTCGAAGGCAATCCCCATATCCGCACCGTGTTCAATCACCGCATTGCGCGTGTCGGCCCGGCATTCCGGCAGCAGAGGATTGGGGATACCGTTGGGGAAGTTGCCATCCGGCGTATTGTGAATTTTGATGAACTCGACCGGCACCCCCAGCGCCTTAAAACGGGCTTCAATGACGTCAACCACTGGACCTGCCGCACCGTTGCCGGAGTTGAGCACCAGCTTCATCGGTTTCAGGCTGCCGGGATTGATGTAACCCAGCAGGTGGTCGATGTAGGCATCGCGGGTAGTAATACGCTGATAGTGGCCACGTTTTGTCGCATCAACCGCCGGGAAGTCGTTGGCTTCCGCCAGGCGCTGCACGTCGCGCAGACCGGTATCACCGCTGATGGGCCGCGCCCCTTCCCGCACCAGCTTCATGCCGTTGTAATCCATCGGATTATGGCTGGCGGTCACTTCAATACCGCCGTCAATGCCAAGGTGGAAGGTGGCGAAGTAAATCTCTTCGGTGCCCGACATGCCAATATCCAGCACATTCACCCCCGCATCCTGCAGCCCTTTCGCCAGCGCCAGCTTTAGCGTCTCGCTGGTCAGACGCACATCGCCGCCCAGAACAATAGATTTAGGCTTCAGGAACTCGCCGTAAGCGCGGCCAATGCGCCACGCAATCTCTTCATTCAGCTCTTCGCCCAGCCTGCCGCGAATATCGTAGGCTTTGAAACAGGTTAATTT
>NZ_JAOWCH010000063.1:0-68698 GCF_030337065.1 Citrobacter sp. Cb004 | reverse complement strand
TCGCGCCCGGCCCGGTAGCCTGGAGGAATAAACGGAGGGGACCGCGGAGCGGCAATTTTCCCGCCGGGAGCCGGGATTGTAAAGGGCGTGGCGGAGAACGCCCTTTACACGTTCACAGGAACCGGTGTTTCAGAGAAACGATGCACATGAGGTGAACGGAACTCTTACGGTGAGATAGCATATTCATAACTTCTGCCAGCACAGGTGATGATTTCTGAAACTGAGGCGTTAACTGAACCGCATTACGCAGAATGCGGCTTTTCAGATTGGGTGGACGTTACTGTGGGAACCACTGATCGCTGATTTTTTGGTACGTGCCGTCAGCTTTGATTGCGGCCAGCGCGCTATTCAGTTTTTCCAGCAGGGCTTTGTTATCCGGGCGAACCGCAATGCCAAGACCAGTACCGAAGTATTGTGGGTCGGTCACTTTGTCAGTGGCTACGCCTAACTGCGGGTTGGTTTTCAGCCACTCGTTAACCACGGCGGTATCGCCAAATACGCCATCAATACGACCATTTTTCAGGTCGATAATCGCATTCTGATAGCTGTCGTAGGCCACGGTTTTCACTTCAGGGTGTTTGTCCTGCAGGTATTTCTGGTGCGTGGTACCGTTTTCCATGCCAATGCGTTTCCCTTTCAGGTCGGCAAAGGTTTTATAGGTGTCTTTTTTCGCAATCACCAGCGCGGAGTTTGCATAGTAAGGCTGAGTAAATGCCACCTGCTTGCTACGCTCAGGCGTGATGTCCATTCCGGAAATCACCGCATCATATTTTTTGAATTTCAGCGCGGGAATCAAGCTATCAAAAGCATGATTGGTGAAAGTACAGTCAGCCTGCATTTGTTTACACAGTGCCGTTGCCAGGTCGATGTCAAAACCGACAATTTTATTGCTTGCATCCAGTGACTCAAATGGCGGATAAGTAGCTGATACACCAAAACTAATTTTATCAGCAGCTGAGGCGCCAGCGGCGAAAGTAGCAAGTAATGCGGCCAGTACTAACTTTTTCATGGTGGAACTCCCGTCTGTCAATCTTATGATTATTTACCGTGTCTGCGGCGTGAATTAACAATGCCATTTAATGAATTTATATGCAATAAAAATGATTAACTATTTTTTCTGATATAAAAAAAGACGGACAATTTAGGTTGTTGTCCGTCTTTTTTATTTTGGCTTTATGCATATTCACCGGAGAGTGTACAACGGAAGATGAATCGTAGCCTGATAAGCGTAGCGCCATCAGACATAAAAACCGATTTAATTCCGGTGTTCAAACGCCAGCGCTTTACGTTCGATCAAGCGCATCATCAGCGTCAGCAAACCGTTGACGATCAGGTAAATCACACCCGCCGCGCCGAAAACCATGACGTCATAAGTGCGACCGTACAGCAGCTGACTATAGCCCATGACTTCCATCAGCGTGATGGTGTATGCCAGTGAGGTACTTTTAAACACCAGCACCACTTCGTTGGAATACGAGGAGAGGGCGCGTTTAAAGGCGTACGGCAACAGAATCGCCAGCGTATCCTTCTTACTCATCCCCAACGCTCCACAGGACTGCCACTGGCCTTCCGGGATTGCGCGGATAGCACCGTAGAACAGCTGGGTGGTATAAGCCGCACTATTTAACGATAGCGCAATTAAGGCGCACAGCCACGGTTCAGAGAGCAGGTGCCACAGTACCGGATACTCCTGTAGCGTCGGGAACTGCCCTGGCCCGTAGTAGATCAGGAAGATTTGCACCAGCAGCGGAGTACCGGTAAACAACGTGATATAGGCGCGAACCAACCAGACCACAATCGGCGTTTTTAGCGTCAGGATGACGGTGAAAACCAGCGCCAGCACCAGAGCAACCACGATGGAGGCGACCGTCAGCGTCAGGCTGGTATGCAGCCCTTTTAACAATTCAGGTAAATACTCAAGCATTAGCCTGGTCTCCGCTCAAATCGTGTCGCGCGCAGGTCAATGCGTTTGAGAATGTACTGACTCACCAGCGTAATCACCAGGTAAATAGCCGCCGCCACAATGTACCAGGTAAACGGCTCCTGGGTACGGGTGGCAATGCTCTTGGTTTGCAGCATCAGATCGTTCACGCTGATAAGGCTGACCAGCGCGGTATCTTTCAGCAATACCAGCCACTGGTTACCCAGTCCCGGCAGAGCGTGACGCCACATCTGCGGCATCACCAGGCGAAAGAAGATCGCGGCTTTAGACAAACCCAACGCCTGACCTGATTCCCATTGTCCGAGTGGTACGGCCTTCAGCGCGCCACGCAGCGTTTGCGACGCGTAAGCCGCATACAGCAATGACAGCGCAATTACACCGCACAAGAACGGGCTGACGTCGAAGTTTTCGATCTGCATCTGAACCGGGATTTGTACAACCCCGAGATTGATCGTAAAGCCATCGGCCAGCGTCAGCAGCAGCTGTGAAGAGCCGAAATAGATGAACAGAACCACCAGAATTTCCGGCAGACCACGCAGGATGGTGACCAGAGCTGAGCCCGTCCATGCCACCGGACGCCATTTTACTGACTCCCAGACGGCAAAAAACATGGCGAGCGCGAGGCCAATAATCAGCGCACAAACGGCAAGGCCGACGGTCATCCCGGCGGCGCTTGCTAAAGGAAAAAATTCATTCATCAAGTATTACTTCTGGAACCATTTGTTGTAGATGGTCTCGTAAGTCCCATCTTTCTTCACTTTTTCCAGCGCAGCGTTAAATTTCTGCTGCAGCTCGGTATTGCCCTGGCGCACAGCGATGCCCAGACCCGTACCGAAGTAATCTTTATCCGTCACTTTGTCGCCAACTGCGGCCAGCTTTGGATTATCTTTCAGCCATTCGGTCACCACTGCGGTATCACCAAATACGCCGTCAATACGACCATTTTGCAGATCGAGTTTGGCATTCTGGTAGCTGTCATACGGTACGGTGGTCACTTCCGGATGTTTATCCATGATGAATTTCTGGTGCGTAGTACCGTTTTGTACACCGACTTTTTTGCCTTTCAGCTGGTCAATGCTGGTGTATTTACCCTGTTGGCCAACAAACAGGGCAGAGTTGTCGTAATACGGGGTGGTGAACAGAACCTGTTTTTCACGCTCTGGCGTGATGTCCATACCGGCCATCACCGCGTCAAAACGACGGAATTTCAGGCTCGGGATCAGGCTGTCGAAGGCCTGATTGGTGAAGGTACAGGTCGCGTCAATCTCTTTACACAGCGCATTCGCCAGATCAACGTCAAACCCTACGATTTTGTTATTCGCATCAATAGATTCAAACGGAGGATAAGACGCTTCGGTGGCGAAACGGATGGTTTGGGCTGCGGTAGCGGAAAGGCTAAAACCTGCGATTAGCGCGGCAATCAGAACTTTTTTCATTGTATTGTCCCGAATCTTAGTGAGAGAGATAGTTTTTAAACGCTTCGGTTTGCGGGTTGGCAAAGCAGCTCGCATCCCCAAACTCGACGATATGACCGTTTTCCATATACACCACACGGCTGGCCGTTTTACGTGCAACTTCCACTTCGTGGGTGACGATCACCTGAGTAATGTTGGTTTCCGCCAGTTCACGAATGATGCTGACGATTTGGGCAGTAATTTCCGGATCAAGCGCTGCGGTAGGTTCATCAAACAGCAGCACCTGCGGCTCCATCATCAACGCGCGGGCAATGGCCACACGCTGTTGCTGGCCACCGGAGAGATGCAGTGGGTAGCGATCGCTGTACGGCTTCAGGCGCAGACGTTCCAGCAATTTTTCGGCACGCGCCAGCGCTTGATCTTTTGTCAGACCCAGTACGCGGCAGGGCGCTTCAATCAGATTCTGCACAACCGTGAGATGCGGCCAAAGGTTGTATTGCTGGAAGACCATGCCCACGTTCTGACGCAGCTCCCGAATGGCTTTGTCTGACGGGGTCTTCGTGAAGTCGAAACGGTTACCCGCAATAGAGAGAGTGCCCGAGCGCGGCATCTCAAGCAGGTTGAGTACGCGCAGCAGCGAGCTTTTCCCGGCTCCACTTGGGCCAAGTAACACCAGTGTTTCACCCTGAGGGCAATCCAGCGTGATATCGAACAGCGCCTGATGTGCGCCGTAGAAGCAGTTAATGCCGTTTAATTGAATACTCATTGACACTCGATACTGGCAGTCTGATAGCTATTGAAGCCGCAGATACTACCTTTGACAGAATAGTTATGCAATATTTATGCGTTAAAAGTTAAATGCAAACCGCATTCTTATCTAAACATAGCACAAAATAGCGGGGCCACCAGTGGGCAAGAATAATTGTCGGCATTCTATGCAGAATGCCAGACAATTTATGGGGGTTATGATTCAGACGGGTGAATGGGGCGGTTAGCGGTTTTCGACAGACTGGCGCAGCGTCCCGGCTGGCGCGTGTACGCTGCCGCCCAGATAGCGGACATCGTCAACTACCCAGCACTGGCCTTCGCGGATCATCAGCACTTCATCACGCCAGCTTTGGTCACCCTGTTTAAGCTCTACGCGCAGCGGAATGTTGCGTGCATCACTATTCGGAATGGTCGATGCGCTGGCGACGCTGGCACTGTCCGGTAACGTAGCGCGACTAGAGAACGGATCGCTGTTAAACAGATCGCGATGCGCGTTATCACGGCTGGCATCGTTCAGCAGTTTCGCCAGGTTGTCGCTGAGGTACGGACGAAGGGGGGTAATGTCATTGTTTCGGTGCTGAATACGGTAATCATAGAATTGTTGAGCCACGCTGTCTGGCCCGCCTTCTACGCATGAGCCGCTACGCGTGCCGTTATCTTTGTAGGCCGGCGTTACGGTAGTACAGGCGCTGAGAAGTAGTGCACATGGAACCAGCAGAGAGAGTTTCGAGTAGCGCATAATGATTTCCTTATTAGCTTTCTACTATTAGTGTTCTACGTTGATTTACATGTCATACTTCAAGTTGCTTGTGCGTTGGCTACGTGCGTTCACCCCAGTCACATAGTTATCTATGCTCCTGGAGATTCACTCTCTTGCCGCCTTCCTGCAACTCGAATTATTTTGTGTAAAGAATATATCCTTTCAATGATAGTGGATCGGTTCGATAATGCTTTTGAGATCGTGCTCTTAGCGCAAAAAGGAGATTAACCATGCAGTTTTCGACTACCCCTACGCTGGAAGGGCAGAGCATCGTGGAATACTGCGGTGTTGTGACTGGCGAAGCCATTTTAGGCGCGAATATCTTCCGCGATTTCTTCGCCGGCATTCGCGATATCGTCGGCGGTCGCTCCGGCGCGTATGAAAAAGAGCTGCGTAAAGCGCGTGAGATTGCTTTTCAGGAGCTTGGTGAACAGGCAAAAGCGCTCGGTGCTGATGCGGTAGTCGGTATCGATATCGATTACGAAACCGTAGGCAAAGACGGTAGCATGCTGATGGTGAGCGTCAGCGGCACCGCGGTGAAAACTCGCCGATGAAGCGTCTGCTGTCTCTGCTGGCATTAACGCTGCTGCTGGTAGGATGTGCTGGCGAAAAAGGGATTGTCGACAAAGACGGGTATCAGTTAGATACCCGTCGTCAGGCGCAGGCTGCTTACCCGCGCATTAAAGTGCTGGTTATCCATTACACGGCCGATGATTTCGACTCTTCTCTGGCTACGCTGACCGATAAAAACGTCAGCTCGCACTATCTGATCCCGGCAGTGCCGCCGCTCTACCACGGCAAACCGCGTATCTGGCAACTGGTAGCGGAAAAAGATCTGGCCTGGCATGCGGGGATTAGCTTTTGGCGCGGCGCTACGCGAATTAACGATACCTCGATCGGCATTGAGCTGGAAAACCGTGGCTGGCAAAAATCGGCGGGCAGCAAGTATTTTGCGCCGTTTGAACCCGCGCAAATTCAGGCGTTAATCCCCTTGGCGAAAGATATTATTGCCCGCTATGACATAAAACCGCAGAACGTGGTGGCCCATGCGGATGTTGCACCGCAGCGCAAGGACGATCCAGGTCCGCTGTTTCCATGGGAAGAACTGGCTGCTCAGGGAATTGGCGCGTGGCCGGATGCTCAGCGGGTGGCGTTTTATCTTGCCGGACGAGCGCCCGATACACCGGTAGAAACCTCATCATTGCTCGATCTGCTGTCGCGCTATGGTTATGAGGTAAAACCTGAAATGACGCCGCGTGAACAGCGGCGGGTGATTATGGCCTTCCAGATGCACTTCCGCCCGACGTTATGGAACGGCGTGGCGGATGCAGAAACTCAGGCGATTGCCGAAGCGTTACTGGAGAAATACGGGCAGGGTTAACGCGGCAGCTTGCCGTGGTCACGCAGCCAGGCCGCGGTACGCTCAATCCCTTCATCCAGCGTCACAACGGGCTGATAACCTAATTCTTCCTGAGCGCGGGTGGTATCCAGCGTAAAGTCAAAATTCAGCTTCGAGACGCCGTAATGCGTAAGCTTTGGCTCTTTCGCGGATTTATTGCCTAACCGCTCCATGCTGCGGGCAATCATGTCCAGCATCGGGTAGGGTACGGAGCGGATACGGCAATCAATATTCAGCTCGTCGATGAGTTTCTGCACAATACTGCGCAGGGTACGATGCTCGCCGTTGGTAATGTTGTACGCGCGACCCGACGGCAGATTATCGCAGGCTTGCTGACTTGCCAGCCACATCGCGTGCACCGCATTCTCGTAGTAGGTCATATCCACCAGCGCACTTCCGCCGTGCGGCAACAGGATGCTGCCGTAGTGGTACATCATATGGGCCAGGCGCGGGATAAAGACTTTATCGTGTGGTCCGAACAAGCTTTGCGGACGCAATACCGTAAAACGGGTCTGCGGGTTGGCCTGTGTCAGCAACGCAATCACATCTTCGCCAGCCGCTTTACTGCGGGCGAATTCATTGGCGAAGCGTTGGGGGCGGAAGTCCTCTTTGATATCGCGATGGTGGTGATAATCAAAATAGAGCGACGGTGATGAGATATGAATGAAGTTACGAACGCCCCAGGCCACGGCCCACTCGCCCAGACGGCGGGTTGCGCGAACGTTGGCCAGATCGAAGGCTTCCTGAGTTCCCCATGGTGAGGTAAAACTGGAGCAGTGCCACAGCGTATCGATACCGGCGAGCATCACTTTTGCCTGCGAAGAGACCAGCTCGGTCAAATCGGCATGCACAAACTCTGCGCCCATTTTCTCCAGCAGCTTGCCCATCGCTTCGTTGCGACCGGTAGCTCTGACGCTGACGCCTTTGCTGCATAAAAACTCAACCGCGTTTCGGCCTAAGCCGCTGGTGGCTCCGGTAACCAGTACCTTCATATCAATCCACTGTGTTTAAAAAACGTCGTGCGCATTCTTCCGTGAATTTCGTCTGTATGCAATGGGAAACATGAAAGAATACAGGCTCTTTTTATCATGAGTCTGTGATTTGTTCTGCAAGTTTAGCAATACGCTTCGCCATCCCTCTGAAAATGAACAGATGCGCCGGGATCATCAGCAGCCAATAGAAGAGGCCTGGCATGCCGTGCGGATGCCACCAGGCGCGGACATCAATGCGTCGGTGGTCGCCTTTATCTTCCAGCGTGAAGCTCAGACGACCCAATCCTGGCGCTTTCATCCCAAACAGCAGCGTCAGCTGTTTTTCTGGCTCAACGATGATCACTTTCCAGCTATCAACGGTATCGCCAACCTGCAACAGAGAGTGTTGCGGTCTGCCTTTCGCCAGCTTATGGCCGACCAGCAGGTCCAACGCCGCGCGCGTTTTCCATAAAATATTGCCAAAGAAATAGCCTTCTTTGCCGCCGAGGCGATTCACCACTTGCCACAGCGCCTGCCGACTGGCGGAGGTTTCAACGCTAAAGCCAGCTTGTTTAGCGAAATAGCCATATTCGGGGCGCCAGCGGGCAAATGCCTGCGCGTCGTAACCCCAGTCGCTGGAATTGACCAGCTTTTCTTCTTCTTTCAACGTGCTGCGCACCGCGTCATCAAAGGCAATCAGCTTTTGCGGGATCAGGGTGCGTAATTCGGTGTCATCGGCCAGCAGGTCGTGTTTTAACCCCTGTATCAGCGCTTTTGCCGTGGTCGGCGGCACTGACGTTATGACGTTCAAAAACCAGACCGAAATCCAGCGGGTAGGAAAGGGGACAGGGATGAGCAGGCGATGTTTACCGCTGACCGCCATAAAATGCTCGAACTGCTCCTGATAGCTCAATACCTGCGGCCCGGCGGCTTCGAGCACGCGGTGTTGGCGTGTAGGATGGTCCAACAACGCCACCAGGTAGTACATTAAATTCTCCAGCGCGATAGGCGTGGTACGCGAGCGCACCCAGCGCGGAGGGGTGAGTACCGGCAGGTTGTAGACCATGTCGCGCATCACTTCAAAGGCGGCAGAACCTGCCCCTACGATAATACCAGCGCGCAATTCGGTCATCGGCACGCCTGATTCGCGCAGGGTGTCCGCGGTTATCTGTCGCGCACGCAGATGATCGGATTGTTCATGCCGGGGAGCCTGTAATGAGCTCAGGAAAATAAGCTGTTTGACTGGCGTATCACGTAGCGCATCGCGCACGTTCATTGCTACCTGGCGCTCATGGGCGATAAAATCACCGCCTTCTCCCATGCCATGGACCAGGTAATAGACCGTATCAACGCCGGTCAGCAGCGGCGTTAGGTTATCTGGCCAATTCAAATCGACCTTATGGCAACTGACGTTGGCCAACTGCTGCTTTTCCAGCCGCTCGATGCGGCGTGCCGCAGCCAGCACCTGATGCCCTTGCTGACTGAGCGCCTGTACCAGATGCTGACCAATGTAGCCACTGGCGCCAAGAACCAAAATCCGTTGCGGCACGCCCATCTCCTTAGCGGGTTAAAAAAGCGCGCCAGTGGGCGACGACTTCAGCAAGCTGTTCACGCGATACGTCCAGATGCATCACCAGACGCACAATCGGCGAGGCGTTAATCAGCACGCCTTGCGCTTTCATGTACTCGCCCAGTGCCGCAGCGTGTTCTTCGCCAACGCGGACAAACAGCATGTTGGTGTCGTGGCGCATGACGTCCGCTCCTGCTTCGCGCAGTTGTTCCGCCATCCAGGCGGCGTTGTCATGGTCTTCTTGTAAACGCGACACGTTATTTTTCAGCGCATACAGTCCGGCCGCCGCCAGAATACCGGCCTGACGCATTCCGCCGCCGGTCATTTTACGCCAGCGAATGGCGCGCTTGATGTACTCGTGGCTGCCGACCAGCAGTGAGCCTACCGGCGTTCCTAAACCTTTGGAGAGACAAATGGTGAACGAATCGCAGTATTGCGTGACATCTTTTAACTCACAGCCATAGGCGACGATGGCGTTAAAAATACGTGCGCCGTCGACATGCAGCGCAAGATTGCGCTCACGGGTAAATTCCCAGGCCTCTTTCAGATACTCGCGTGGTAGCACTTTGCCGTTGTGGGTGTTTTCCAGGCTGAGCAGACGCGTGCGGGCAAAATGGATATCGTCCGCTTTGATTTTTGCCGCCACTTTGTCCAGCGGCAAAGAGCCATCCGGCATGGCGTCGATAGGTTGCGGTTGAATGCTGCCGAGCACCGCTGCGCCACCCGCTTCGTAGAGATAGTTATGCGCGCCCTGACCGGCGATATACTCTTCGCCGCGCTGACAATGGCTGAGGAGAGCCACCAGGTTCGCCTGAGTGCCTGTGGGTAAGAAAATTGCGGCTTCTTTGCCAGAAAGCTCGGCTGCGTATTGCTGGAGGGCATTAACGGTAGGGTCATCACCGTAGACGTCGTCCCCGACCGGGGCGGCCATCATCTCTTCGAGCATGGCGCGACTTGGCCGGGTGACGGTATCACTGCGTAAATCAATCACGGGCATTCCTTTTTAAGTGAGGTAATGCCCTCTGTTTTACCTGAGCCAGTTAGTTTTCGCCAGTTCGATCACTTCATCACCGCGCCCGCTGATGATTGCGCGCAGCATATACAGGCTAAAACCTTTAGCTTGTTCGAGTTTGATCTGCGGCGGGATCGCCAATTCTTCTTTCGCGACGACCACATCGACCAGCACCGGACCGTCAATCGACATCGCCCTTTGCAGCGCTTCATCAACCTCTGAGGATTTCTCCACGCGAATGCCCGTAATGCCGCAAGCCTCGGCAATCCGTGCGAAATTTGTATCGTGCAGTTCGGTGCCGTCGGTCAGATAACCGCCAGCTTTCATCTCCATCGCCACAAACCCCAACACGCTGTTGTTGAAGACAATAATCTTCACCGGCAGCTTCATTTGCACAACCGACAGAAAGTCGCCCATCAGCATGCTAAAACCGCCGTCACCGCACATTGCGACAACCTGGCGTCCCGGTTCGGTTGCTTGTGCGCCGAGCGCCTGCGGCATGGCATTGGCCATCGACCCGTGGTTAAACGAACCGATCAGACGGCGTTTACCGTTCATTTTCAGATAACGTGCCGCCCACACCGTTGGCGTGCCAACGTCGCAGGTGAAGATGGCGTCGTCAGCGGCAAAATGGCTGATCTGCTGCGCCAGATACTGCGGATGAATGGCTTTATCGCTGGGTTTGGCTAAATCATCCAGCCCTTTACGCGCCTCACGATAGTGTTCCAGCGCTTTATCCAGGAATTGCCGATCGGTTTTTTCTTCCACCAGCGGCAGCAGGGTGCGGAGTGTGGATTTAATATCGCCTACCAGCGCCATATCAACTTTACTGTGCGCGCCAATGCTCGCCGGATTGATATCAATCTGAATAATCTTGGCGTCGGTGGGGTAGAACGGGCGATAGGGGAATTGGGTACCGAGCAGGATCAGCGTGTCGGCATTCATCATGGTATGGAAGCCGGATGAAAAGCCGATCAGCCCGGTCATGCCCACGTCGTAAGGGTTGTCGTACTCCACATGCTCTTTACCACGCAAGGCGTGCACAATCGGCGCTTTTATTTTAGCAGCAAACTCAACCAATTCTTTATGCGCACCGGCGCAGCCACTGCCGCACATCAGGGCGATATTGCTGGAGTAGCGTAGCAGTTGCGCTAGTTTTCTGAGCTCTTCTTCTTCCGGAGTGACCACCGGGAGCGGCGCATGATACCAGTGAGTGCTGGCGCTTTCAGGTGCTGGCTTCAGCGCAACGTCGCCGGGTAATACCACCACGGAGACGCCGCGGTTGAGCACCGCTTTACGCATCGCAATTGCCAGCACCTGTGGGATCTGTTCAGGGCTGGAAACCAGCTCGCAATAGTGGCTACATTCGCGAAACAACTCTTGCGGGTGGGTCTCCTGAAAATAACCGCTGCCTATCTCACTGGATGGAATGTGTGCGGCAATTGCCAGTACCGGGACGTGGTTGCGGTGGCAATCAAACAGGCCGTTAATCAGGTGCAGGTTGCCTGGTCCACACGAGCCAGCGCAGACGGCCAGTTCTCCCGTCAACTGCGCTTCAGCGCCCGCGGCGAAGGCCGCAACCTCTTCATGACGGGTTGGCATCCAGTCAATCGTTCCCATACGATTCAGACTGTCACTAAGGCCATTTAGCGAGTCACCCGTCACACCCCAAATGCGTTTAACGCCAGCTTGTTCAAGTGTTTTAGCAATAAAAGCGGCAACCGTTTGTTTCATGGTTTTCCTTCTCCTTTAATGTGATACCGGTTACAAGTTTAGATGAAGATAATAGTTATGCTTATCATTACCTCTTATTTCCGGCAGGTTTCATTAAGCCTGTATTAAGCGTAGTTTGTTATTGGACATGGTGAAACAAGGAATAAATTCAAATGGTTATAAAACTATTAAATACAGTTAACCGGGTACTGACTCATGAAGATTTTGGCAAGTTTTTGTTACGTATTGCCGTGGGGGGATTAATGCTGTTTCATGGGCTGCATAAACTGTTCGCGGGTATTGATGGCATCGGTGGCATGCTGATAGCGAAAGGTTTCCCCGGCTTTATTGCGTATGGCGTTCTGCTGGGAGAGGTTGTGGCACCGTGTCTGATTATTCTTGGGATCCTGACGCGTCCGGCGGCGTTGGGGCTGGCGTTTACGATGGTGGTGGCATGGCTGATGGTCGGGATGGGTGAAACCTGGTCACTGGATAAAACCGGCGCATGGGCAATTGAAAGTCTGGTGTATTTCTTCATCGGCGCTCTGGCCGTGGCATTTTTGGGCGCGGGGCGATTCTCCGTTGCCGGAAACTCGGCCTGGCGATAGTTTGCCATCCGAGAATCAATACAGAGGCGGGAATGCGTTAACCTATCTCCGCCTCGCCATTAAATCTGGCCGCTAATCCATGTCGACACTGCTCCACAGTTTGTGCCGACGTCTCAGTGCACGTTGCGTCAATGCCTTTGCCATCGCGGTGCCTATTTCAGCGCTAACCACCAACCCCTGAATAAAGGGACGGTCGTGCATCAACCACGGCAGTCCGCCAAAGGCGATGCGGTTGCGGGCGTTTTCCGGCGCTTGCAGCGTGTAATCTTCGCCGATATCCGGGATCTCATCGCCACAGGCCAGCAGTTGATCGCGTAGCGTTGGGAACGGAATATCTTTGCTCTGTAATGCCCGTTGCCCTCGGGCGTCAATGAATACATCAAATTCACTGCGCTGACCGTGGTGGTAAATGACCGTCATTTCCTGCTCATTTGTACGCTCATAATCTTTGCCGAGTGCGAGGATCTCAATCAGCCCGGCATCGTGCAGAGCCAGCAATCGGCGGATAGATTCAGACGGGATTGCCGCATAGTTATCAATAAAGACGCGCGCCAGTCCGTGCCTGAAACGTTTTTCGTCGCGAGCATCAAGATGAGGAACGATCTCTTCAATAACCTCATGGAGGCGCAATAAGGTATAGCGCCAGGCGACGGTATGTTGTTCCTGCTTGTTGCGTTCAACCTCCACCAGGTTACGCCTCGCCCAGTCAAAAGGGTCATGCTTGAGCCTGTCGGCAAAATAGACCTCGGGGAATGTGTCGGCGTTAAGCGTTGCAAGTGCAACCTGTTGGCACCACCCTGGGGCCGCGTCTTGCAGTTGTTGCACAATAAGCCGGAAGATGCGGTCCAGTAATCCGTTTTGGCCCTCGGCAATGGCGTCTTCAATCGCTTCTTGCGTCGCGATATTCAGCGGTTCATAGGGAAGAGGGCAGTAAAAATCCGCTTCAGGCAGCACACCGCTGCGCGACATCAGGGTCAGCTTCAGGTTTTGGCTGTCGGGTTTACGCGTGAACTGCAGTGAACGGTCGGTATTGGTGGTGAAGGTACCATGCTGACTGACCACGGCCATCGCCGCGTCGATAGCGCTTAGCGAGGTGCCCAGAATACCCACCCTGCAAGCGCTAATCTGCGCCTCCATCAGGCCGGTCCACGGACTGGGGAAAAACTTGCGTGCCTGAGCATCAGTTTCTGGCCACAGATGGCCGCTGGCGATAGCGGCGAAATCCACTTCGACGGGCTGTGACGCGTGATTGATCCACAGGGAGACCCCAGTCGGGTTTGCTTGCAGGTCGGTGACTTTACTTGATTCATATACGCGAATTGTGAACCCGGATCTTTGCGCTTTATCGACAATGGCTAAAAAACGATCGCGATAATAGTCGCCGAGGATCACGCGGGGCAAAAATTGCCGCTCATGCAACGATGTACGTTCAAGCCGAAACTGCGCCAGGTATTCATCGCTTTGATTCTGTAGCCACGTCAGATAACTGATATAAATCGGCGGGATCTCAATGCTGGCTATATTGGCCAGCATGTGGTCTGCGTTGTTGTCGCTGTTATAAGGCATGCCTACGCCAGCTTCCTCAGCTTGCTCATAAAGCTGTATCTCCAGCGGTTCACCGCGCTCAACGAGGGCATGAAACGTATAAATTCCGGTGGGACCTACGCCGACGATGGCCACTTTTTTCATGGGGATCCTTTGTAGAAAGTTCGACGCGGTAGTCGGGGTTTTGCTTAACCTGTGCCAGGTAAGTGTGGTCGATAATTCGCAGGAGGAGGACGGTATTTTGCCTGGGAGGGTGAAAAAATCGGAATTTTGCAGCGTCTGACAACATAAAAAAAGGCCACCCGATATAACCGGGTAGCCTTTTGTACATCAGATATCGGCCAATTACGCCAGCACTAAATCACCCTGCGGATGACAGGAGCAAGCCAGCACATAACCTTCAGCAATTTCTGCGTCGGTCAGCGTCATGGTGCTACTGACCGTGTAGTTACCGTCAACCACTTTGGTTTTGCAGCAGCCGCAAACGCCCGCACGGCATGCGGCGACAACCGGCACTTTATTGCTTTCCAGCGCTTCCAGCAGCGTACTGCCTACCGGCGCATAAAACTCTTTTGCCGGCTGCAGTTTGGTGAACTTCAGACCGCTGGTGGCGGCTTCAGCTACCGGGGTGAAGAACTGCTCTTTAAAGAAGCGTGTCACGCCCAGCGCGTTGACTTCTTTCTCGACCAGATCCATATACGGCGCCGGGCCGCAGGTCATCACGGTGCGCGAAGCCAGGTCCGGTACGCTTTGCAGCAGTTCGGTGGTCAGTCGGCCGGAAACAAAACCGTCAGTGGCATTGTTTTCAGCAACTAAGGTCACCGGATACTCGCGCCATTCGTCGGCAAAAATGACATCTTGCGGTGAACGAACGTTAAAGATCACCTGCACATCTGCTTGTGGGCGGTATTTTGCCAACCAGCGACGCATTGACATGATTGGCGTGACGCCACAGCCAGCGGCCAGCATCAGGAACCTGTCTTCCGCTTTATCTTCACAGGTGAATTCACCCATTGCATCGGACAGCCAGATATAGTCGCCGCGCTTCACGTCGCGGGTTAACCACTGTGAGCCTGCGCCATCGTCAATGCGGCGGATGGTCAGCGTGATGTATTCGCTAACGCCCGGCGTTGAAGAGAGGGTGTAAGCACGCAGCGTGTCCGCTGAATTACGTACGCTGACCAGTGCATACTGCCCGGCGCGGTACGGATAATAGTCGTGGCACAGCAACGAAATTGTCCATACATCCGGCGTTTCCTGATGGATGTGATGAACCTGCATCCGCCATGGGCACTGATGAGTTGGCATTGTCATTCTTTACTCCTTACGCGCTCAGCAGTTGCTTCATATCTTCTTCAACGGTGGTCACGGAGCGCAGACCGAACTTCTCGTTGAGAACTGCCAGCAGGTCCGGCGTGAAGAAGCCAGGCGCAGTCGGGCCAGTGACGATGTTTTTCACACCCAGAGACAGCAGGGTCAGCAGAATGACAATCGCTTTCTGTTCGAACCAGGAGAGCACCAGAGACAGCGGCAGATCGTTCACGCCACAGCCCAGTTTCTCAGCCAGGGTTACCGCCAGGATGATGGCAGAGTATGCATCGTTACACTGACCTGCATCGACCAGACGCGGCAGGCCTTCGATATCGCCGAACTCCAGTTTGTTGAAACGGTATTTACCGCACGCCAGAGTCAGGATCAGGCAGTCGTCCGGCACGCTGGTGGCGAAGTCGGTGAAGTAGTTACGTTCGCCACGCGCGCCATCACAACCGCCAACCAGGAAGATGTGACGCAGTTTTTCGCGGCTTACCAGGTCGATCAGGGTATCAGCAGCGCCCAGCAGAGTCTGACGACCGAAACCAACGGTGATCAGGTGCGGAATTTCGCTGTATGGGAAGCCCGCCATCTGCTGAGCCTGAGCGATTACCGGAGCGAAGTTGTCGCCTTCGAGGTGGCTTACACCCGGCCAACCGACGATGCTACGAGTCCAGATACGGTCATCGTAGGCACCAACAGTTGGGTCGATGATGCAGTTAGAGGTCATTACGATTGGGCCCGGGAAGCGGGCAAATTCAACCTGCTGATTCTGCCAGCCGCTGCCGTAGTTACCGATCAGGTGTTTGAACTTACGCAGTTCCGGGTAGCCGTGCGCCGGCAGCATTTCACCGTGGGTATAGACGTTAACGCCGGTACCTTCGGTCTGCTCCAGCAGGTTGTACAGATCTTTCAGGTCGTGACCGGAGATCAGGATGCACTTACCTTCGGTTGCTTTGACGTTGACCTGAGTTGGCGTCGGGTGGCCGTATTTAGTGGTTTCGCCAGCATCCAGAATGCTCATCACTTTGAAGTTCATCTGGCCGATTTCCATTGAGCACTCCAGCAGAGCGTTCATATCGGAAGGCCAGGTTCCCAGCCATGCCATGATTTTGTGGTACTGAGCGTAGATGTCGTTGTCGTACTGACCGAGAACGTGCGCGTGCTCCATGTAAGCTGCCGCACCTTTCAGGCCGTACAGGCACAGCAGACGCAGGCCGAGAATGTTCTCGCCAATGGCTGCTTTGTCTTTGTTCGGGGTAAATTCAGCGGCCTGACGTTGCAGGTCGCCCAGATCGTCGCTGACCAGTTGCAGATCGGCCATCGGGTTAGCGACCGCTGCGTTCGCGTCGATGTTCAGGCATTGCGCTTTCAGGGCGTCGCGCATGGCGATAGCTTCACGGGCATAGCCAACAATACGCGGGGAATCGAAGTTAACGTTGGTCAGCGTGGAGAAGAATGCACGCGGCGCAAAGTTATCAACCTCATGGTCGATGATGCCGTATTCACGTGCCTTAACAGCCCATGCAGACAGACCTTGTAGGGAAGCAATCAGCAGATCCTGCAAATCGGAGGTTTCAGCCGTTTTACCGCACATACCCTGCGCGTAAGAGCAGCCGTTTCCTGCCGGAGTACGGATGGTTTGTTCACATTGCACACAAAACATGGTCACACCTTTTAAAGTTATATTTAATATACATGTTTAAGGTTATGCCTGTGCGCGAAGGGATAAAAGGGATTTCTGCTACAACTTGCAGGGAGATTGATTTAGCGCAATTTTGGCGGTAGATGACTACCGCCAGAGAGGTATTTGTCCTGACGTCAGGCGGAGAAAAACGCCATCAGCAAAGGCACTAACAGACTCAGAATAAAGCCGTGGACGATGGCTGCCGGAACCATCTCCAGACCGCCGCTGCGTTGGAGCACCGGTAAGGTGAAATCCATTGATGTCGCGCCACATAGCCCCAGCGCGGTTGAGCGGCTGCGGCCCACCATTCCAGGAATCAACATAATGGCAATCAGCTCGCGGGCCAGGTCATTAAAGAAGGCGGCGCTACCAATCACTGGCCCGAACGATTCGGTTAACAGAATACCGGACAGGGAATACCAGCCAAAACCTGATGCCATCGCCAGCGCGGTTTTCAGCGGTAAGCCGAGGATCAACGCATTAATAACCCCTGCCAGCATCGAACTGGCGACGACGACCACCGCAACAATCATCCCCCGGCGATTCAGCACAATTTGCTTTAAGGTCATACCGCTATTGCGCAGTTGAATCCCGACCAGGAACAGTAAAAAGATTAACGTATATTCGCTGGCTTCGGTGGCGTGCTGCAGAATAGGAAGACCGGTGAGGCCGAGCAGAAAACCCACGACGACGACGCCACAAAGCTGGAGCGACTCAAGCGCCATCGCAATTCGCGAGGGTAGCTTTTCTTGCTTGTGGTTATGTCGCCAGGGCAGCGAACGCTCCAGCCAGAACAGCGCCGCGATATTACACAGCAAAATGACCGTCACGCTGACCGCAGAATAATGAAGAATGGCTAACAGGTTGCTGGCGAGATTATCCAGAAACGCCAGGCTGATACCCATAAAAAAGAGAATAAGGTAGACGATCCAGCTCAACAGGCGATTGATGAGTTTTAATGCAGCCCTGTGCCGAAGCGGAATAAGGTAGCCCACAATAAGGGGAACCAGAATGATTAACAGCCCTGAAAACATGAAAACCAGATCCTTGCTGAGAGTAAGACGAAATGCGCCAGCACACACTACTCAATGCAAAGAAGGGAGTAAAGTTGCAAATAAAAGGAAATATAGCGGGGAAAAAAAGACCTGACTTGCGCCAGGCCTTTTTTGTTATCGATTAATCGCGTTTTTCCAGCAAAGTGCGGTAAATAAGACCGCCGAGGACCCCACCGATAATCGGCATAACCCAGAAGAACCACAATTGCTGTAATGCCCAGCCGCCCTGGAAGATGGCTACAGCGGTACTACGTGCCGGGTTAACGGAGGTGTTGGTAACCGGAATACTGATCAAGTGGATCAGGGTTAACGCCAGACCAATCGCAATAGGTGCAAAACCTGCCGGAGCATGTTTATCGGTCGCACCGTGGATCACTAATAAGAAACCAGCGGTCAAAATAATTTCAATTACGACGGCAGAAAGCATTGAATAGCCGCCAGGTGAATGTTCACCAAAGCCGTTCGAGGCAAAACCACTGGCAGTTGCGTCAAAACCAGCTTTACCGCTGGCAATAAGATACAGTGCCGCTGCTGCAACAATACCGCCCACAACCTGAGCGATAACATAACCAATAACGTCTTTTGCCGGGAAGCGACCGCCCGCCCATAAACCGAAGGTCACCGCCGGGTTAAAGTGTCCGCCGGAAATATGACCTACGGCGAATGCCATGGTTAATACGGTCAAACCAAACGCCAGCGCGACACCGGCAAATCCAATACCCAACTCCGGGAATGCTGCGGCCAGAACTGCGCTCCCGCACCCACCAAAGACGAGCCAAAACGTACCGAAGAATTCGGCTGCTAATTTCCTGAACATAACCACCTCAATTAAAAGTTCCGGGTTCGTGTTCCTTACCCGGTAATTCATCGCTAAAAGGGACGATGATGAAAGAGCCGGTATTTTAGAAAAAAACATCATCCCTTCGCCAGTTAAATTGATGAAAAAATTTGATTTAAGGCAATATGTTGTGATTCCTTTTTGAATATTGGATGAATGAAGCATAGTTCAATTAGCAAAACGGCGATGATTGAGTTCTGAAATAATATTCCGGGGAAAACATAAGAAGAATATTCTTATATTTTTTGATTTCTGCGACTAACCTCCTGATCATATCGGGTGTCTTGAGCGCCCGCTTGCCGTTATACTCCTGATAACTTGAAGGAAAAAGTTAGCATTTCCGGAGGCTATATGATTCTCGAACGCGTTGAGATTGTTGGATTTCGTGGTATTAACCGTCTGTCGTTGATGCTGGAGCAAAGCAACGTACTGATTGGGGAGAACGCGTGGGGTAAGTCCAGTCTGCTGGATGCTTTAACCCTGTTGCTGTCGCCGGAAACTGATTTGTACCACTTTGACCGCGAAGATTTCTGGTTCCCGCCGGGCGATATACAAGGCCGGGAACATCATCTGCATATCATCCTGACGTTTCGTGAGTCTCAACCAGGTCGCCACCGCGTGCGCAGGTATCGTCCTCTGGAAGCCAGTTGGACGCTGTGTCAGGATGGCTATCACCGCATATTCTATCGGCTGGAAGGTGAATGTGCGGACGACGGTAGCGTTCTGACGTTACGCAGTTTTCTGGATGGCGAGGGCCATCAGCTTCCCCTCGACGACATTAACGATCAGGCGCGGCACCTCGTGCGTTTGATGCCAGTACTGCGCCTGCGCGACGCGCGTTTTATGCGACGGATCCGTAACGGTACGGTGCCGGATTCGGCGGATGTCGAAGTGACCGCGCGGCAACTGGATTTTCTGGCACGTGAACTGGCTACCCGACCGCAAAACCTGACAGATGGGCAGATACGTCAGGGGTTATCGGCCATGGTACAGCTATTGGAACACTATTTTTCTGAGCAGGGTTCCAGTCAGTCCCGCTATCGTCTGATGCGTCGACGTTCCAATAACGAACAACGTAGCTGGCGCTATCTGGATATTATCAACCGTATGATTGATAGACCGGGCGGACGCACGCACCGCGTGATCCTGTTGGGACTGTTTTCGACGCTGTTACAGGCCAAAGGTACGCTGAGGCTGGATAAAGACGCCCGGCCGTTACTGTTGGTAGAAGATCCTGAAACGCGTTTACATCCGATTATGCTGTCGGTTGCCTGGCACCTGCTGAATTTGCTTCCACTGCAACGGGTGGCGACCACCAACTCAGGTGAGTTACTGTCCCTCACCCCCGTGGAACATGTTGTCCGCCTGGTGCGTGAGTCCTCCCGCGTCGCCGCCTGGCGGCTTGGACCAGGTGGGATCAGCGCAGAAGATGGTCGGCGTATTGCCTTTCATATTCGTTTTAACCGTGCATCGTCGTTGTTTGCCCGCTGTTGGCTGCTGGTGGAAGGCGAAACGGAAACCTGGGTCATTAACGAACTGGCCCGCCAGTGTGGGCACCACTTTGATGCGGAAGGTATCAAAGTCATTGAGTTTGCCCAGTCCGGCCTTAAGCCGCTGGTTAAGTTCGCCCGCCGGATGGGTATCGAGTGGCATGTGCTGGTTGATGGTGATGAAGCCGGGAAAAAGTATGCTGCTACGGTGCGGAGTTTGTTGAATAACGACAGAGAAGAAGAGCGCGATCATTTAACCATGCTTCCCGCACTGGACATGGAACACTTTATGTATCGCCAGGGGTTCGCTGACGTTTTTCACAGGGTGGCGCAAATCCCCGAAAACGTGCCCATGAATATGCGCAAAATTATCTCGAAGGCGATTCACCGGTCGTCAAAACCAGATTTAGCCATTGAGGTGGCGATGGAAGCCGGTCGGCGCGGCGTTGACGCGGTGCCAACGCTGCTGCGAAAAATGTTTTCCCGCGTGCTGTGGTTGGCACGCGGCAGAGCGGATTAGTTGCGAAACATCGACGACAGCTGCGAGTGGATGCTGTCCAGTAACTGGTAGCGACGGCGGTATTCCGCGCGTTTTTTGCTGGCAATGTCCGCTTCGCTTTTTCGCGCCATTGTGCGTGGGATATGGTAATAGCCGTGACTGTCGCACTCACCGCCAACCGACTCCCAAAATGCGTTGTAGTCGGAAAGTATCACCTTGTTTTTATCGTGGTAACGCGGGCTGCGAAAGATATGCTGTTCATTGCTGACAGCCAGAATTTGTTTGATATTCAATTGTTCTGCAAAACAGCAAATGGCTTCCATCACAATACGTTTAGGGAAAATTCCATAGCATGATTTGGTCGCTTTTTGAATTTCTTCATGTGGCAGTAATCGACTGCCTCCCTGTAACCCGCCAATAAACAGTGTGCTGCTTCCTTGATAATTGCACAGCGTAAACGTCATTTCCGCTAAAGTCTCGCCAGCGCTATTGCGTACCAGAATGGTACTTTCACCTTCTTTATCCAGTGAGATAAATGAGCCCAGTATTACGCTAAATATTTCGCTATTTTTGCCTTCAATTTGTGCCAGTTGTAATCCATCCGCACTTAAATAAGCTTTATATTCAGGGGCTGAAAAAGAGCTGCGGATAGCATTGTAATGAAAACGCACAGCATCCAGTTTCATTTTCCGATCAAGGTTTTGTGCGAGATAGGCGCGATGTAGGCGAACCGGCAGACGAGGCTGGCGTGCCAGTACGCTATCGAGATCAGGCCATTGCGCCAGTTCAGTCATCCATTCATGCATTAATCGTGGCATAAGCGCTGAGCGCAACAAAAACTTACGACGGAAGCTACGCTGATGCCAAAATTTTCCAGGGCGCCAATGTCCGGTCATCAGGCTACAAAAGAGGCTAAAACTTGTGGCGGGTTTTGAAGAATGAAAAGTGCTGTCAGTTAGCTGGCTCATAATAACAATCCGATGGATACTCTGGTACTAATTTCAACACAGCGGATCTTAACCATTCATCAATAACTCTGTTATTCTTGCGTTTTTCAACGGTTATTTATTTAACGTTGATGTTTACCACTCCACTCTGGTGGACGTATTGGGGGAAATTGGGACATTTATGAAGCTCAAGGGAAAAATCAAAAAGCGCTATTTTCTCTTCGCCATCATCATTATTGTGGCGATAATTGCACTTTGGCGAACGCTTAATGCGCCTTTACCTCAGTATCAAACGTTAATTGTGCGTCCGGGCGATCTGCAGCAAAGCGTACTGGCAACCGGCAAACTGGATGCGTTGCGTAAAGTTGACGTCGGGGCGCAGGTAAGCGGGCAGTTAAAAACGCTGTCGGTCGCCATTGGCGACAAAGTAAAAAAAGATCAACTGCTTGGCGTTATCGATCCTGAACAGGCGCAAAACCAGATTAAAGAGGTTGAAGCGACGCTGATGGAATTACGCGCTCAGCGTTTACAGGCTGAAGCCGAGTGGAAGCTGGCGCGGGTAACGCTTTCCCGTCAGCAACAGCTGGCGAAAACCCAGGCTGTCTCGCAGCAGGATCTCGACACGGCGGCTACTCAGATGGCGGTCAAACAGGCGCAAATCGGCACAATTGATGCGCAAATTAAGCGTAATCAGGCCTCTCTCGATACGGCAAAAACCAACCTTGATTACACCCGCATCGTCGCGCCAATGGCAGGCGAAGTCACGCAAATTACTACCCTTCAGGGGCAAACCGTTATTGCTGCCCAGCAGGCGCCTAACATTCTGACATTGGCAGATATGAGCACCATGCTGGTGAAAGCGCAGGTTTCCGAGGCGGATGTGATTCACCTGCATCCCGGGCAAAAGGCCTGGTTTACCGTACTGGGCGATCCTCAGACGCGCTACGAAGGTAAGCTCAAAGATGTTCTTCCGACGCCAGAGAAAGTGAATGATGCAATTTTCTACTATGCTCGCTTCGAAGTTCCCAACCCGAAAGGGATCCTGCGTCTGGATATGACCGCGCAGGTCCATATCCAGCTCACCGATGTGAAAAATGTCCTGACGATCCCGCTGTCGGCGCTGGGCGATCCTATTGGCAACAATCGTTATAACGTCAGGCTGCTGCGTAACGGTGAAACCCGTGAACGTGAAGTGGTTATCGGCGCGCGTAATGACACCGATGTGGAGATCGTGAAAGGGCTGGAAGAGGGGGATGAAGTCATCACCGGTGAGGGCAACGCTGGAGCGCCAAAATGACGGCATTGCTTGAACTGAGCAATATCCGCCGCAGCTATCCGTCAGGCGAAGGTCAGGTCGAGGTATTGAAGGACGTATCCTTGAGCATTCAGGCCGGGGAAATGGTGGCGATTGTCGGGGCGTCTGGCTCGGGGAAATCGACGCTGATGAATATTCTCGGCTGTCTGGACAAACCCACCAGCGGTACGTATCGGGTTGCCGGGCGCGATGTCTCCACGCTGGATAGCGATGCGTTAGCCCAGCTGCGTCGCGAACATTTCGGTTTTATCTTCCAGCGTTATCATTTGTTGTCGCATTTAACCGCCGCGCAAAACGTTGAGGTGCCTGCAGTCTACGCTGGTACCGAACGTAAGCAGCGCCTGGCCCGTGCGCAAGAACTCCTGCAGCGACTGGGCCTGGGCGACAGAGTTGACTATCAGCCTTCCCAGCTTTCCGGTGGTCAGCAGCAGCGGGTCAGTATTGCGCGTGCGCTGATGAACGGGGGACAGGTCATCCTCGCCGACGAACCCACCGGCGCGCTGGACAGCCATTCAGGCGAAGAGGTGATGGCGATTTTGCATCAGCTGCGCGATCGCGGGCATACGGTGATTATCGTCACTCACGACAGCCAGGTCGCCGCACAGGCCGAACGCGTCATTGAAATTCGTGACGGCGAGATTGTGCGCAATCCGCCGTCGCACAAACCCTCTACCGGGCGCGATATCGCGGAGCCGACGGTGAAAACGGCGTCCGGTTGGGGGCAGTTTGCCAGCGGTTTTCGCGAAGCGCTCACTATGGCCTGGCTGGCAATGGCTGCGAATAAAATGCGAACGCTACTGACCATGCTTGGGATCATCATCGGTATTGCTTCAGTGGTGTCGATTGTGGTGGTAGGCGATGCGGCTAAACAGCTGGTGCTGGCAGATATTCGCGCTATCGGCACCAATACCATTGATATCTATCCTGGCAAAGATTTCGGCGACGACGACCCACAATATCAACAGGCGCTGAAGTATGACGATTTAACGGCGTTACAGAAGCAGCCCTGGGTCAGTTCGGTGACGCCTGCGGTGTCGAAAAACCTGCGGCTACGCTATGGCAATATCGACGTGGCAGCCAGTGCTAATGGCGTTAGCGGCGACTATTTCAACGTCTATGGCATGACGTTTAGCGAAGGGACTACTTTTAACGCTGAACAACTGGCGGGGCGCGCTCAGGTGGTGGTGCTCGACAGTAATACCCGTCGTCAATTGTTCCCCAACAAAGCGAAAGTTGTCGGCGAAGTCGTGCTGGTGGGGAATATGCCTGCCACGGTGATTGGTGTTGCAGAAGAGAAACAGTCGATGTTTGGCAGTAGCAAGATCCTGCGGGTCTGGCTGCCTTACAGCACCATGTCCGGGCGAATTATGGGGCAGTCGTGGCTGAACTCGATCACCGTGCGGGTGAAAGACGGTTTTGATAGTGCCCAGGCCGAGCAGCAGCTCACCCGACTACTGACGTTACGCCACGGTAAGAAGGATTTCTTCACCTGGAATATGGACGGTGTCTTGAAAACCGCCGAAAAGACCACACGTACATTACAACTCTTCCTGACGCTGGTGGCCGTGATTTCGCTGGTGGTCGGTGGGATTGGTGTGATGAATATTATGCTGGTTTCGGTAACCGAACGAACGCGCGAGATTGGTATTCGTATGGCGGTTGGCGCCCGCGCCAGTGACGTACTGCAGCAGTTCTTAATTGAAGCGGTGCTGGTGTGTCTGGTTGGCGGCGCGTTGGGCATTAGCTTGTCGATGCTGATCGCCTTTACGCTTCAGCTATTCCTGCCTGGCTGGGAAATAGGTTTCTCACCCGTAGCCTTATTGACGGCGTTTCTGTGTTCGACTGCGACCGGGATTTTGTTTGGCTGGCTACCGGCGCGAAATGCGGCGCGGCTGGATCCGGTAGATGCTCTGGCGCGGGAATAATACCATCGAGATAAAAATGCCAGCCGCAAAGGCTGGCATTTTGACTGCGGGATGTACACAATGAAACAGAAGAGCTATGCGACAGCTTCTGCTTCAATGACAGGCACGATGACACTGGCATGATTGCCTTTTGGCCCCTGGTGGACATCAAACTGGACAGACTGCCCGGCTTTTAGCGTTCTGTAACCATCCATCTGAATGGTGGAGTAATGGGCGAAAATATCTTCGCCGCCGCCTTCGGGGCAGATGAAACCAAACCCTTTGGCGTTGTTGAACCACTTAACAGTACCCGTTTCCATGCTTCGACATCCTTCGTAAATCTTATATAAGTAAGATGGAATGAACCGGTGGCGGAGTGGGGGCTGTTCAAAACCTCGCCAACTCTCGAAACTACAATTTAGAGAAATCAGGCGAGGCGTCAAGCGCCAGGCTGACGGAATAGGGTAAAAATGCATCAAAATTTGAAGCAGTTAACGCTATTGTCGGTTATGTGACAGATGTCGCGGATGGCACTAATAGATGATAGTTATCTAATACTTGAGGTAGATTGATTGTGCGCATAGGCTGCTTGTCAGCGGCAAGATTTTCTGCCGGAAACCGTAACTGAAGATGACGACTGACAATGGGTAAGACTAACGACTGGCTGGATTTCGATCTGCTGGCGGAAGATAAATTGCGCGACGCGCTAAAACCGCCATCTATGTATAAAGTGATATTAGTCAATGATGATTACACTCCGATGGAGTTTGTTATTGACGTGTTACAAAAATTCTTTTCTTATGATGTAGAACGTGCAACGCAACTGATGCTTGCCGTTCACTATCAAGGTAAAGCGATTTGCGGCGTATTCACTGCCGAAGTGGCTGAAACCAAAGTTGCGATGGTGAACAAGTATGCGAGGGAGAACGAGCATCCGTTGCTGTGTACGCTAGAAAAAGCCTAAATGCAGGCATAAATATTGGGGGAGGTGCCTATGCTCAATCAAGAACTGGAGCTCAGTTTAAACATGGCTTTCGCCAGAGCGCGCGAGCACCGACATGAGTTTATGACCGTCGAGCACTTGCTACTGGCATTGCTCAGTAACCCATCGGCCCGCGAAGCGCTGGAAGCGTGTTCTGTGGATCTGGTGGCGCTGCGTCAGGAACTCGAAGCCTTCATTGAACAAACCACACCCGTATTGCCTGCCAGTGAAGAAGAGCGCGACACGCAGCCCACGTTGAGTTTTCAGCGTGTGTTGCAACGCGCGGTCTTTCATGTTCAGTCCTCCGGGCGCAATGAAGTTACCGGTGCTAATGTGCTGGTCGCCATCTTCAGCGAGCAGGAATCTCAGGCGGCTTATCTGCTGCGTAAGCATGAAGTGAGTCGCCTTGATGTGGTGAATTTTATTTCTCATGGCACGCGCAAAGACGAACCAAGTCAGTCCTCTGACTCTGGTAATCAGCCGAATAACGAAGAGCAAGCTGGCGGGGAGGACCGTATGGAGAACTTCACGACTAACCTTAACCAGCTTGCCCGTGTGGGCGGAATTGATCCGCTCATTGGCCGGGACAAAGAGCTGGAACGCGCCATTCAGGTACTGTGCCGTCGTCGAAAAAACAACCCGCTGCTGGTGGGTGAGTCTGGCGTCGGTAAAACCGCTATTGCGGAAGGCCTCGCCTGGCGTATCGTCCAGGGCGACGTGCCGGAAGTGATGGCTGATTGTACCCTTTACTCTCTGGATATCGGCTCGCTGCTGGCGGGTACCAAATACCGTGGCGATTTTGAAAAACGCTTTAAGGCGCTGCTGAAACAACTGGAACAGGATACTAATAGCATTCTGTTTATCGATGAGATCCACACCATTATCGGCGCGGGTGCGGCATCGGGCGGCCAGGTGGATGCAGCTAACCTGATCAAACCGTTGCTCTCCAGCGGTAAAATCCGTGTGATAGGCTCCACAACCTATCAGGAATTCAGCAATATCTTTGAAAAGGACCGCGCGCTAGCACGCCGTTTCCAGAAAATCGATATCACTGAGCCGTCGGTTGAAGAGACCGTGCAGATCATCAACGGTCTGAAGCCGAAATACGAAGCGCACCATGACGTTCGCTACACCGCCAAAGCGGTGCGTGCAGCGGTCGAACTGGCGGTGAAATACATTAACGATCGTCATCTGCCGGACAAAGCGATTGACGTGATCGATGAGGCGGGCGCGCGGGCGCGTCTGATGCCGGTCAGCAAGCGCAAGAAAACCGTCAACGTGGCGGATATCGAGTCCGTCGTGGCCCGCATTGCGCGGATCCCGGAGAAGAGCGTTTCGCAGAGCGATCGCGATACGCTGAAAAACCTGGGCAACCGTCTGAAAATGCTGGTATTCGGACAGGATAAAGCCATTGAGGCGCTGACTGAAGCGATCAAAATGAGCCGTGCTGGTCTGGGACACGAGCATAAACCTGTCGGTTCGTTCCTGTTTGCCGGACCGACTGGTGTAGGTAAGACCGAAGTCACGGTGCAGTTGTCCAAAGCGCTGGGTATTGAGCTGCTGCGGTTTGATATGTCCGAGTATATGGAACGTCACACCGTCAGCCGCCTGATTGGTGCGCCTCCGGGATATGTCGGTTTCGACCAGGGCGGTTTGCTGACAGATGCTGTCATTAAGCATCCGCATGCGGTACTGCTGCTGGATGAAATCGAAAAAGCGCATCCGGACGTCTTTAACCTGCTGCTGCAGGTGATGGATAACGGTACGCTGACCGACAATAACGGGCGTAAAGCGGATTTCCGCAACGTGGTGCTGGTCATGACCACCAACGCCGGCGTGCGTGAAACCGAGCGTAAATCGATTGGGCTGATTCATCAGGACAACAGTACTGATGCGATGGGCGAAATCAAAAAAGTGTTTACGCCGGAATTCCGTAACCGTCTCGACAACATTATCTGGTTCGATCATCTCTCTACTGAGGTGATTCATCAGGTTGTTGATAAGTTTATCGTCGAACTTCAGGTTCAGTTGGATCAAAAAGGTGTCTCTCTGGAAGTGAGTCAGGAAGCCCGCGACTGGCTGGCTGAGAAGGGCTATGACCGCGCAATGGGTGCACGCCCGATGACGCGCGTTGTCCAGGATAACCTGAAAAAACCATTGGCTAACGAACTGCTGTTCGGCTCGCTTGTGGATGGCGGTCAGGTGACCGTTGCGCTGGATAAAGAGAAAAATGAGCTGACCTATGGTTTCCAGAGTGCGCAAAAGCACAAGCCAGAAGCAGCGCATTAATATCTAACCACCTAATGAACCGGGCGTAATGCCCGGTTTTTTTTCGCCTGAAAGTCGTGATTTGAATAGGGGGGATTAAACGGCAGGCAAAAAATAAGCCTGCGTAAGGGAGATTACGCAGGCTAAGGAGGTGGTTCCTGGTACAGCTAGCATTTATGGGTTATGTTTTTCAGCGGATGGGATAATACCCTTAATGAACGAAGCGGTATGTGATCGATTTCTAAGAATCTTCCGAACGCTGAAAAATAACCGTAATTAACTACTTAGCATGTGGGTTGCGCGTGGACTCACCGGCAAAATTACGCATCAACAATGCATAATTCAGATCGATATCCTCCGGTACAGGCATCCACACGGTGTAACCATCGCCCGGCGCAACCGGCATCGCTTCGCCTTTCGCGTTTTCCATCTGTTCGAGGGTAAAGTTGATGTTGCCTTGTGGGGTCATTAGCTCCAGGCTGTCGCCGACGGTGAATTTATTTTTCACCAGCACAGCCGCCAGTTCACCTTTACGTTCGCCAGTGAATTCGCCGACAAACTGCTGACGCTCGGAAACAGAGAAGCCGTATTCGTAGTTCTGATAGTCGTCATGCGTATGGCGGCGCAGGAACCCCTCGGTGTAACCGCGATGCGCCAGACCTTCCAGCGTTTCCAGCAGTTGCGGGTCGAACGGTTTCCCGGCAGCGGCATCATCAATGGCCTTGCGATAAACCTGCGCGGTACGTGCACAGTAATAGTATGATTTAGTACGGCCTTCAATTTTCAGCGAATGCACGCCCATCTGAGTCAGGCGCTCAACGTGGGCAATGGCACGTAAATCCTTCGAGTTCATGATGTAAGTGCCGTGTTCGTCTTCAAACGCGGTCATGTACTCACCCGGACGCTGGGCTTCTTCGATCATAAAGACTTTGTCAGTCGGCGCGCCAATACCCAGCGTCGGCTCAACATTTTGTACCGGGATAGGCTCGTACTTATGCACGATATTGCCCACCACGTCTTCTTTGCCTTCCTGCACGTTGTATTCCCAGCGGCAGGCATTGGTACAGGTACCCTGATTTGGGTCACGCTTGTTGATGTAGCCAGAGAGCAGGCAGCGGCCGGAGTAAGCCATGCACAGCGCGCCGTGAACAAAGATCTCAATTTCCATATCCGGCACCTGGGTGCGGATCTCTTCAATTTCTTCCAACGACAGTTCGCGGGACAGGATCACACGGGTCAATCCCATCTGCTTCCAGAATTTCACCGTCGCCCAGTTTACGGCGTTAGCCTGTACTGAAAGGTGAATGTCCATGTCAGGGAAGTTTTCGCGCACCAGCATAATCAGACCGGGGTCGGACATGATCAGTGCATCCGGCCCCATTTCCACCACCGGTTTCAGGTCACGAATGAAGGTCTTCAGCTTGGCGTTATGCGGGGCAATATTAACCACCACATAGAATTTTTTACCCAGTTCATGGGCTTCATTAATGCCTAGCTGCAGGTTTTCGTGATTGAATTCGTTGTTGCGTACGCGCAGTGAGTAACGCGGTTGGCCCGCATATACAGCGTCTGCGCCATAGGCGAAAGCGTAACGCATGTTTTTCAGCGTTCCCGCCGGGGAAAGGAGTTCCGGTTTAAACATAATTTTCTCGTTCTGATGACAGGTCAGACTCGCCTCACTCAATGAGGCGGTTAGGGGAGTGCCCCCATATTAAGGGCGGGCATTGTAGCGCTGCGGGGAAGACAGGTAAAGAAAAACGCCGGGCGACAGCGTGGCGTTACCCGGCTGAGCGAGTCATTATCAGGTTTTATCTTTTATCGTCTGAGTTACACCATTGGTCTTAACTGAAGCAATACCGGTCTCGCGCGACTGTTCATTCGCATACAGTTGACTGCTACCAATAATCTGGTGGTTTGCTGCTTTCAGATTGAAATGCAATTTGCCATTAGCTGCCGTTTTTTTCTCGTAACGCTCGGCCAGAGGGCTGTTAGCCTGGACAGATGCGATCCCTTTTTCTGCCGCGCCTTTTGTCGTGTAAAGCTCACTGGTAAGGATCGTTTCCCCGTTTCCAGCCTTAAGAACAAAGCGGTACTGATCATCGCTACTCTTGCTTAATTCAAACCAACCAGCCATATGAACTCCTTGATTAAAGTTTTATATCAAACAGTTATTGACGACAGTGTTGCCACAAAGAGTATGAGCGATATTTGGAGAGTTGCTAGTCAACAGAACTCCACGAAGCCGCGGAGTCCTGCAGGACGGGAGTGTTTACGCAATTCGACAGGCGTCGGCTTCCCAGCGATACCCTACGCCATAGACCGCGCGGATAAACGACTGCTCCGCATCCAGCGATTCCAGCTTGCGTCGCAGGTTCTTGATATGGCTGTCGATGGTTCGGTCGGTAACGACACGGTAATCGTCATAGAGATGATTGAGCAACTGTTCACGGGAGAACACTTTTCCCGGTTCATGCGACAACGTTTTGAGTAAGCGAAATTCAGCAGGCGTTAAGTCGAGCATTTTCCCACGCCAGGACGCCTGAAAACGACCTTCATCGACGATCAACGGGCTGTCAGCATCCATCTGTTGCAGTTCGCGCTGCGGCTTGCAACGGCGCAGAATCGTCTTCACGCGAGCAACAACTTCACGCGGGCTGTAGGGTTTGCAAATATAATCATCCGCACCGATCTCCAGCCCCAGCAGGCGATCAATTTCTTCTATCTTGGCGGTTACCATCATGATGGGGACTTCAGAGAATCGGCGGATTTCCCGGCACAGAGTCAGGCCGTCGGTACCAGGCAGCATCAGATCCAACAAGATCAGGTCGGGCGGCGTCTGACGCACGTAAGGAAGAACCAGATCGCCATGGCTGATGAGCGTAGGAGCGTAGCTTGCCGCGCGCAGGTAGTCGATAAGCAGTTGCCCCAGCTTGGGCTCGTCTTCCACGATCAGAATACGCGGCGTGTTTTCATCAATGGGTAACTCAGTCATACATCTCTCTGTAAATCGCGTTCCAGCGGTAATGTTACTGTAATGCTCACCCCGCCAAAAGGCGAATGGGCGGCGCGAATCAGACCATTATGCGCCTGTACGATATTGACGCAAATTGCCAGCCCCAGCCCGGAACCACCGCTGGCACGGTTACGCGAGCCTTCGGTGCGATAAAAGCGTTCAAACAGCTTCTGTAACTGGTCGTCACTTACGCCGGGAGCGGAATCAGCGAAGGTTAATAAAACCATACGCTCGCGTTGTTCGGCGCTGATGTGCAGCCCGCCGCCGCTGTCGGTGTAGCGCAGACTGTTTTCCAGCAGATTGTTGAACAACTGCATCAGACGATCCCTGTCGCCAAATACCGTCATGCTGTCCGGGAGTGAAAGTTGTATCGTCAGTCCACGGCTGGCAAAGCGTTCACGAAATGCGCCACTTGCCACTTCCAACAGCGGGATGAGATCCAGCGATGTTTTCTGGTAGGCCAGCGCGCCTTCATCGGACATGGAGAGCTGATGCAGATCGTCCACCAGCTTGGTGAGCGTACCCACTTCAGCCTGCAAAGAGGCAACGGAGTCAGGGGTGAACTGGCGTACGCCATCCTGAATGGCCTCCAGTTCACCGCGCAACACCGCTAACGGCGTACGCAGTTCGTGAGAAATATCGGCCATAAAGTCACGACGCATCTGCTGGTTTTTTTCCAGCGTACTGGCAAGCTGGTTGAAGTCCTGCGCCAGCTTGCCCAGCTCATCCGTACTGGTCGGCGCAACGCGAGTGGTGAAATCGCCAGCCGCCAGTTTGTGCGTGCCTTCCACTAACCGCTTGACCGGGGCCAGCAGGCTGCGCGCCAGCGTAAACGTTGCCAGCGCCGCCAGGATCGTGGAGAGCGCGACGATGAGCCAACTGGAACGTCTTTGCTGCATGTCGAAATTGATATCCGTATTGCGCGTTAAGCGTTCCACGGGAGAGGCAATCACGGCACCGACTTCGCTACCGTTGACGCGGATCGGATGGCGCATACCGTCACGGGGGACCGGAGCACGCGGACCGACCAGCACGCGGGCATTTTGGTCGACAACCCAAAACTGCGTACGCCAGCCGTGCGGCGGCATGCCGGGGCCGGGTTTATCATCGTCGTTGTCGTGTTCAAAAGAGCGCAGGATCTGAAAAACAAACCGATCGTTATTGCGTAAGAATCGCCAGTTGCCGTGCTGTTCATACTGCTCGCTTAATGCGTCGCTGAGCATTTGCAGCCGCTGTTCGTTACCGTGCTTGATATAGTCAATAAAACCGCGTTCGAAGCTTATGCGTACGGCCCAGTGCATGCTGATCAGCAATACGATGCAGGTGGCGAAAATCGCCAGAAACAGTTTGCCGGTGATACCGGGCCGCCAGAACTTCATCAGGTGCTCCTTTTGCGCCGTGAAATCACCGCGTTGGTTTGCGTGTCGTTCGGCACGCGGGTAAAAATAATGGCAGGCAGCGCGATAATGAATGCGATGCACAGCCAGGTATACATAAAGACGGTATGCGTACTTCCGCTGTCGATGACGCTATGCTGCTGACCGAACATGCCTAGCAGCAGTCCCGCGATGGTCACCCCGATACTCATCGACAGCTGCATGATCATTGACAGCAGGCTGTTACCACTGCTGGCGAGATCGTCAGGCAGGTCTTTTAACGTCAGGGTGTTCATGGATGAAAAGCGCGTTGAGTTGACCATTCCCTGTAAGAACAGTACGAAGGGCAGGGCGTAATACCAGCCGAGCAGCGCGGTGGTCATCAGCAGCAGACTGACCAGCGACAGGCCAAGCGTTGTAGCGACCAGTACGCGACGGTAGCCAAAGCGGTTAACGACCTGCACCACAATGCGCTTCATGCCCATACTGCCGAGCACCATCGGGATCATCATCAGCCCGGCATGAAAGGGGGAAAAACCGAGGCCTATTTGTAAAAACACCGGCGTCATAAACGGCAGCATACCGCTACCGATGCGTCCGGCAAAACTGCCGAAAAGACCCAGCGAGAAGGTCGGTGTGCGAAACAGATTCAGGCTGAACAGCGCGCGTGGATTACGATGGGCGTGTTTCAGATACAGCGCAATAGCCAGCACTCCGCAGATAACCAACGCTGCCAGCGAGATACTGGAGATGCCGGTTCCTTTACTGCCATCAAGTGCCAGCGTCAGTACCGCCATGCCGACTGCCAGCATCGCAAATCCGGAGAGATCGAAGCGTCGGGTTTGCATGGTGTAGTTGGGCATCAGCATTAACGTCGCTATCGCGCCGACAATACCAACCGGAATGTTAATCAAAAATATCCAGTGCCAGGAGGCGTATTCAACCAGAATACCGCCTAATGCCGGTCCCAGTAGCGGGCCAATCTGACCGGGCAATGTGACAAACGTCATCGCCGCCATATATTGCTCACGCGGGACGATTTTCATCACCGTTAGCCTGCCGACCGGTACCATCATCGCACCGCCAACGCCTTGTAAGACGCGCGCCATCACCAGCTCGTTGAGTGTGCTGGACCCGGCGCAAAACAGCGAGCCAAGCGTAAACAGGATGATGGCGGTGAAGAAGATATTACGCACGCCAACTTTGTCCGCCAGCCATCCGCTGGCGGGCAGCATCACAGCAACGGTTAAAACATATGACACAATGACCATATGCATGTGTAACGGGCTTTCCCCGAGGCTTGCCGCCATCGAGGGAAGCGCAGTATTCACGATGGTGGTATCCAGTGACTGCATAAAAAAGCCGAATGCCACAATCCAAAGTTGCCAGCGGGTGCTGTCGGGAAGTTCTGTCATAACTCTGCTACCGGTTTGCTGTTTTTACGCGAAAAACGCAGACGCAGACGGTCGAAAAAGAGATAGACCACGGGCGTGGTGTACAGCGTCAGGAGTTGACTCACGACCAGCCCGCCGACAATGGTTATCCCCAAAGGTTGATGTAGTTCGGAGCCATCCCCGGCGGATAACACCAGCGGCAGCGCGCCAAATAACGCCGCCAGCGTGGTCATCATGATTGGGCGAAAGCGCAGCAGGCAGGCCTGGAAAATGGCTTCTTCTGGCTGCAGCTTGCCATTTCTCTGCGCTTCCAGCGCAAAATCGACCATCATGATGGCATTTTTCTTCACAATGCCAATTAATAGCATTATCCCTATCAGGGCGATTAGGCTGAACGGGGCATTGAACAGCTCCAGCGCCAGCAAAGCCCCGACGCCAGCTGAAGGTAGCGTGGAGAGAATGGTCAGGGGATGAACATAGCTTTCATACAGCATACCCAGAACGATGTAGACCGTGGCGATGGCGGCGATAATCAGGATCACCTGTGAGTTCATGGTGTCCTGAAATACCTGTGCCGTGCCGGCAAAGCTACCGCGAACCGTGGAGGGGACGCCGAGCTGGGTCATGGTTCTGTTGATAGCCTCTGTCGCCTCTGACAGTGAAGAACCTGTTGGCAGGTTAAACGACACGGTTGAGGCAGCGGACAAGCCCTGATGGTTTACCGACAGCGGGGCATTCGCCGGTTGCCATTTGGCAAAGTACGATAGCGGGATTGCCTTACCGTCATTGTTGATGACGAACATTTTATCCAGCGCGCTGATGTCCTGGGTGTAACGTCGATCGACCTCCATCACCACTTTGTACTGGTTCATCGGTTGATAAATAGTTGAAATTTGCCGTTGTCCAAAAGCGTTGTTCAACAGGCTGTTAGCGGCTGCAACGTCGATCCCCAGACGAGACATGGTGTCGCGATCGTAGACCAGGTTCATTTCCGCGCCATTGTCCTGCTGATCTGAGTTGACATCCGCCAGTTGGGGCAGGGCGGCAAGCGCCTTACGGATCTTCGGTTCCCACTCGCGCAGTGCCGCCAGATCGTCGGAAAGCAATGTGTATTGATAGCTGGCATTGGCCTGGCGGCCGCCGACGCGAATATCCTGCACCGCCATCAGAAACAGATTCGCGCCAGGCTCTTTTGCAAGCGCGACGCGCAGGCGGTCGATCACCTGCTGAGCGGTTTCACCGCGCTCATCGCGTGGCTTGAGGGTGATAAACATCATCCCGCTGTTAACCCGGGAACCGCCGGTAAAACCGGTGACGTTATTCACCGCCGGGTCGTCGCGGATGATCTTCATAAAGTCCTGCAGTTTGCCGCGCATCGCCTGGAAAGAGATGCTTTGGTCGGCCTGAATCCCCCCCATCAACACACCCGTATCTTGCTCCGGGAAGAAAGTTTTGGGGATGGAAATATAAAGCCAGATATTCAGCGCAATGGTGCCAAGTAACACCACGCCCACCAGTCGCGTATGGCGCAGCACCCATTTAAGCGAAGTGCCGTAACTCTGTTGCAGTGCCACCAGCACACGACCAAAACCTCGTTTACGAGACTGTTCACGCGGGGCGCTGGATTTGAGCATCCAGCCACACATCATTGGCGTCAATGTCAGCGACACCAGCAGCGAGATACCGATAGCAACTGACAGCGTGACGGCAAATTCGCGCAGCAAGCGCCCAGGCAATCCGCCCATTAACAGCAGCGGGAGGAACACCGCTACCAGCGACAGGCTCATTGAGAGCACCGTGAATCCCACTTCGCGCGTACCTTGTAGCGCCGCCTGCAGTGGCTTCATTCCCGCTTCCAGGTGGCGGGCAATATTTTCCAGCACCACGATCGCGTCATCTACGACAAATCCCGTGGCAATGGTCAACGCCATTAATGACAGGTTGTTCAGGCTGAACCCGCACAGATACATGGCGGCAAAGGTACCGATCAGCGAGACCGGAACCGCTACCGCAGGGATCAGGGTCGCGCGCCCGGAGCGCAGGAAAACAAAGACCACCAGAATAACCAGCGCAACGGAGATAATCAGCGTCTGTTCGACTTCCTCCAGCGAGGCGCGAATGGTCGGTGAACGGTCCTGGGCAATTTGCAGATCGATGGCGGCCGGGACCAGCGTTTGTAACTCCGGTAATTTGGCCCGAATGCTGTCTACCGTCTGAATAATATTGGCTTCTGGCAGCTTGCGGATCATCAGCAGGATAGCCGGTTTAGCGTTGGTCATCCCCGCGTTACGTACGTCCTGCACCGAGTCGCTCACAGACGCAACATCGCCCAGCCGCACCGCAGCGCCGTTATTGTAGTGGATGATAATAGGCTGGTACTCGGCGGCGGTTTTCAGCTCATCGTTGGTTTGTACCTGCCAGCGATGGGTATCATTCTCGATAGCTCCCTGCGGCTTACGCACATTGGCGTTAGCAATCGCGCTACGCACGTCGTCCAGCGACACCCCCTGATTAAACAGCGCTTGCGGATTAAGCCCTACGCGCACGGCAGGCAGAGAGCTGCCCCCAACGTCGACGTCACCCACGCCGTCGATTTGCGCGATGGTCTGTGCTAATTGGGTTGATGCGAAATCGTACAGCTCACCCTGCGAGTAAGTGTCCGACGTGAGCGTCAGGATCATGATTGGCGCATCGGAAGGGTTGGCTTTGCGGTACGTGGGGCGGCTTGGCATGCCGCTGGGTAGCAGGCTTTGCGCTGCGTTAATCGCGGCCTGAACATCCCGCGCCGCGCCATTGATGTCACGGTCGAATTTGAATTCAAGAATAATGCGCGTACTGCCAAGGGAACTGCTCGAGGTCATTTCGTTCACGCCCGCGATGCGCCCCAGTGAGCGCTCCAGCGGGGTGGCTACCGAAGACGCCATCGTTTCAGGGGAAGCGCCGGGTAATGATGCGCTGACCATGATCACCGGGAAATCCACCTGCGGCAGCGGAGCTACCGGCAGCAGACGAAAGCCCAGTATCCCGCACAGGGTGATGGCCACCGAAATGAGAATGGTCGCCACCGGACGATGAATGAAAAGCGCGAAAAATTTCATTTACGCTTCCTCTTCCTGGCGCGGGAAGCGGCTTTTCACGTACAGCGACAGACGGTCAAACAGCAGATAAATCACCGGGGTGGTAAACAGGGTTAATACCTGGCTTACCAGCAGACCACCGACCATACCAATTCCTAATGGACGACGTAATTCGGCCCCCACGCCGGTACTTAACATCAGCGGCAACGCACCGAGCAGTGCCGCCAGCGTAGTCATCAGAATCGGGCGAAAACGCAGCAGACAGGCCTGGAAAATAGCGTCGCGTGGGGTCATGCCCTGTTCGCGCTCCGCGGCAAGGGCGAAGTCGATCATCATGATGGCGTTTTTCTTGACGATACCGATGAGCAAAATAATGCCGATAATCGCGATGACGTCCAGTTCACTGCCGGCAATCATTAACGCCAGGAGGGCGCCGACGCCCGCCGTGGGTAGCGTGGAGAGAATGGTAATCGGGTGAATAAAGCTCTCATACAGCACGCCGAGGACGATATACATCGCGACAACCGCAGCCACAATCAACCAGATGGTATTACCCAGTGCGGCCTGGAAAGCGAGCGTACTGCCCTGGAACTGGGTGGTAATATTTGCTGGCAGATTGAGCGTTTTTTCGGCATCCAGAATTGCCTGCACCGCATCGCCCAGCGAATGACCGTCCGGTACGTTGAACGAGATGGTGGTGACCGGGAACTGATCGAGGTGGTTAATCGACAGCGGAGCGAAACGCTGTTCAATGCTGGCGATTGCGCTAAGCGGAACCACGCCGCCGTCGCTGCTGGTCAGACGGATAGTGTCCAGTGCAGCAAGCCCCGGCGTACTATTGGTGTCATGCTCTAACACGACGCGATACTGGTTGGCTTGGGTGTAGATGGTTGAAATCAGTCGCTGGCCGAAGGCGTTGTACAGGGCGTTATCGACATCCGCCATGCTGATGCCTAAACGGCTGGCGCTATCGCGATTAACGTTCACATACGCCACCAGCCCTTTGTCCTGCCAGTCGCTACTGACATCGGACAGTTGCGGTAGCTGGTGTAGTTTTTCTAACAGCTGTGGAACCCAGGTGCTGAGGGCATCAAGGGACGTTGCTTGCAGCGTAAACTGATATTGCGTCCGGCTGACCTGGGTATCAATCGTCAGGTCCTGGGTGGGCTGAAGATAGAGATCAACGCCGGGTACTCTGTCAACCGCGTCCTGTAGGCGTGCGATCACTTTCTGCACGCGATCGTCGCGATCGTCCAGCGGCTTAAGGTTGATTTGCAGACGCGCGCTGTTTAATGCCGGATTAGTACCATCCACGCCGACAAAAGCGGTCAGGCTCTCTACCGCCGGATCTTGAAGGATGACATCGGAAACCTGGCGCTGGCGCTGGGCCATGCTGGCAAATGAACTGGACTGCGGCGCCTGCAGCGTACCCTGGATGATGCCGTTGTCCTGGATCGGGAAGAATCCTTTGGGGATAAAGACCCATAACATAACGCTCAGTGCCAGCGTGCCGAGCGCCACGCCCAGCGTGAGCCACGGATGGTTCAGCACTTTTGCCAGCCAGTGACCGTACCCGGCAATGACGCGATCGAACATACGCTCCGAGGCACGGGAAAAGCGGTTTTGCTTGCGCAACGAGGCCTGATTAAGCATGCGCGCGCACATCATCGGCGTGAGGGTGAGCGAGACGACGGCGGAAATCAGAATTGCCACGGCCAGCGTAACGGCAAACTCGCGGAATAATCGGCCAACGATATCACCCATAAACAACAGCGGGATCAGCACGGCAATTAGCGAAAATGTCAGAGAGATGATGGTAAAACCAATCTCACCAGCCCCCTTCAGGGCGGCAGTCAGCGGTTTTTCGCCTTTTTCGATATAGCGTGAAATATTCTCGATAACCACGATAGCGTCATCCACTACGAATCCTGTCGCGATGGTTAGCGCCATTAGGGTCAGGTTATTGATGGAGAAATCAAGAAATACCATCACCGCGAAAGTACCGATGAGCGACAATGGAACGGCGACCGCAGGAATAATCGTCGCCGGAATATTGCGCAGGAACAGGTAGATGATCATCACCACCAGCGCAATCGCCAGCATTAGCTCAAACTGGGTGTCTGCAACGGACGCACGAATATTGGTCGTACGATCCGAAAGCACGCTGACCTTAACTGATTTGGGCAGGCTTTCGGTGAGCTGCGGCAGCATTTGACGGATACTGTCTGCCGTGGAGATGATGTTCGCCCCAGGCTGGCGCTGAACATTCATTACAATGGCTTGTTGCTTATTGGCCCATGCGCCCAGCCAACTATTTTCTGCCCCTTGTTCGACGGTGGCGACATCGCCCAGACGAACCGGCGCACCGTTTTTATAGGCCACGATGAGCTGGCGATATTCGTCTGCGGACTGCATCTGGTCGTTGGCGGAAAGGGTGACAGCACGCGTTGGGCCATCAAGACTCCCTTTTGCCGAATTGACGTTAGCCCCGGTAATGGCTGTACGGATGGTTTCGCTGGTCAGACCGAGTGCGGCAATAGCCTGTGCGTTAAGCTTCACGCGGACCGCCGGTCGTTGCCCGCCGGAAAGTGTTACCAGACCGACACCGGAAACCTGAGAGATTTTCTGCGCGACGCGGGTTTCGACCATATCTTCCACCTGCGTCATCGGCATGGCGCTGGACGTGACCGCCAGCGTCATGATCGGTGGATCTGCCGGGTTTACCTTGCTGTAGACTGGCGGATTGGGCAGATCGCCCGGTAATAAATTGGTGGCGGCGTTAATCGCAGCCTGAACTTCCTGCTCGGCAACATCCAGCGGGAGTGTCAGTTGAAACTGCAACGTGACGACCGATGCGCCGCCGGAACTTTGCGAGGACATCTGTTTTAAGCCGGACATCTGTCCGAACTGACGCTCAAGCGGCGCGGTTACCGCCGAGGTCATGACGTCCGGGCTGGCGCCCGGGTACAGCGTAACGACCTGAATCGTGGGGTAATCGACTTCCGGTAAGGCAGCGATCGGCAGGAAACGATAACCGATAATACCGGCAAGCAAAATCGCGACCATCAGCAGCGTGGTGGCGACAGGTCGCAGAATAAACAGGCGTGATGGCCCGCCTGTGTTGTGCGGAGGTAACACCTGCATCAGGAGTTAGCTCCTTTTTTGCCGTATCCGCGGGGCGCAGTTTTCTCGTCCTGAGCTGAGGCGTCATGCGCCTCTACAACTTCTACTTTTGCGCCTTCCGTCAAGCGGTCAATACCGTCGGTTACGACCCGATCGCCTGCGGACAACCCTGCGGCGATCACTACTTTTTGGCTATCCTGAATACCTGGTTTAACCAGATGTTTGCTCACTTTATTCTCGCTGTTCAGCACCCAGACAAAATGGCCCTCATTGCCCATCTGCAGGGCGGCCGTTGGGATCACCACGGCGTTTTGTTCCGTGTCGACCAGCATGCGGGCGTTAACGAACTGGTTAGGGAATAAAGCATCATCCTGATTGTCAAAACGGGCTTTAACTTTGATGGTTCCGGTCGTGGCATCAATCTGATTGTCGAGACTGAGCAGGACGCCTTCGCTCAGTTTTTGCGAATTGGTTCGGTCCCAGGCTTCGACCTTTAACGGAGTCCCCGATTTTTGCGCCCGCAACACGGTGGCAATGTCGTTTTCAGGCAAGGTGAATATCAGGTCGATAGGATGGGTTTGCGTAATGACGACGATTCCGGTGGTATCGCCGCTGGAAATTTGGTTACCGACGTCGACCTGCTTCAGACCGACACGCCCCTCTACAGGCGCGGTTATCCGGCTCCAGTCAAGCTGCAATTGGGCGCTGGCGACGCTGGCTTCATCGGCTTTGATTGTCCCTAACGTTTCATTTACCAGCGCCTGCTGGGCATCCAGCTCCTGGCGGGAGACCAGATTAGTTTTCACCAGCTGTTGATAGCGGGCAAGATCGCGACGGGCATTTGCCAGCGTGGCTTTATCTTTGGCCAGTTGGCCTTGCGCCTGAGCCAGAGCAACTTTGAACTGGCTGGGATCTATCTCTGCCAGCAGGTCGCCGGCTTTTACCTGCTGTCCTTCCTCGAAGTGTAAGGCAATGAGCTGACCATCCACCCGGCTACGTACCGTGGCGGTATTTGCGGCAGTAATGGTACCCAGCCCTGTCAGGTAACGCGGAACGGCTTCCATGGCGGCGGTGGCAGCCTGAACGGGAGCCAACGGCTCGGAGCGCATTCCACGCCGTCCCGAACCTGGCGTGTGCTGCGCTGGTTTGGTCGCGCCCGGTGCGTTTTCCTGGGCGTCGTTACGGCTTTGCCAGAACCAGATGGCGGCGACGGTGGCCACAACGATCGCGATTGCTATCACCCAGCGGGATTTTTTACTGCCTTTCATTGTTATAAGTTTCTCATCCTGAAACGATTCGCGGAATGATACTAGTTTAGCCAGCGAACAAGGGAGAAAAATGGAGGAATTATGAAACACTGTCGGGATTCGTCTGAATGCTGATGCGGCTTTGCGAAGCGTTACGCAACAATCGGTGGTGAAGATAGCGAATACGTGATTGTGCGTTAGAGTGCTGACAAGGCAAAAAGGAGGAGAGCCAGAGATTTCAGCGGGACGCTGGAACGGAAAAGCCCCTCCCGAGGAAGGGGCCAAAATAGAGAAAGGGTTATGATGAAGCAGGTCATCATCCTGGTGATACTCTTAGTGATTAGCTTACCGGCTTACTAAGACACCAGGGGGAGGAGAAGCCCTCCCTAACCCTCATTCCTGTAAATAAGCTACAGCAATGGTGATGTCAATACGCGTACTTTTCAGCATGCGAGCCGCTTAGCGGAAAACAACGTCAGCCCAGCGGGCCAGTCCGGCAGTAACGGAACCGAAATCATCGCCCCCCGCGATCGGAATCCCGGGAAGTTGCTGGGCGAGGGCTTTTTTAATCAGCGGCGAACGCGCACTACCGCCGGTCAGGTAAATCACGTCCGGTTTTTCCTGCGCGTTTTCAAGCGCCAGTTGAACCTGCTCCAGAATGCGCGCCAGGGGCTGATTGAGCGCAGCTTCCAGCCCGTGTTGACTGATATCGGTTGCCAGCGTGTCGCTGATAAACGGTATCGCCGCCGTCACAATGGTCTGATCGGAAAGCGCGATTTTGCTCTCTTCTGCGCTGCGCACCAGGCGATAGCTCAGACGCTCGCGCCAGACTTTAAGCAGTAGGGCGACTTTATCGGCTTCTTTCGCGTCACGGACAAGATCGTTGAGCAAGCGACCGTTGGCGCTACTGTAGAAGTCACTTTGCGCGGGAACATCGTTGATCGCGACCGCGTTCCACCAGGGCAGGATAGGTAAGGCGATCCCTTTTTCCGTTTCTCCCCCCATACCGAGCAGCGGCATCAGATGTTTAAACGCCAGCGCAATATCCAGATCGTTCCCGCCAACGCGGCAGCCGCTGTGCCCCAGCAGGCTGTTTTCGCGATCGGCGCGCTGATGCCATTGCGGCCCCATCAGCAGCAGTGAACAGTCGGTTGTACCCCCGCCAATATCCACCACCAGCACGCGTTTTTCTTCCTGCAGCGTGGCTTCGTAATCCAGACCAGCCGCTACCGGCTCGTACTGGAAGACGACATCCTGAAAACCGGCGCGTTTAGCCGCACGTTCAAGAATACCCTGCGCCTGGGCGTTGGCGTCATCGCCCCCTAACCCCTGGAAGTTGATGGGACGACCAATAACGGCCTGGGTGATGGCTTCCGGCAACTGATTTTGTGCCTGGTTGCGTATGTGCAGCATCATCGCGCAGACCAGATCTTCAAACAGCGCAACCTGCTGCGGCTTCAGACCGCTGGCACCCAAAAATGATTTTGGCGATTTAACGAAGTACACCTCTTCCGGGTCTTCAATATATTGACCCAGCGATGCCAGACCGAACTGCACGCTGTTGGCGTTAACGTCGATGTCTTCTTCGCGGTTATAGCGCATCGCGCGGCGAAGCAGCGCCTGCGTTTCGTCGTCCGTGGTTGGGATGTCGTGATGGCGATACAGCCACTCGCTGACCGCTTCGCGCGTTGGCGCGCACAGCATTGAAGGCAGAAGCGTGCTGTTATTTTCCATTTTGAGCAGGTGAGGCTGCCCGTCACGCATAACGGCCACTGAACAGTTTGCCGTACCGTAGTCAAAACCAATAAACACCGTAAAAATCCCCATGCCAGTGAAGAAGGGGCGTGACTTTAACGAAATGTTGACGCTCCGACAACTGGAATATGAAAGCAAGGCGCATCGATTGAATACCGTTTATGCTGTAGGTTTGCATAAAAAGGAAAACTGAATGTTCGCGCTGAGCTGGCAACCGCCTTATGACTGGCCCTGGATGCTGGGATTTCTTGCCGCCCGTGCGGTTGACGGTGTCGAAACGGTGGAGGAACTGAGTTATACCAGAAGCCTGTCCGTAGGGGAGCATCGGGGTCTGGTGCGCGTCGTACCGGATTTGCATGTCAATGTGCTACACGTGACGTTAAGTTCGGGATTACAACCCGCCGCCCCCGAGTGCCTGGCGAAAATAACCCGTTTGTTTGATCTTACCTGTTGCCCGCAGCAAATTGTCAGCGCGCTGGGAAGCCTTGGTGCGGCGCGTCCGGGACTGCGCCTGCCGGGATGTGTCGATGCTTTTGAGCAAGGGGTACGGGCGATTTTAGGGCAGTTAGTCAGCGTGGCTATGGCGGCAAAACTGACAGCGAAAGTCGCGCATGCTTATGGCGACACGCTGGAGGATGCGCCAGGGTATGTTTGTTTTCCCATGCCTGAAGCGCTTGCTGACGCCGAACCGCTGCACCTGAAAGCGTTAGGGATGCCGCTCAAACGCGCTGAAGCGTTGATTCACCTGGCGCGTGCAACGCTTGAAGGAACGCTTGCGACAGTAGCGCCTGACGATATTGAGCAAGGTGTTAAGCAACTACAAACGTTTCCCGGAATAGGGCGCTGGACCGCCAACTATTTTGCGCTGCGTGGTTGGCAGGCGAAGGATGTTTTTTTGCCGGATGATTATCTGATTAAACAGCGTTTTCCCGGCATGACGCCAGCCCAGATCCGGCGGTATGCAGAGCGTTGGAAACCCTGGCGCTCCTATGCACTCTTGCATATCTGGTACACGGATGGCTGGCAACCGTCAGTTGATGGCGAAATTACTGGTATTCAGTAGCAGATCCAGCGGTTGGGCGTTGGCAATAATGTCGCCATAAATCATATCAATACCGATGCCGGAAAGCGCATCCATAATAAGCGGCAACTGCACCGGACCGGCGATGCTTTTAATGTCCAGACGCTGGGCATGGCCCTGGATAATGGACACCCACATCTCGTCAATCAGGTCTCCGTGAGCGCTGGCGCTTAACTCGCTGTCAAGCAACAGGTAATCGACAATGTGGTATTTCAGATTGTCAAAAAGCTCTAAATCACGACCGACCTGACTTAACACAATTCGACAACCGAACTGACGTAGCCGATGCAGGGCGGATATCGCCTGCGTTGGATTCGTTTTGATGACGCTGGCCGGAACGGTCAGGTGCAGCAGGCGTGGCGGTAACGGGCTATGTTGCAATTGTTCCAGCAGCTCATCAACAAGTTCTGAATTGAGCAGCCCGGCGGCGGAAAGGGGGAGCGCAACACTGAGGCCTTTGCTGGCGACTGCCGGGGCAGCATTCTGGAAGAATTCGCTGAATACCCGACGGTCGAGCGCTTGATTCAATGTGGGATCGACCAGCCCGGTACGGAATGTCTGCTCTTCAATCACTTCGCCTTCAGCGGTCCCTAAGCGTAGCGATATAAGCCAGAAGCTAAACGTCTCAGGTATACGTGGAGAAGCCACGCCTCTGGCGATCATCAGCATCGGGCTGTGCGTAATGGTATGCTTTTGTTCGTCCAATGACAGTTGGCTACGCGCGGCATGCGCCTGGCTTTGCTGGGGTTCATAGACGCAGACACGCCCACGTCCGCTGTTTTTCGCCGCGTAGCAGGCGATATCCGCCTGAGACATGACGTCAGTCGCAATATGGTTTTTGTCATCAATCAGCGTAATTCCCGCACTGGCGCCAATGCGGTGCAAGCGGCCATCCCACATGAAGTGGTAATCGTTAATAGCACTGATGATGCGACCTGAGATGAAGCGGGCGCTTTCGATATTACAATCCGGCAGCAACAGACCAAACTCGTCGCCGCCAAGGCGCGCCAGCATATCGCTGGACCGCAGCATGCTTAGCATCAGTGAAGAGAGTTCGCGCAGCAGGGCATCGCCAGCGGCATGCCCTGCGCTATCGTTCACCGCTTTAAAACGATCAAGATCGATAAAAACCAGCACATGACTCTGGTGCGCGTCGTGTACCGTATGCAGCAACTGTTTGAGATGGTTTTCAAAGCTGACCCGATTGGCCAACTGCGTCAGGTCGTCATGCGAAGCGCTGTAGCTAAGCTGGCGCAGCATCTTACGTGACTCGGTGACATCCTGAATGACCAGCACCGAGCCAATGCTGCCGCCATCAAGGGTACTGAGGGGCGTGATGCTGTACTGAATGTCATAACTGTTGCCGTTGCGACAATGCAGGACGACTTCTTGTTCCATTGCCTTACGCGACATGTCGGCGCTGTAGATATTTTCCATCAGCGGACCGTTATCGCCGAAAGTAATACGCAGTACCGTCAGGAGCGGAATGCCAATTGCGTTTTCCTGCTGCCAGCCGCTCATTTTCTCAGCGACCGGATTCATAAAGGTCACATTCATGTCGACATCAATACAAATCACCGCCTCGCCGATGGAGTCCAGCGTAATATGCAAACGCTCTTTTTCTTGAAACAGCGCTTCGTTGAGCTGCTTCACCTCGGTCATATCCATATTGATGCCAAGTAAGCGTTCAACTTCACCGTCTTTATTCAGTACCCGGTTGGCCAACGAGCGGATATGCCGTATGCCACCTTTTACTGCGATACGAAACTCAAGCTTAAACGGGGCTCGTGCGGCCAGCGAATCGCGAATCACATTTTCGGCGTGTTCGCGATCTTCAGGCACAACGCATTCATACCAGACTTGCCAGCTGGGCTTGATATGTGCCGGGACTTCGTAGAGATCGAACATACGCTTATCCCAGCTGATCACATCAGGCTGCAGTTCCCATTCCCAAATGCCGATCCCCCCGGCTTCATTAGCGAGCGTAATGCGCTCCATCAGCCGTTTGTTCATCCACTCGGTATGCTTCAGATCGTTAATGTCCTCAATCTGCGCAATAAAGTAGAGTGGGGTGGTGTCGCTATGGCGCACCAGCGAAACGGCCAGCAAGGCCCATACCACCTCGCCTGCGCGCGTGTAATAGCGTTTCTCCATGGAATAGCTGTTAATTTCCCCGCGCGCCAGCATGTTTAACTGTTCGAGGTCATTGTTCAAATCTTCCGGCCAGGTTAATTGCTGGAAGGTGAGCGAACGTAGCTCCTCCTGGCTATAGCCCAGAAACTGGCACAAGGCTTTATTGGCCTGTAGCCATTGCCCCTCGGTCCCGACCAGCGCCATGCCAATTGCGGAATATTCCATAGCATTGCGAAAGCGCGCTTCGCTTTCTGAGATGTGCTTGCGTTCTGCCCGAAACGCGTACATCACCATGGTCATCATATTGGCTGGCAACAGGATCATCAAAAACGGCAGCCACGGTATGCTGGTCATCATGTTCTGTTTGGGGGTGTAGAGCAGCGAAGGGTCAGCGGCCAACATCAGCGAAACCATCATCACGGTGCTGAGGAAAATTAAAAACGCCTCCATACGCGGCAGACGGACAGCGCTCCACATCAACAGGACAATAACGCAGGTAAACGGCCATGGAATGAACATCATCGACAGCCAACTGAACGTTAACGTCACCAGAAGCGTAATCAGAGTTTCAAGCAGTAATCGCGGATTGCGGTGGCGCAGCAGATAATGTGGCTTAAACAGTAAACCTAATGGTACCAGCGCCAGCGCGCCGATGGATTCTGACAGCACCCAAATGAGGAAGGTATTTAACGACGTTTCTTGCGGTAATAATAACCAGAGTAATACGCCGCCCAGCAGCGGAGGGACCACTGCGCTGCCGAATGCCAGGCGCGCCCAGTCGTTGAGATTTTGTAAAGGATTGTACCAGGGCAGCAGTTTGCGCAATAACATTGCCCCCACGACAGCCTCAATAATGTTGATGGCCGTGTAGGTAAAGCTAAGCGACTCTCCGGGGAAGAAGAGCAAAGAACCCGCGATGTTACCCAATGAGCACGCCAGCGCGATCCCCGGCCACATTTTTCCCGCATGACGGTAAAAAGCCACCATCATGATTGAGGTCGGAAACCACAGCGGCGCCAGCTGCGCACCGAAACGAGACAGTTCCAGCGAGAACAGCGTAAAGATGAAAGCCACCAGACCTAAACTGGCCAGGCGCAGTAGAGGATGAGGTAAGGTAACTAAAACATGTTGGGATTGTTTACTCATTACCACTCTACCCAAATAGCCGTTGTCGCCCAGTAGAGATGCCGGACGCATCACATTTAATCTGGGTTTATGCTAGTACAAATAATTTACAATTTATACGCCAGCTGCTCATAAATTAACACTCTCAAGCTATTAATTACTAAGGCTGGCGAATAAATGTAGCGCATGCTTTAAATATGACCGTTTTAATTTGCGACAGGGAAGGCATTGGTGCAGCCTGGGCTGGCGTCGCGCCGCTGAAATCCCTATAATTGCCGCGTTTGGCGTTTCGGCGCCGCCCTTCCTAACATCCAGGTTAATCAGGTCGCTAAATTTATGACTGATCAGTCCCATCAGTGCGTCATTATCGGCATTGCCGGCGCATCGGCTTCCGGCAAGAGTCTTATTGCCAGTACTCTTTATCGCGAATTGCGTGAACAAGTCGGTGACGAACATATTGGCGTTATTCCCGAAGACAGCTATTACAAAGATCAAAGCCATCTATCGATGGAAGAGCGTGTAAAAACCAACTACGACCATCCGAACGCGATGGATCACAGCCTGCTGTTCCAACATCTGCAAACGCTGAAACGCGGTAGTGCCATTGAGCTGCCAGTGTACAGCTACGTTGAGCACACGCGCACGCAAGACACTATTCATATCGAACCCAAGAAAGTCATCATCCTGGAAGGCATTTTGCTGCTGACGGATGCGCGTTTGCGTGATGAGATGAACTTCTCTATTTTTGTTGATACCCCGCTGGATATTTGCCTGATGCGCCGTATCAAGCGCGATGTGAACGAACGTGGTCGTTCAATGGATTCAGTGATGGCGCAATATCAGAAAACCGTCCGTCCGATGTTCCTGCAATTTATTGAGCCTTCAAAACAATACGCCGACATCATTGTGCCGCGCGGGGGTAAAAACCGCATCGCCATCGATATTCTGAAGGCTAAAATCAGTCAGTTCTTTGAATAAGTTCAGCGAATTGTGTACCGTTCAGTGATAACCTGGTTCACCCTTAATGCACCTGGCATTAAGGGGTTGAAGCACGAAAGGAGAAAGTGCCATGCGTTTATGTGACCGAGATATTGAAGCCTGGTTGGATCAAGGTCGTCTGTCGATCAATCCACGCCCTCCTGTCGAGCGAATCAACGGCGCCACGGTAGATGTGCGCCTTGGCAACAAATTCCGTACGTTCCGCGGGCATACGGCGGCGTATATCGATCTGAGCGGACCGAAAGATGAAGTCAGCGCCGCGCTGGATCGCGTGATGAGTGATGAAATCGTCCTCAAAGACGGCGAGGCATTTTTCCTGCATCCGGGCGAACTGGCGCTGGCAGTGACGTTCGAATCCGTGACGCTGCCTTCCGATCTTGTGGGTTGGTTAGATGGCCGTTCTTCGCTGGCGCGTCTGGGACTGATGGTACACGTCACCGCACACCGTATCGATCCGGGCTGGTCTGGCTGCATCGTACTGGAGTTTTACAACTCCGGAAAACTACCGCTGGCCCTGCGTCCTGGCATGCCGATTGGCGCATTAAGCTTCGAACCGCTTTCCGGTCCGGCGGCGCGACCTTACAACCGTCGTCAGGATGCAAAGTATCGCGATCAGCAGGGCGCCGTTGCCAGCCGGATCGATAAAGACTGAGTATTTTCAGTCCATTGGGGATAGCATGAGACGATTTCTGACGACGCTGATGATTCTACTGGTCGTGCTGGTGGCCGGTTTTTCTGCGTTAGTACTGTTGGTTAATCCGAATGATTTCCGCGCATATATGGTCAAGCAGGTTGCTGCGCGTAGCGGATATCAGCTGCAGTTGGATGGCCCGCTGCGTTGGCACGTATGGCCTCAACTGAGTATCCTCTCGGGGCGCATGGTGTTAACGGCTGAAGGCGCCAGCGAACCCCTGATTCGTGCCGACAATATGCGTCTTGACGTCGCGTTGTGGCCGCTGTTGAGTCACCAGCTCAGCGTGAAGCAGGTGATGCTCAAAGGCGCGGTGATTCAACTGACCCCGCAAACTGAAGCGGTGCGCGGCAAAGATGCGCCCGTTGCCCCAAAAGACAATACGTTGCCCGACCTGGCTGAAGACAGAGGATGGTCGTTTGATATTGCCCGCCTGCGTGTTGCCGATAGCGTTCTGGTATTCCAGCATGAAGACGATGAACAGGTCACGGTTCGCGATATTCGTCTGGACATGGAACAGGATAACCAGCACCGTGGCACGTTTGATTTCTCCGGGCGCGTTAACCGCGATCAGCGTGACCTCGCATTATCCTTCAACGGCAGCGTTGATGCCTCCGACTATCCGCATAACTTATCCGCGAATATTGAGCAGCTAAGCTGGCAATTGCAGGGGGCCGATCTACCGGCGCAGGGGATCAAAGGCCAGGGACAGTTTCAGGCGCAGTGGCTGGAAGAGAAAAAACAGCTCGCGTTTAGCCAGATTCATTTGACCGCTAACGACAGCTCTCTCGCCGGGCAAGTTCATGTGACATTGTTGGATAAACCAGAATGGGCCGTCGACCTGAAGTTTGGTCAGCTCAATCTGGACAATCTGCTCGTACAACGTGAGGCTGTGACGACGAACGGTGAGGTTCAGCAAGGTCAGAGTCAGTCAACGCTGGCGCGCCCCGTCATTGCTTCCCAGGTTGATGCCGTTTCGTATCAGGGACTGAAGGGATTTTCGGCAGACATCGCGTTGCAAGCTGACAAAGTGCTGTGGCGGAAAATGGCGTTTGACAATGTCTCGGCAAAAATTGACAACCAGTTCGGCTTGTTGAACGTTACGCAGTTGCAGGGGAAAAGTGACGGCGGGCTGGTGTCGCTTCCTGGTATGCTGGATGCCAGAAAAGGACAGCCGCGAGCGGTCTTCCATCCGCGCCTGGAAGGCGTAGAAATTGGTACTATTCTGAAAGCCTTCAACTACCCCATCGCCCTCACCGGTAAGCTGTCACTGGCAGGGGATTTCTCTGGCTCAGATATTGATGCCCAGGCGTTTCGTCATAGCTGGCAAGGGCAGGCCCATGTCGAAATGAGCGATACGCGAATGGAAGGAATGAACTTCCAGCAGATGATACAACAGGCCGTCGAACGTAGCGGTGGGGATGTTAAAGCTCAGCAAAACCTGGATAACGTGACCCGGTTGGATCATTTTGTAACCGATATGACGCTGGATAACGGCGAGGTTACGCTGGATAACATGGCGGGTGAGTCGGCGATGCTGGCGCTGACCGGCAAGGGAACGCTGGATCTGGTGAAGCTGAATTGCGACACGCTGTTTAACATTCGCGTGCTGGGTGGCTGGGATGGCGAAAGTAAGCTGATTAACTTCCTGAAGGCTACCCCGGTTCCTCTCAGAGTCTACGGTCAGTGGCAGGCGCTAAACTACAGTCTGCAAGTCGACCAGATTTTGCGTAAGCATTTGCAGGATGAAGCGAAACGTCGCCTTAACGATTGGGCCGATCGCAATAAAGACTCCCGCAACGGTAAAGATGTTAAAAAGTTGCTGGATAAACTCTGATTCATATTGCCGGATGGCGGTTGATGCCGCCTCCGGCTCGTGATTTACACTTCGTAATCCATCTCTTCTTCACTGTGCAGCGGTATCAGTTGGACTTTTTGCACGCGATGATTTTCCACCTGCAGGGTTTTTAGTCGATAGTCGCCAACCTGAACTTCCTCCCCGGTTTTCGGGATGCGCTGCAAATACTCCATTAACAGTCCGGCAATGGTGTGATATTCACGCTTATCATCTAACGGGATAGGCACGTACTGCACCAGATCTTCCAGCGGCATGTGTCCGTTTGCGGTCCATGAACCATCCGCGTTTTTCTGAATGTCATGGCGGGCGTCAATCTCCTCTACCTCATTTGGCAGGTTACCGGCGATGGTTTCCATCACGTCACTGAGCGTTACAATCCCTTCAACTGACCCAAATTCATCGGCCACAAAAGCGAAGTGCGTCCGGGCGTTACGGAACTGCTCAAGCGCCGGAAGCAGCGGCAGAGTTTCCGGGAACACCAACGGCTGGCGAATCAAGACGCGTAAGTCGAGCGGCTCGCCGCGAAGAGATTGCTGCAGCAGGTCGATGACATGCACCACGCCCAGCAAGTCTTCCTGCTCATCTTCGCCGGTGACCACCAGACGCGTATGCTGGTTTTTTTCCAGCAAAGCGCGGATTTCTGTTTCCGGCGCATTGAGGTCGATGTGTTCAATATCATGGCGCGAGGTCATGATACTGCTGACCGTACGCTGATTAAGGTTCAGCACACGTTCAATCATCCGCCGTTCCTGAGGGGCAAAAATTTGTCCTTCATGATGGTCTGCCAGCATTGCCGCGGTTTCGGCATCCAGTTCGGCGTCTTCTTTTTGCCCGCTCAGCAGTCGCATTACCGCCTCGGCGGTGCGCTGGCGCAGGGTATGGTTGGCTGACAGGAAGCGACGGCGGTTAAAGATAGCTAACTGGTTCAATGCTTCTATCATGACCGAGAAGCCGATGGCGGCGTACAGGTAACCTTTCGGAATATGGAAACCAAACCCATCGGCGACCAGACTGAAACCAATCATCAGCAAGAAGCTCAGGCACAGAATGACGATAGTGGGATGGCTGTTGACAAAGCGCGTCAGCGACTTGCTGGCAAGCACCATCAGGCTGATGGCAATAATCACCGCAGCCATCATTACTGCCAGGTGATCGACCATCCCTACGGCGGTAATGACGGAATCCAGGGAGAAGATAGCGTCCAGCACGACTATTTGCGCGACGACGCCCCAGAACTTAGCGCCTTTACGCTGGGTCGGGTTCTCGCTGTCTTTGCCTTCCAGCCGTTCGTTTAGCTCCATGGTGGCTTTAAACAGCAGGAAGAAACCGCCGAACAGCATGATCAGATCGCGCGCGCTGAAGCTCAGGCCGCGAATGCTGAACAGCGGCGTGGTCAGCGTTACCAGCCATGATATTGATGCCAACAGCAGCAAGCGCATGACCATCGCCAGCAGTAGCCCGGTAATACGCGCCTTATCCCGCTGGGCAGGAGGCAGTTTCTCCGCGAGGATGGCAATAAAAACAAGATTATCAATGCCAAGAACAAGTTCGATCACGATTAGCGTGACGAGTCCGGCCCAGATTGACGGATCGGCAATCCATTCCATAGTAAATGCTATACCCATAGTTGTATGACAATTGTCACAATTCGATCATGGGTAAAACTGGCGAAAAATGCAATGGCGAGGAGGGATTTCTCTGTAGCCTATTACAACCAGGTACGGGATATTAGCCTTAATGTAACTACAGGAAATAATATTATTTATCCAAAGCTCTTTAAGAAATATCGCAGGTGGGATATTTTTATATTAATGTTGTCAATATCAATAAAATCCTAAAAATATACAAATTCAACGCTTAATATTAATCTTAAAAGCAAGTTGTCGGTAACTTGTTACCTTGCCTGATATTCGCTTAGCTGCAACAATTCCTCCGGTAATAATCAAAAGATAAATATTTCCTTATCAACCAGCGGCGCTATTCCTGATGCGTTCCCGCTGTGAATGTGATGAAAATAAAGGGGAAGATAAAATTTATATTAATCAGTGCATTGGTAGCTAATAAGCCAGGGGCGGTAGCGTGTCTGGTCGCCTGAGACGAGCCTAAATTATTCTGTCAAGAGACCGCAGATGAATTCATTTTTTTTAGGACAGATGCCAGTTAAATTCCTTTTCAATTAACGGCAAGGTAAATGCGTACAGGCGAAGTCGCTATTTAGATCGCACGTGATAATTACTCTGCCAAAGTGATAAATAATCAATGATGAAATCCAAACTTAAATTGATGCCTGTATTGGTATCGGTAATCTTGATAAACGGTTGTACCGTGCTTCCGGGCAGCAATATGTCTACGATGGGCAAAGATGTGATTAAACAGCAGGACGCTGATTTTGATATCGATCGCATGGTGAATGTTTATCCACTCACCCCACGACTGGTCGAACAATTACGTCCCCGACCAAATGTTGCGCAGCCTAATATGTCTCTCGACCAGGAGATTGCCGGGTATCAGTACCGGGTCGGCCCGGGCGATGTCCTGAATGTTACCGTCTGGGATCATCCTGAACTCACCACGCCGGCCGGGCAGTATCGTAGCTCAAGTGATGCCGGCAACTGGGTGCAGCCTGATGGCACCATGTTTTACCCCTACATCGGCAAAGTTAGCGTGTCAGGGAAAACGTTGGCCGAAATTCGTAGTGATATTACCGGGCGCTTAGCGAAGTACATTGCTGACCCGCAGGTGGACGTTAATATCGCCGCTTTCCGTTCGCAGAAGGCCTATGTCTCCGGGCAGGTGAACAAATCCGGCCAGCAGGCCATCACCAACGTGCCGCTTACCGTTCTCGATGCCATTAACGCCGCAGGCGGTCTCACCGAGGCGGCAGACTGGCGCAACGTTGTACTGACTCATAAAGGGCAGGAGCAACGCATTTCACTGCAAGCGCTAATGCAAAATGGCGACCTGAGCCAGAACCGTCTGCTCTATCCTGGCGACATCCTGTTTGTTCCGCGTAATGACGATTTGAAAGTCTTCGTAATGGGGGAAGTGAAAAAACAGAGCACCCTCAAAATGGACTTCAGCGGCATGACGCTCACCGAAGCACTCGGCAACGCGGAAGGTATCGACCTGACCACCTCCAACGCCAGCGGCATTTTCGTTATTCGTCCATTGAAAGGCGAGGGCGGGAACAACGGCAAGATCGCCAATATCTATCAGCTTGATATGTCCGATGCGACATCGCTGGTGATGGCGACGTCATTCCGACTCCAGCCATACGATGTGGTGTACGTCACTACCGCGCCGGTTGCTCGCTGGAACCGTTTGATCAATCAGTTGCTGCCGACTATTAGCGGTGTTCGCTATATGACGGACACGGCCAGCGACCTTCACAACTGGTAATCGTCATGTTTAACAAAATCTTAGTTGTCTGTGTGGGGAACATTTGCCGCTCTCCGACGGCAGAGCGCTTGTTAAGGCAATTTCACCCGGCGTTGACGGTCTCTTCTGCCGGCCTTGGGGCGTTGGTAGGCAAAGGCGCGGACCCGTGCGCCATCAGCGTGGCGCAGGCGCACAACCTGTCACTGGAGAATCATTGTGCCCGGCAGATCTCGGGACGAATGTGCCGGGAGTATGACCTGATCCTGACCATGGAAAAACGCCATATCTCTGCCCTGTGTGAAATGGTGCCGGAGATGCGCGGCAAAGTGATGCTGTTTGGTCACTGGGACAGCGAGCGCGAAATTCCCGATCCGTATCGTAAAAGCCGCGATGCGTTTGACGCGGTGTACGCATTACTTGAACGGTCTGCACGCCAATGGGCTCAGGCATTGAACGCAGAGCAGGGAAAACAATGACAGAAAAAGTAAAACAGTCTGCTGCGCCGGTAACGGGCAATGATGAAATCGATATTGGTCGTCTGGTGGCAACGGTGGTGGAAGCCCGCTGGTGGGTGCTTGGTATTACTGCGGCATTTGCATTATGCGCAGCGGTCTACACGCTATTTGCCACTCCCATCTACAGTGCGGACGCGCTGGTGCAAATTGAGCAAAATACCGGAAATTCACTGGTGCAGGATATTGGCTCGGCGTTGTCGAACAAACCTCCGGCCTCTGAAGCGGAAATTCAGCTCATCCAGTCACGGCTGGTATTGGGGAAAACGGTAGACGATCTCAACCTGGATATCGCGGTTACCAAAGATACGTTCCCCATTTTTGGCGCGGGTTGGGATCGGTTGATGGGGCGCCAGAACGAAACGGTTAACGTGACGACTTTCACGCTGCCAAAGGCAATGAATGAACAGACCTTCACGCTAAGCGTGCTGAATGACAAAAGTTATCAGCTGGTGAGTGACGGAGGTTTTAGCGCCCAGGGGCAGGTTGGGCAGGTGCTGAAACATGACGGCGTGACGATGCTGGTCGAGGCGATCCATGCCAGCCCTGAGAGCCAATTTACCGTCAGCAAATTCTCCACGCTGGGCATGATCAACACCCTGCAAAATAATCTGATGGTGACGGAAACCGGCAAAGACACTGGCGTACTGAGCCTGACCTTTACCGGCGAAGACCGCGAGCAAATCCGCCAGATCCTTGACAGTATTACCCGCAACTACCTGCAACAAAACGTGGAGCGTAAATCTGAAGAGGCCGCCAAAAGTCTGGCGTTTCTGGCAAAGCAGTTGCCCGAGGTACGTAACCGGCTGGACGTTGCCGAAAACAAGCTGAATGCCTTTCGTCAGGACAAAGACTCCGTGGATTTGCCGCTGGAAGCCAAAGCGGTGCTGGATTCCATGGTGAATATTGATGCGCAGCTTAATGAGCTGACCTTCAAAGAAGCGGAGATTTCCAAGCTGTTCACCAAAGCGCACCCTGCGTACCGCACCTTGCTGGAAAAACGCCAGGCGCTGGAAGATGAGAAAAGCAAGCTGAACGGGCGCGTAACGGCGATGCCGAAAACGCAGCAGGAAATTGTCCGCCTGACGCGTGACGTGGAGTCCGGCCAGCAGGTCTATATGCAACTGCTGAACAAGCAGCAGGAGCTGAAGATTACCGAGGCCAGTACGGTCGGAGATGTACGCATCGTCGATCCCGCGATTGCCCAGCCAGGCGTGCTGAAGCCGAAAACGACGCTGATTATTCTCGGCAGCATCATTCTTGGTTTGATGCTTTCAGTGGTGGGCGTACTGCTGCGTTCCCTGTTTAATCGCGGCATTGAAAGCCCACAGGCGCTGGAAGAGCATGGCATCAGCGTGTATGCCAGCATTCCACTATCAGAATGGCAAAAAGCTCGCGATAACGTGCAAACCATTAAAGGCGTGAAACGCTACAAGCAAAGCCAGTTGCTGGCAGTGGGGAATCCGACGGATCTTGCGATAGAAGCGGTCCGCAGCCTGCGTACCAGCCTGCACTTTGCCATGATGCAGGCGCGCAACAACGTCTTGATGCTGACCGGCGTCAGCCCGTCAATTGGTAAAACGTTTGTCTGCGCCAACCTGGCGGCGGTCGTTAGTCAGACCAACAAACGCGTGCTGTTGATCGACTGCGACATGCGCAAAGGTTATACCCACGAGCTGCTGGGGACCAATAACGTTAACGGTCTGTCTGAGATCCTCATCGGCAAGGGGGATATCTCATCCAGCGCGAAACCGACATCGATTCCACATTTCGATCTGATCCCTCGCGGACAAATTCCCCCCAACCCCTCCGAACTGCTGATGAGTGAACGCTTTGGCGAACTGATTGCATGGGCCAGCTCGCACTATGACCTGGTGCTGATCGATACCCCGCCAATACTGGCGGTGACCGACGCGGCTATCGTGGGGCGTCACGTTGGAACCACGCTGATGGTGGCGCGTTACGCGGTCAACACGCTGAAAGAGGTGGAAACTAGCCTGAGTCGCTTCGAGCAAAACGGCATTCAGGTGAAAGGGGTGATCCTGAACTCGATCTTCCGCCGTGCCAGCGGGTATCAGGATTACGGTTATTACGAATACGAGTACACCTCGGATTCGAAATAGATTATGAACATTGCCGGATAGCGGCCCACAAAAACATATTTATACCCGTCATACTTCGAGTTGCAGGAAAGCCAACGCAGATGCAACTCGAAGTATGACGGGGATATCTGGGAAACGAAAATGACGACAGACAACCCGCTAATTTCAATTTATATGCCCACCTGGAACCGTCAGCAACTGGCCATCCGGGCGATTAAATCGGTACTGCGCCAGGACTATCCTCACTGGGAGATGATCATTGTGGATGATTGCTCTTCCTCGTATGAGCAACTGCAGCAATTTGTTGAAGAGCTCAACGATCCGCGTGTGTCGTATACGCGTAATCCCACTAACTCCGGAGCCTGTGCGGTGCGTAATCAGGCCATCATGCAGGCCAGTGGGCAATATATTACGGGTATTGATGATGATGATGAATGGACGCCGAACCGCCTGAGCGTATTTCTCAATTATCGCCATCATCTGGTGACGCGGGCGTTTCTGTATGCCAATGACTATGTCTGTGAAGGCGAAGTATATTCGCAGCCGACCAGTTTGCCGCTCTATCCGAAGGCCGTTTATTCACGCCGTAAATTTTATAAGCGCAATATTATTGGTAATCAGGTGTTTACCTGGGCCTGGCGGTTTAAAGCATGCCTGTTCGATACCACGCTGAAAGCGGCGCAGGATTATGACATTTTCCTGCGCATGGTGGTGGCGTATGGCAAACCGTGGAAGGTAAAAGAGGCAACGCAGATCCTGCATGTGAATCACGGTGAAATGCGTATTACCTCATCCCCGCATAAATTCTCCGGCTACTTTCAGTTCTACCGTAAGCACAAAGGCAAATTTGACCGGGCCAGCAAGAAATATCAGCTGTTTACCCTCTACCAAATCCGCAATAAACGGATGAACTGGCGCACGTTGCTGACGCTGCTTTCTGTTCGCAATAGTAAGCGCCTGGCCGACGGACTGCGAGGACGCTAAGTATGCTGGAAGATTTACGCGCGAACGGCTGGAGTCTGCGACCCTGCTGCATGGTGGTGGCCTATCGGATTGCCCATTTTTGCTCCGTCTGGCGTAAAAAAAATGTCTTGAACAACCTGTGGGCGGCGCCGGTACTGGTGATGTATCGCCTTATCACTGAATGCGTGTTTGGCTATGAAATCCAGGCCGCTGCATCTATTGGTCGTCGTTTCACCATCCATCATGGCTATGGGGTGGTGATCAATAAACACGTGGTGGCGGGGGATGATTTCACCCTGCGCCACGGCGTCACCATCGGCAATCTTGGCGGCAACGATCTGTCCTGTCCGGTCATCGGTAACGGCGTTGAGCTGGGGGCCAATGTCACTCTGCTTGGCGGCGTTGCCATTGGCGATAACGTGACGATTGGCGCCGGGAGCGTCGTAGTGGATAGCATCCCGGACAATACGCTGGTCGTGGGCGAGAAGGCACGGGTGAAGGTAATAAAATGAAGATATTACAGTTTAATGTGCGGCTCGCAGAAGGCGGGGCGGCAGGCGTGGCGTTAGATTTGCATCTGAGGGCGCTGGAAAAAGGGTTGTCATCGCATTTTGTCTACGGCTATGGCAAAGGCGGTAAGAAAAGCGTCAGCCATGCGAATTACCCACAGGTTATCAAACATACGCCACGTCTGACGTCGGCGGCGAATATTGCGCTGTTTCGTTTCGCGAACCGCGACATGTTTGGCAATCTCGACAAGTTGTACCGTCCGGTTACCCGCACTTCCGGCCCGCTGGTACTGCATTTTCATGTGTTGCACAGCTACTGGTTGAATCTGGAAGAGGTGGTCGCCTTTTGCCAAAAAGTGAAGGCGCATAAACCGGATATCACCTTCGTCTGGACGCTGCACGATCACTGGAGCGTGACCGGGCGCTGTGCCTTTACCGATGGTTGCGAAAGCTGGAAAACGGGCTGTCAGAAATGTCCAACGCTCAGTAACTATCCGCCGGTAAAAATCGATAAAGCCCATCAACAGTTGCCTGGTAAACGGCAGATGTTTCGCGCCATGCTGGCGCTGGGCTGCCAGTTCATTTCGCCCAGTCAGCATGTGGCCGATGCATTCAACAGTCTGTATGGCACCGGTCGTTGCCGCATTATTAACAATGGCATCGATGTGGCAACGGAAGCCATTCTTGCCGAACTTCCCGCTAAGCATGAGGAAAGCGGCAGACCGAAAATCGCCGTAGTGGCCCATGACCTGCGCTATGACGGTAAAACCAGTCAGCAACTGGTGCGAGCGATGATTGCGCTCGGAGACAAAATTGAGCTGCATACCTTCGGCAAATTTTCTCCGTTTGTCGGGGATAACGTCATCAATCACGGGTTTGAGAGCGATAAGCGCACGTTGATGAGCGCGCTTAACGAGATGGATGGGCTGGTGTTCAGCTCGCGCGTTGATAACTACCCGCTGATTCTGTGCGAAGCGCTTTCCATCGGCGTACCGGTGATTGCTACGCACAGCGATGCCGCGCAGGAAGTGTTGGCGAAATCGGGCGGCAAAACGTTCAGCGAAGCGGACGTTTTGCACCTGGTGCAACTGAAAAGATCAGACATTGCGCAGGCGGTATTTGACACGTCGCTTGCCGCGTTCAGCCAGCGCAGCCGGGTGGCATACAGTGGGCAACAGATGCTGGAGGAGTATGTCTCGTTCTATCAGAATCTGTAGCTATCTGGTGCTACCGCTGCTTTATCTGCTGGTTAACGTCAAACTCGCCCAGCTTGGCGAGAGCTTCCCGATAACTATCGTCACGTTCTTGCCCGTTCTGCTGTTGCTGTTTGTCGAGCGCATCAATATTAAAAAATTAATGATTGCGCTGGGCGTGGGGGGCGGACTGACGGCGTTTAACTATCTGTTCGGACAATCACTGGATGCCAGCAAGTACGTGACGTCCGCAATGCTGTTTGTCTATACCGTGGTGATTATCGGTATGGTGTGGAGTATTCGCTTCAAAACCATTTCGCCGTATAACTACATTAAGATCTTGCGTTTTTTCTGGCTGGTTGTGGGTCTGGTGGTGGGGTTAGCTGCGGTGGAAATGGCGCAGATAATTCTTAGTGGCGGCAGCAGTTTAATGGAAGTTATTTCGAAATATCTTATTTACAGTAATAGCTATGTTCTGAACTTTATTAAGTTTGGCGGGAAGCGTACCACTGCACTCTATTTCGAACCGGCATTCTTCGCTCTGGCGTTAATCTCAATTTGGCTCAGTATCAAACAGTTTGGTATCAAAACGCCTAAGTCCGATGCTATGATTCTGGCAGGGATAATATTATCAGGATCGTTTTCAGGGGTAATGACATTTATTTTGTTTTACCTCCTGGAGTGGGCGTTCCAGTATCTGAATAAAGATGCGATAAAAAAGAAGTTGCCGCTGGCGATAATCTCATTAAGCGTGTTTGTTGTTGGTGTGATATTTGCGTTTCCGTACATCGCGACACGGCTTGGAGATTTAGGAACTGAAGGCTCATCATCGTATTATCGTATCGTGGGACCATTAGTAATGGTCGGTTATTCGTTACTTAACGTTGATGGGGTAGTGAGATTCGGCTCACTTTATGAATATGTTGCGTCATTCGGAATTTTTAACGGTGCAGATGTTGGTAAAACGATAGACAATGGCTTGTATCTGCTGATTATTTATTTCTCATGGTTCGCGGTGATATTAGCCCTGTGGTACATGGGGAAAGTCATGAAGATGATGATCAATGCGTTTGGTGATAATCAGAATTATCGGGTGCAGCTTTATCTTTTTACGCCGCTGTCGCTGTTTTTTACAGGTTCAGTATTTAGTCCGGAATACGCATTTTTAATTGTATGTCCGTTTATTTTGCGCAAGGCGCTGAATATAGCGAGGTAGAACGCATGCTGCTCAGTATTATTACCGTCGCCTTTCGTAATCTGGAAGGGATCGTCAAAACTCACGCGTCGTTAGCTCATCTGGCGCAGGCGGGTGATATCAGTTTTGAGTGGATTGTTGTTGATGGCGGCTCCTCTGACGGTACCTCGGCCTTTCTTGAAGGGCTCAGTGGAGAGCACCGGTTACGGTTTGTCAGCGAGCCGGATAAGGGCATCTATGATGCAATGAACAAAGGTATCGCTATGGCGCGCGGGCGGTTTGCGCTGTTCCTCAACTCCGGGGATATTCTGCATGCAGATGCGGCTCATTTTATCCGCCAGCTAAAAACGCAGAGCGATAAAGCGATGGTCATTGGCGATGCGTTGCTAGATTTCGGTAATGGTAACAAAATTAAGCGGCGGGCCAAGCCGGGTTGGTATATTTATCACAGCCTTCCCGCCAGCCATCAGGCAATCTTCTTTCCTCTCTCTGGACTGAATGTCTGGCGCTATGATTTGCAATATAAGATATCGTCTGATTACGCGCTGGCAGCCAAATTATACAAGTCAGGTTACGCGTTTAAAAAGCTGAGCGGGCTGGTGTCAGAGTTTTCCATGGGTGGGGTGTCAACGACGAATAATCTGGAATTGTGCCGGGATGCAAAAAAGGTACAGCGCCAGATATTACACATGCCAGGGTTTTGGACCGGGTTGTCAGAATATTTACGTCTGCGCACAACCGGTAAAACAAAAACCTTATATGGAAAAGCGTAAGGGTACATTATGCAGGATTTAAGCGGCTTCAACGTGCCGGGAGGTTTTCGCGGCGGCGGTGCCATTAAAGTGCAATTATGGTGGGCAGTGCAAGCCACATTATTTCGCTGGTCCCCACAGGTAATGTATCGCTGGCGTGCGTTTTTATTGCGAATGTTTGGCGCAAAAATAGGAAAAAACGTAGTTATTCGACCTTCAGTAAAAATTACTTATCCGTGGAAATTAACCCTAGGAGATTATTCCTGGGTGGGTGATGACGCGGTTTTATATACGCTGGGTGATATTACGATTGGTGCGCACGCGGTTATTTCGCAAAAAAGTTATTTATGCACCGGGAGTCATGATTATGCCAGTCAACATTTTGATATTAACGCCACACCAATTGTAGTTGGTGATAAATGCTGGCTGGCGACAGATGTCTTTGTCGCGCCTGGCGTGACGATTGGCGATGGCACCGTCGTCGGAGCACGCAGCAGTGTATTTAAATCGCTGCCAGCCAATGTCGTTTGTCGGGGAAATCCCGCAATAGTTACACGCGAACGCGTCGAGAAAGTTACTCCCTGAGGGGATCATTTAAGAGGTAATAACATGTCAAAAGTCGCTCTCATCACTGGCGTAACCGGGCAGGATGGTTCTTACCTGGCAGAGTTCCTGCTGGAAAAAGGGTATGAAGTACACGGTATTAAGCGCCGCGCTTCATCATTCAACACCGAACGTGTGGACCACATCTATCAGGATCCGCATTCGGGCAATCCCAAATTCCATCTGCACTATGGCGATTTGACGGACTCATCCAACCTGACCCGTATTTTACAGGAAGTGCAACCGGATGAGGTCTATAACCTCGGCGCCATGAGTCATGTCGCGGTGTCGTTTGATTCACCGGAATACACCGCGGATGTCGATGCTATCGGCACCTTGCGTTTGCTGGAAGCTATCCGCTTCCTCGGGCTGGAAAAGAAGACCCGTTTTTATCAGGCTTCCACCTCTGAACTGTACGGTCTGGTACAGGAAATCCCGCAGAAAGAGAGCACGCCGTTCTACCCGCGCTCGCCGTATGCCGTTGCTAAGCTGTACGCCTACTGGATAACCGTCAACTACCGCGAATCTTACGGTATGTATGCCTGTAACGGTATTCTGTTTAACCACGAATCTCCGCGCCGCGGCGAAACCTTTGTCACGCGCAAAATTACGCGTGCGATCGCCAACATCGCGCAGGGGCTGGAGTCTTGCCTGTACCTGGGCAATATGGATTCGCTGCGTGACTGGGGGCATGCCAAAGATTACGTCAGGATGCAGTGGATGATGCTGCAGCAGGACAAGCCGGAAGATTTCGTGATTGCCACCGGCGTGCAGTATTCCGTGCGCCAGTTTGTGGAAATGGCCGCCGCTCAGTTGGGGATTAAATTGCGCTTTGAAGGCGAGGGCGTGAATGAGAAAGGCATTGTGGTTTCCGTAACCGGACACGACGCGCCGGGTGTGAAACCTGGGGATGTCATGATTGCCGTCGATCCGCGCTATTTCCGTCCGGCAGAGGTGGAAACGCTGCTGGGCGATCCGGCCAAAGCACATGAAAAACTGGGCTGGAAGCCGGAAATCACGTTGCGCCAGATGATCTCGGAAATGGTTGCCAACGATCTTGAAGCAGCGAAGAAGCATTCCCTGCTGAAGTCGCACGGTTACGAGGTAGCCATCGCGCTGGAGTACTGAGGATGAAGACACAACGTATTTTTGTGGCGGGCCATCGCGGGATGGTGGGGTCCGCCATCGTCAGACAATTGTCGCAGCGAGATAATGTCGAGCTGGTGTTGCGTACCCGCGACCAACTTAACCTGCTGGACGCCAGTGCGGTGCAGGCGTTCTTTGCCACTGAACGTATTGACCAGATTTATCTGGCAGCGGCTAAAGTTGGCGGGATCGTGGCGAATAATACTTATCCTGCTGATTTTATTTATGAAAATATGATGATTGAGAGCAACATTATTCATGCTGCGCATTTACATAACGTGAATAAACTGCTGTTCCTCGGATCATCCTGTATTTATCCAAAGCAAGCCACCCAGCCAATAGCCGAAAGCGAGCTGTTGCAGGGGCAGCTGGAACCGACCAATGAGCCGTATGCGATTGCCAAAATTGCTGGGATCAAGCTGTGCGAATCGTATAACCGCCAGTATGGCCGCGATTATCGCTCGGTGATGCCGACCAATCTGTATGGGCCGCATGACAACTTCCACCCGAGTAATTCGCATGTGATCCCGGCGCTGCTGCGCCGCTTTCATGACGCTCGAGAGCACAATACGCCGGATGTGGTGGTGTGGGGAAGCGGGACGCCAATGCGTGAATTTCTGCATGTTGACGATATGGCAGCGGCCAGTATCCACGTGATGGAGCTGGCTCAGGAAGTCTTGCAGGAATATACCCAGCCGATGCTGTCGCATATCAACGTGGGCACCGGCGTGGACTGCACCATCCGCGAACTGGCGCAAACCATCGCGCAGGTCGTGGGTTACAAGGGGCGCGTGGTGTTCGACGCCAGCAAACCGGATGGAACGCCGCGCAAATTGCTCGATGTTACGCGCCTGCATCAGTTGGGCTGGTATCACGAGATATCACTGGAAGCGGGGCTTGCGAGTACCTGGCAGTGGTTCCTTGAAAACCAGCAGCGCTACCGGGGGTGAGCATGTTTTTACGTCATGAGGATTTTGCCACCGTAGTACGTTCAACTCCGCTGATTTCCATCGATTTGATCGTGGAAAACACCCACGGTGAATTTCTGCTCGGTAAGCGTCTCAATCGTCCGGCGCAGGGTTACTGGTTTGTGCCCGGCGGTCGGGTGCAAAAAGATGAACCGCTGCACGTGGCCTTTGAGCGGCTTACCGAAACGGAGCTGGGGTTACGTTTACCGCTGTCCGCTGCGGAGTTTTACGGTGTCTGGCAGCACTTCTATGACGACAACTTTTCTGGGGATGATTTCTCAACGCATTACATCGTGCAGGGATTTCGTCTGCGGGTGTCGGAAAACGACTTGCAACTGCCCAATGTCCAACATGATGCGTACCGATGGATGGCGTCTACACAGATTCTGGCCAGTGACCACGTACACGACAACAGTCGGGCTTACTTCTGTAAAACAAGTCAAGCCGGAGTACCCGGGCTATGAAGATCCTCGTGTATGGCATCAACTATTCGCCTGAGTTGACCGGTATCGGCAAATACACCGGTGAAATGGTGGAGTGGATGGCGCAGCAGGGGCATGACGTTCGGGTGATCACCGCGCCGCCTTATTATCCCCAGTGGAAGGTAAACGGCAGTTATTCATCCTGGCGCTACCGTCGCGAAGAGGGCGACGCCCTCGTCTGGCGTTGTCCGCTGTATGTGCCTGAGCAACCCTCAACGCTCAAGCGCCTGCTGCATTTGGGCAGTTTCGCCCTGAGCAGTTTTTTCCCGCTACTGGCGCAACGTCGCTGGAAGCCGGATCGCATTATCGGCGTAGTGCCGACGCTGTTTTGCACGCCAGGCATGCGCCTGCTGGCAAAGCTTTGTGGCGCACGTACGCTATTGCACGTTCAGGATTACGAAGTCGATGCCATGTTGGGGCTAGGAATGGCGGGCAAAGGCACGCGCGGTATGGTGGCAAAACTGGCCAGCGCCTTTGAGCGCAGTGGGCTGTTGAATATGGACCATATTTCGACGATTTCCCGTTCCATGATGCACAGCGCCATGGAAAAAGGCGTTGCGCCGCACAAGGTTATTTTCTTTCCGAACTGGTCAGAAGTGACGCGCTTTCGTGATGTGAGCGACGCCGATGCCCAGGCGTTGTCTCGGCAACTGGGATTGCCTGCCGATCAAAAGATCGTTCTTTACTCAGGCAATATCGGTGAAAAGCAGGGGCTGGAGAGCGTGATAGACGCAGCGGTCGAGTTGAGCGAATACCCCTGGCTGTTTGTGATTGTCGGGCAGGGCGGTGGTAAAGCGCGGCTGGAGAGCATGGCCTGCGAACGCGGCCTGAATAACGTGATGTTCTTTCCGCTGCAATCATATGACGCGCTGCCAGCGTTGCTCAAGATTGCGGATTGTCATCTGGTCGTGCAAAAGCGTGGTGCGGCTGATGCCGTACTGCCCTCCAAATTGACCAATATCCTCGCTGTTGGTGGTAACGCAGTTATTACTGCCGAACCTGAAACCGAGCTGGGTCAGCTTTGTGACGCTCACCCTGGCATTGCGGTGTGCGTGGAGCCGGAGTCGGTAAACGCGCTGGTTTGCGGTATTAAACGGGCATTGATGATGCCAAAAGTAAACACGGTGGCACGTGATTATGCCGAACGCACGCTGGATAAAGAAAACGTGCTGAGTCAATTTCTTGCAGATATACGGGGTACATGATGAGTCAAAGCAAACTCTTTCCGGTGGTGATGGCCGGTGGCTCGGGTAGCCGTTTATGGCCACTGTCCCGCGTGCTGTACCCAAAGCAGTTCCTGTGCCTGAAAGGCGATCTCACCATGCTGCAGACGACGATTTGCCGTCTGAATGGCGTGGAGTGCGAAAGCCCGGTGGTTATCTGTAATGAACAACACCGTTTTATCGTAGCGGAACAGTTACGACAACTGCACAAGCTGACTGAGAACATCATTCTCGAACCTGCCGGGCGTAACACGGCACCGGCGATAGCGCTGGCCGCGCTGGCGGCAAAACGTCAAAGTCCGGGTGAGGATCCGCTGCTGCTGGTCTTGGCGGCCGATCACATGATTGCCGACGAAGAGGCATTCCGCGAGGCGGTTCGCAATGCGATGCCCTATGCCGGAGCGGGTAAGCTGGTGACGTTCGGTATCGTGCCGGACCAGCCGGAAACCGGCTATGGCTATATCCGCCGGGGGGAGGTCTCGCCGACGAATACCGACGCCGTGGCTTTTGAAGTGGCACAGTTTGTTGAAAAGCCTAATCTGGAAACCGCGCAGGCTTACGTGACGAGCGGCGACTACTACTGGAACAGCGGCATGTTCTTGTTCCGGGCCGGACGTTACCTGGAAGAACTGAAAAAGTATCGTCCCGACATTCTTGAAGCCTGTGAGAACGCCATGAGTACGGTCGACCCCGATCTCGATTTTATCCGCGTTGATGAACAGGCGTTTCTCGCCTGCCCGGAAGAGTCTGTGGACTATGCGGTAATGGAACGTACAGCCGATGCGGTGGTGATGCCAATGAACGCAGGCTGGAGCGATGTTGGCTCCTGGTCATCGCTGTGGGAAATCAGTGCCCATACCGCTGAAGGCAATGTGCATCACGGCGATGTCATAAGCCACAAAACGGAAAACAGTTACGTGTATGCCGAATCCGGCCTGGTGACGACCGTCGGGGTGAAAGATCTGGTGGTGGTGCAGACCAAAGACGCGGTGCTGATAGCCGATCGCAACGCGGTGCAGGACGTCAAAAAAGTGGTAGAGAAAATTAAGGCTGACGGGCGTCATGAGCATCATATTCACCGCGAAGTTTATCGTCCGTGGGGCAAGTACGACTCAATTGATGCCGGAGAGCGTTACCAGGTGAAGCGAATTACCGTCAAGCCTGGTGAGGGATTGTCTGTGCAGATGCATCATCACCGGGCTGAACACTGGGTTGTGGTTGCCGGTACCGCGAAGGTGACAATCAATGATGATATCAAACTGCTTGCTGAAAACGAGTCTGTCTATATTCCGCTGGGGGCGACCCATTGTCTGGAGAACCCCGGGAAAATCCCGCTCGATCTGATTGAAGTGCGCTCCGGATCTTACCTCGATGAGGATGATGTGGTGCGGTTTGCGGATCGCTACGGGCGCGCGTAACACAACATCATCGTTGCCGGATGGCGGCGTGAACACCTTATCCGGCCTAAAAACTAACGGCTAGTCATTTTGTGAAAAATATCTCCAGTCAGGAGAGGGCTAACTGTTGCCTGAAGAAGGGGAAATCATGACGAAATTAACCTGTTTCAAAGCCTACGATATTCGCGGCAGGCTGGGCGAAGAGCTGAATGAAGAGATTGCGTGGCGCATTGGCCGCGCTTACGGCGAGTTCCTGAAGCCTAAATCTATTGTTCTGGGCGGCGATGTGCGTCTGACCAGCGAGACGCTAAAGCTGGCGCTGGCGAAAGGGCTGCAGGATGCGGGGGTGAATGTGCTGGATATTGGCATGTCGGGCACCGAAGAGATTTACTTCGCCACCTTCCACCTTGGCATTGACGGCGGTATTGAAGTGACCGCCAGCCATAATCCGATGGATTACAACGGCATGAAGCTGGTGCGGGAAGGGGCGCGGCCCATCAGCGGTGATACCGGTCTGCGCGACGTGCAGCGCCTGGCGGAAGCCAACGACTTCCCGGCGGTTGATGCGACAAAACGTGGCCACTATCAGCGTATTACTACCCGCGATGCCTACATCGACCACCTGCTGGGTTACATCAATCCCGGCAGCCTGAAACCGATGAAGCTGGTGCTCAACTCCGGCAACGGTGCGGCAGGTCCAGTGGTTGACGTCATTGAAGCCCGTTTTAAGGCGCTGGGGGTGCCGGTCGAGTTCATCAAAATTCACAATACGCCGGATGGCAACTTCCCCAACGGTATCCCCAATCCTCTGCTGCCGGAATGCCGGGCCGACACGCGCAATGCGGTGATTGAACACGGTGCGGATATGGGGATTGCCTTCGACGGTGATTTTGACCGCTGCTTCCTGTTCGATGAAAAAGGTCAGTTCATTGAGGGCTACTACATTGTCGGCCTGCTGGCAGAAGCGTTTCTGGAGAAGAATCCGGGGGCGAAAATTATCCACGACCCGCGCCTGTCCTGGAATACCGTGGACGTGGTGACGGCGGCAGGCGGTAAACCGGTGATGTCAAAAACCGGGCACGCGTTTATCAAAGAGCGGATGCGCCATGAAGATGCCATTTATGGCGGTGAAATGAGCGCGCATCACTATTTCCGTGATTTTGCTTACTGCGACAGCGGAATGATCCCGTGGCTGCTGGTGGCGGAACTGCTGAGTCTGAAAGGACAGTCGCTGGGTGAACTGGTCCGTGACCGGATGGTGGCCTATCCGGCGAGTGGGGAAATCAACAGCACGCTGGCAGAGCCGGCGGCAGCGATTGCGCGTGTGGAGCAGCACTTTTCCAGTGAGGCGCTGACGGTGGACAGAACGGACGGTATCAGCATGGCGTTTGTCGACTGGCGCTT
>NZ_JAOWCH010000062.1:0-34302 GCF_030337065.1 Citrobacter sp. Cb004 | reverse complement strand
GGTGATGCTGCCAACTTACTGATTTAGTGTATGATGGTGTTTTTGAGGTGCTCCAGTGGCTTCTGTTTCTATCAGCTGTCCCTCCTGTTCAGCTACTGACGGGGTGGTGCGTAACGGCAAAAGCACTGCCGGACATCAGCGCTATCTCTGCTCTCACTGCCGTAAAACATGGCAACTGCAGTTCACTTACACCGCTTCTCAACCCGGTACGCACCAGAAAATCATTGATATGGCCATGAATGGCGTTGGATGCCGGGCAACCGCCCGCATTATGGGCGTTGGCCTCAACACGATTTTCCGCCATTTAAAAAACTCAGGCCGCAGTCGGTAACCTCGCGCATACAGCCGGGCAGTGACGTCATCGTCTGCGCGGAAATGGACGAACAGTGGGGATACGTCGGGGCTAAATCGCGCCAGCGCTGGCTGTTTTACGCGTATGACAGGCTCCGGAAGACGGTTGTTGCGCACGTATTCGGTGAACGCACTATGGCGACGCTGGGGCGTCTTATGAGCCTGCTGTCACCCTTTGACGTGGTGATATGGATGACGGATGGCTGGCCGCTGTATGAATCCCGCCTGAAGGGAAAGCTGCACGTAATCAGCAAGCGATATACGCAGCGAATTGAGCGGCATAACCTGAATCTGAGGCAGCACCTGGCACGGCTGGGACGGAAGTCGCTGTCGTTCTCAAAATCGGTGGAGCTGCATGACAAAGTCATCGGGCATTATCTGAACATAAAACACTATCAATAAGTTGGAGTCATTACCCGCCATCCCTTTCGGATCGACCAGTTCATGGAACGGCATATTCAGCGACAGGCGCAACCGGCTTTTCTGCGGTACGACATCCACAAAATTGGTCTCCGCCTTGAAGGCGATATACAGCTTCAGCACTTCCTGTGTGATACTCGCATCCAGCTTTAAAATCTCTGGTGCCAGTTGGTCAAATAGCATCCGGCTATGTGAGCCGACCTCCAGTTGATGGAAATCCGTCAGACTGTAGTTCATCGCTTTTTCAGGCTGCTGACGATAGCCATCAAGAACATCTTCATCCAACTCAGGAGCACTCCAGACCTGAACGGCACGCTTCGCCAGCCGCTCAGCCCGAGCATCCATCGCCGCTTCATCCCACTTCTCGCACTGCCCTAATCCGGTATTTAAATGCAAAGGGCTTTCTTTAAAGCCGCCATCAATATCGCGTTTTTCCACAAAGGCTTTATCGCTGTAACGGGAGTTATAGCCGGTTAACGTCAGGTTCCCCAGCGTATGCAGTCGCTCTTTATGTACCCGCTGCCAGTCGCTACCCAGCTCTTCACGCCATTTTGCCGACAGATTTTCATTCTGCGGCATAATATGTTCAATCGTATATTCATCCACCGCCACGCGCTCTTTGCGCCCGTAATTTTCCAGGCGGCGTAGCCAGTAACTACGGCTACGGAAGTTATACAGATCGCGCTCTTTTAACTTGTGGCTAAATTCATCGTTGTCCGGGAAACGTCGATAGCTCGGCAGTTCCAGTAAATGCGCCTGAATACTTTCCAGATAGTTTTCTTTATCCAGTACTCTATAAAACGTGGCGAATGTTTTGTTCAGCGAGTTGGTTGGAATAGCGCACACCGCGCGGCGGAAAACATACGACTCAACCAGGCGTATCGCACTCAGAAAATCATCGTGTGATAAATTGCCCTCCCGGTAATCGTGGTACAGCACCAGCAGGAACGGATAGGCAACATCAACCTTTAACTCCCGTAAATCCTGAAACGCTATAGCAAGTTGCTTATCGCTCTCTTTCCCCAGCGCCATCGCACAGAAATATTCCGCATAGCGCTGAATATCCGCTACCAGCGCATCCACACCCTCTTCGGCGATAGCCTGGCTACGCGCATGTAACTTAAATGCTTCATAAACTTCATCGGTCCTAGGAATATCCCCCGTTTTGACCGTCAGATAATGACGCATAAAGCTGTCAAAATATTCGCTATAGCCTTTCTGACCAAAAGCAATTTCCATCGGTCGCCAGTGGTCGTCATACAGCCGCGTCTGATGTTCCGGCTCCAGCCCCATCAGGATATAATTACGCACTAAATCGGCCTGGCTGAGCGCTTTGCCCGTTGAGTTCATACTTTCAAAAATTAGCTGCGGGTTATCCTGCCCGCGATTCAGTGCGACATCGACAATCAATAGCTTTGATAGCCCACGACACAGCGAAATCAAGTCATCGCCTAATTTGCTGATTTGTTCATCGAAGAAGTTAAAATTGGCCTCAATCCGCTGCGAACCGTTTTCAGGCAGCGGTTTTTGTTTAATCAGCGCCAGCAGGCTATCTTTATCCGTCTCCGTCAGCAACAGCTTGTATCCCCGCTCTCCGGACTCGTAGGGGTTGAGCAAATAGTAATTGCGTAACTTCATGGCGGAGAAGCCATCAATCAACTCTTCATCGCCAAGATGACGGGATAACGCCTCAAGGAGTAACATCGCCGTCGTCAGGCGCTGTTGACCATCAATAACCAGTAACGGAGAAATCCCCGAAACCTGATACAGTCCCTGCTCTATATAAACAACGGAGCCAATAAAGTGGGCCGAAATATCGTCACGTTGTCCGGCACGGAGAATATCGTCCCAAAGCTGACGACATTGTTGCTCAGACCATGAATAGGTTCGTTGATAGATGGGAATAACAAATTGCTGTGAGCGTTTGAGAAAATCGAGTAATCGGGCTTCTGTAGCTTTCATCCTGATAATAATCCTTCCATGAAGCAAAAGTGCTTCAATAATACTCCCTTCGTTGGCAGAACCAGGAGCAATTTCTCCCAGTCCTTCCTCTTCCATCGCCCCACCACAAACGAGGTCGCCACAAAGCCGTTCAGGAAACACCATCCGCGGCTATTCGATCTGATCGCGTCGCAGCCCCACGTCCCGCAGCCGCTCATTACTCATCTGTTGCAATACGCGCCGCGTTTGCGCCCGTAACCGCCACGCCTTATATGCCCGCCAGATCAGAACAAACCCAATAAATGGCTGCTTTGCTTTATTCTCATGAAATTCCATACCTTGCCTCCCCGCCTTGTCTGAAGCTTTATCTTCACGGATTTGGCCCTAAGCAATACAGACTCACAAAGTACTTTTATTTAACATACAGATTGGTTAAAAAGAGTTCTGCATCGCTTTTTTCACGCCAATCTGTACTGGTTTTTTAATCTGTATGATACCCATGAGGGATACAGCATGACGCGTTATCAACATCTGGCCAATCTGCTGGCCGAACGCATTGAGCAGGGGTTGTATCGCCATGGCGAAAAACTGCCTTCAGTACGTAACCTGAGTCAGGAACACGGGGTCAGTATCAGCACCGTCCAGCAGGCGTATCAGATGCTGGAACAGCGACAGCTGATCACCCCGCAGCCGCGTTCCGGTTATTTTGTCGTGCCGCAAAAAGCGCTGCCGCCCGTACCGCCGATGTCACGCCCGGTGCAGCGTCCGGTCGAGATAACGCAGTGGGATCTGGTGCTGGATATGCTAAAAGGGCATAGCGATAAATCTGTGATCCCCTTCAGCAGCGGCGCGCCAGATGTCAGTCAACCGAGCCTGAAACCGCTCTGGCGCGAACTCAGCCGCGTAGTGCAGCATAACCTGAAGGCGGTGCTGGGGTACGACAAGCTTCCCGGCAGCCAGGATCTGCGCCAGCAGATCGCCCGTCTGATGCTGGACAGCGGTTCAGTCCTCAACGCCGATGATATTGTGATAACCAACGGGAGCCAGAGCGGAATGTCGCTGGCGCTGCTGGCGGTTTGTCAGCCAGGGGACATTGTCGCCGTTGAATCCCCCACCTACTACGGCACAATGCAGCTACTGCGCGGCCTCGGGATCAAGGTGATTGAGATCCCAACCGATCCGGATACCGGGATCAGCATTGAAGCGCTGGAGCTGGCGCTGGATCAGTGGCCGATCAAAGGCGTGCTGCTGGTTCCCAACTGCAACAACCCTCTCGGGTTCATTATGCCGGATGCGCGTAAGCGGGCGGTGCTCGCCCTCGCCCAGCGTCACGACATCGTCATTTTTGAAGATGATGTGTATGGCGAACTGGCCACAGAGTATCCGCGCCCGCGTACGATCCACTCCTGGGACAGTGACGGCCGGGTAATACTCTGCAGTTCGTTTACCAAATCCGTAGCCCCAGGACTGCGCGTGGGTTGGGTGGTTCCCGGTCGCTATTACAACAAACTGCTACACATGAAGTACGCCGTCATTGGTACTAACGTTCCCGCTACGCAGCTGGCAGCAGCCTCCTTTGTGCGCGAAGGTCATTACCATCGGCATATCCGGCGTATGCGCCAGATTTATCAGCGTAATATGGAGATCTACACCTGCTGGGTACGGGAATATTTTCCCTGCGGGATCTGCGTCACACGACCAAAAGGCGGCTTTATGCTGTGGGTCGAGCTGCCGCTCCAGGTCGATATGGTCTGCGTCGCTAAGCAGCTCTGTCGCCTGAAAATCCAGGTCGCACCGGGATCGCTGTTCTCCGCATCCGGAAAGTATCGCAACTGCGTACGCATCAACTGCGCGTTGCCGCCAAACGAGAAGCATCAGGAAGTGATGCAAAAGCTCGGCGAGGCGGTAAAGATGGCGATAGAGTAAACCGGACCGCCCGGTGATTCCGGGCAGGCGATTATGCGATTTAACTCATATCTAATGACTTAAACCCTGAATATCTTCTGCGGAAAGCCGGGTAATTTTTTGTACCGTGCAGATATCAATACCGTCTGCCAGCATAGTGTGGGCAATACGGAGCGCCTCATCACGTCGTCCTTCTATAAGCCCTTCTTGTCGTCCTTCCTGTAACCCTTCCAGCCTGCCTTTTTGTAGCCCTGCCTCATGCAATCTGTCGGCGATCGTCATCAAATGCTCCTTATACTGCGGTGAACGTTCGGCAACCTCACGAATAAACTCACTGAATCGAGGCGCATCGCCAGTTCGTAAAATATAATTAAACAGCGTCTTTATCTGGCTGTCATTAGTCAGTCCGGTAAGTAGCAGGGAAACAATTTGCTCGACCAGCCCCATAAGGTCGCGCTGACGAATATGTTTTTGGATTAACTCCAGCAGCGCCATACGTCGATGCTGCACAATTTCGTCATCCGGGATAACTGTAATATCCACCAGTGGAAACGCCACAGCATACAGCTGACGAGCCAGCTTCGGGTTCGCAAACTCGTCCAGCCAGCATAGGGAATAAGGATATGGGCTTTTCGCACCGTGATAGAACAACATCGGCACCACCAGCGGTAATTGCTGATGCCCGGCATCTAAATGCTTCTGCATGGCCGCTACCGCGTAACGCATCAACCTGAATGCCATATGCGCATCCGGTGTGCTTTGGTGTTCAATCACCACATAGACATAGCCATCACCTTCCGTCGTTTTCACGGACCACAGCACATCGGAATAGTGCGCGCGTAAATCCTCTTCAATGAAGCTATCCGGCTTGAGTTTCAGCGTCTGAAAATCGCAAAGTTCGCGCAGCGAAGCGGGAAGATGTATTTGTAGAAAATCCCGAGCTGTCTCAGGGTGGCGCAAAAACGTTTTAAAGACCGCATCATGCGGGGTGGAAGTCGGTGCTTTGTTCATGGCGATCCATCACCTGGAAATAAGATGCCGTGACTGTAGCGCTGGTAAACCACACTCTCACCTGTAACGTTCTCTCTTTGCGAGGCGATTTCCGGGATAAAAACGCCCCTTTGTAACGTCTGCATTTGTCTGGAACGCATCACGCAGAATCACGACCTCAATGCACATTCCCGCTTTTTCACCGCAGGGCCTGTGCTATAACAAATCATCACTTTCATGGAGGACACGATGTGACGCATACCCGAGATATTCCACAATCGTTCTGGCGTGATGAGCAACTGCCGTGGCTGGAGCTTCGCAGCACCTGGCAAAGTCAGCAGGCCTATAAGCGCCATCACCACTCTCAGCTCTCGATTGGGGCAATTCTCGAGGGAGGAACCTGCTGCCTGTGCGATGACAAGGAATACCATCTGGAGGTGGGCGATCTCATTGTGATCCCACCACTGGCACCTCACAGCTGTAATCCCGTCAACGGGCAATTTCGCAGCTATCACATGCTTTATCTTGATGCCCGGTGGTGCCTTGCCCATCTGCCAGCGCTGAACAGCAATCAACGGCTTTGCACGCGCACTCCTGTTATCCGCGATCCGCAATTATTCCAGTGCTACATGCACCTTGTGGCGCTCATGCCGCAACGGCAAACGACGCAGATAACTGATGCCGCACAAGCATTGCTGCGCTCGCTGCCATTGCAGTCGGTAACACCGGAAAACCTAAGCGTCACCAGCCAGTATCTGCGCGAGCGGTTGCAGTCCAGTCTGCTCTCCCCACCCTCGCTGGATGAGCTGGCAGATGAGTGTCACATGCGTAAAGAAACGCTGATTCGGACCTTTAAGCAGGACACCGGGCTGACGCCGGGAAATTATCTGAACATCGTGAGGATTGACTATGCCCGTCAGCGGCTACGGGCCGGGGACGAGATTGTCGATGTCGGCTACCAGAGCGGGTTTGCCGACCAGAGCCATTTCCATCGCACCTTTGTTCGCTACACAGCAGCCACACCGCGCCAGTACGCACTGGGACGATCAATATCAGACAATAATTAGCGTTGCGTCAGGCGTACGCTGATCTCTGTTTCATTTTCTGAGGTCGCTATGTCGCTGCTTGCTGAACTTTTTCCGTCTGCTTTTCCCGCGCTGGCGCTGGCGCATTTTGTTGCACTACTCAGCCCAGGGCCGGACTTCTTTTTACTGGTCGGTTACGCCGTACGTTACCGGATGCGCGGCAGCGCTGGGCTGTGCGTGGGGATCGCCATCGGCAACGGGCTGTATATCCTGCTGGCGATTATTGGTTGGGGGATCCTGCGCCAGCTTCCCCTGCTGTTTACGGTTATTGAGCTGCTGGGCGCGCTCTATTTATTATGGATTGGCAGCCTACTGATACGCAGCCGCCCGCAAACCCTGACCGGAGCAGACGCCCAGTCTACCTGTCCAGGATTTGGCAAACAGCTGCTGCTGGGATTAGGTTCGTCGCTGCTTAACCCAAAAAATGCGCTGTTCTATCTGGCGCTAATGACCGCCCTGCTCGGCCCGTCGGTGACGCTGCTGCAACAAACCATGAGCGGGATCTGGATGACCAGCGTGGTGTTGTTCTGGGATCTGCTGATCGTGATGTTCATCGGCTTACCGCAGATCCAGCGACGGTTAACCAGAGGGATCGTGTGGATTGAGCGTATCGCCGGCGGCGTGCTGATCGTCTTCGGCAGTGCGATCGCGCTGCGTTTTCTGCAGAGCGTCACTTTCTGATAAGCGTGACGATTTTCTGCAAATAAAGCGGATAAACTCGTTTAATTAATATCCAATCCGCATTACACTTTGGGTGGCTATTATCCATTCAACCAATTCTTCCCGAGGTGCGATGTGCTGATTGTTACCTGTAATCGTTACGTTTTCTGACCCGAGTCTGAAAACGTTTCTCCTGTTTGCGCCTCGCGCAGGCAGCGTTTTTGATTACATGAAATTCAGTACATTTGCAGTCTGCTTTTTTCTGTCATCGGTCTGACGTCTCAAAGACGGTATTGAATTTCGCTATTCCCGTTGAGGGTTTTCTCCCGAAAAGGAGCTGTTTTATGCAACGGATTCTCGCGTTTTTCTCCCAACGCACCACGACGCTATTTTTTCCTGTCGCGTTGATTTTATATGACTTCGCCGCCTATCTGTCGACGGACCTGATCCAGCCAGGCATCATCAATGTGGTGCGTGATTTCAACGCCGACGTCAGCCTGGCCCCCGCTGCGGTGAGCCTCTATCTGGCTGGCGGCATGGCGCTGCAATGGCTGCTGGGACCGCTCTCCGACCGGATTGGCCGTCGACCGGTGCTGATTGCGGGGGCGTTAATCTTTACGCTCGCCTGCGCTGCCACGCTATTGACCACCTCAATGACGCAATTTCTGGTCGCCCGATTTGTACAGGGCACCAGCATCTGCTTTATCGCTACCGTTGGCTATGTCACGGTGCAGGAGGCGTTTGGGCAAACGAAGGCCATTAAGTTAATGGCGATAATCACCTCCATTGTGCTGGTTGCGCCAGTTATCGGCCCGCTCTCCGGCGCAGCGCTGATGCACTTTGTACACTGGAAAGTCCTGTTTGCCATTATCGCCACCATGGGGCTTATCGCCCTGATTGGGCTAGCGTTAGCAATGCCGGAAACCGTTAAGCGCGGCGCGGTGCCGTTCAGTGCACGCGGCGTACTGTGTGATTTCCGCGACGTTTTCCGCAACCGGGTATTCCTGTTTGGCGCAGCCACGCTGTCGCTAAGCTATATCCCGATGATGAGCTGGGTGGCGGTCTCGCCGGTGATCCTGATCGACGCTGGCGGTATGAGCACATCAGAGTTTGCCTGGGCGCAGGCACCGGTGTTTGGCGCGGTGATCGTCGCCAATATGGTGGTTGTTCGTTTTGTGAAGGATCCAACCCAGCCACGCTTTATCTGGCGGGCGGCACCCATTCAACTGAGCGGACTGGCGGTGCTGATTGCCGGCAATTTGCTGTGGCCGCACGTCTGGTTGTGGTCGGTGCTGGGAACCAGCCTGTATGCGTTTGGCATTGGTATGATCTTTCCGACGCTGTTCCGCTTTACGCTGTTTTCCAACAACTTACCGAAGGGTACGGTCTCGGCGTCGCTGAATATGGTCATCCTGACGGTAATGGCGGTTTCTGTCGAAATCGGACGTTGGCTGTGGTTTAACGGCGGCAGGATTTCGTTTCATCTGTTGGCGGTTGCGGCGGGTATTGCTGTCGTCTTTACCCTGGCAGGCTTACTGAAACGGGTTCGCCAGCATGAAACAACAACGTTAGCCACTGAAAACTAACCTGCCGGATGGCACTGACGCTTATCCGGCCTATGTCGTAGTGATAGGCCGGATAAGGCGCCTGCGCCGCATCCGGCAACCATCACATTATCTTAAGCAATGCGCGCAAACCCTGCTTCCAGATCGGCAATCAGGTCGCCAATATCCTCAAGGCCAATATGCACCCTGACCAGGGTGCCGCTGAAATCCACCTCTCCGGCTGGGCGAATGCTGTTCAGCTCTTCTGGCTGATTCGCCAGAATAAGCGACTCAAATCCGCCCCACGAATAGGCCATATGGAACAGCGAGAAGTTATCGAGGAAATTCGCCATCTGCTCGTCGGTCAGTCTCTTTTTCAGCACAAACGAGAACAGGCCTGAGCTTCCGGCAAAGTCACGCTGAAAATACTCGTGTCCCGGACATTCCGGTAATGCCGGATGATTCACCCGCGCCACTTCCGGCCTTGCCGACAGCCAGCGGGCAATATGGATGCTGCTCTCCTGATGCTGCTTAAGACGTACCGCCAGGGTGCGCAATCCGCGGCTGCCGTTGTAGGCCGTATCGGCATCCAGAGTTTGTCCCATCAAATAGGAGTTCTCGCGCAGACGATCCCAACAACGCGCGTTGGACACCGCCGTGCCCAGCATGCCATCCGAATGACCGATGGTGTACTTCGTTCCCGCCTGAATGGAAATATCCACGCCATATTCCAGCGCTTTGAACAGTACGCCCGCCGCCCAGGTGTTGTCGATCATAATGACAATCTCCGGATTAACCGCGCGGATAGCTTTCACCATCCCCGGTACATCCTGGACTTCCATGGTGATCGAACTTGGCGATTCGAGGAATACAACTTTCGTTTCCGGACGCAGAAGATCAACGATACCAGCACCAATCAACGGATCGTAATACGTTGTTTCCACATTGAATTTACTCAGGATCTTATTGCAAAAATCCTGGGTTGGCTCGTAGGCCGCGCCCGTCATCAAAATATGATCGCCACCCTGGACAAACGCCAGAATCGCATTGGTCACCGCCGCAGCGCCGCACGGGTAAAGCGCGCAGCCAACGCCGCCTTCCAGTTCGCTCATTGCCTTCTGGAAGGCAAAGTGGGTGTAGGTTCCGCGACGACCGTAAAACAGCTCACCATTTGCGCGATTGGCGGTGGCGAATTTTTTGTCTTTCACGGTATCAAACACCAGCGAAGAGGCGCGCTGGATAACCGGATTCACCGCTCCCTGGGTGTAGCGTTTGTCGCGACCCGCAACAACCAATTGCGTCTCAAGCTTCATTGCGTCTTTCATAACATCTCCTGTTCTTAATCCGTGTGAAACCTATACCACCGCAGCAGTAGAGTTTATTTCAGTGTTGGTCTGCTTTTTTCCAGCGAACCGTTCAACAATCTGCGCCGCATTCAAATCATGGATAACGTTAATCAGTGTGGCAGGCGCATCGGTAATCGTGCCCAGCACTACCAACATCGGGATCGCTTCCATTGGCAGGCCCAGCGTAGTGACGATAAAGATTTCACCGAGGAATGCCCCGCCCGGTACGCCGCCGACGATAATGGCGGAGAGCACCGCAATCAGCATGGTCAGGAAGAAGGTCTCGGTGGTGAACTCCATGCCCAGCACGGAATAGATAAAGACAATTTTCAGCGCGGCAATCATCGCCACGCCACCTTTGTTCAGGTTAACCAGTAGCGGAATGGAGACATCAACGATTTCCGGGTTAATCCCCATCGCCTTACCGGCACGCAGCGTCACCGGGAGAGTCCCCAGCGAAGAGCAGGTCCCCAGCGCAGTCGCAGACGGTTCAATCGCATTACGCCAGAAAGCTTTGACCGCCGGAATACCGCCGCCAATATACGAATAGAGAATCGAGCCAAAAACAAAGTAGACCAGCGTGGCCACCATGAACAGGCCGATGGCGCGAGCAAAGGTTAACAGCAGTGCAGAGTCCTGACTGGCCATAGTGGCAGCGAAATAGCAGCCCAGGCCAATCGGTGCGACCTTCATAATGATCGAAACGATCTTCATGATCACGGTATTGGCATCTTCCAGCAGCGACGCAATGCGCTTACCGGCCTGATCCGATTGACCAATCGCCACACCAGCAATAATCGCCATCACAATCAGCGCCAGAATATTGGACTTAGAAAACAGTCCGATAAAGTCGCTGGTCGTGATCATGCTGACAAAATCCATCTTACCGCTGCCCGCCTGCACCGACTGCGAAAGATCGATAGTGACGCCCTGCGCCGGGTTATACCATAGCGCCAGCGCAACGATCCCGGCAGCCGGAATAAAGGCCATTGCGATCGAAACAATAAAGATAATCGCCATAATGCGCCCCAGCCTTTTCAGGTCGGTCATACTGGCGATCGAAGACATGACGCTGATCCCCACCAGCGGCACAATAATCATAAATAGCAGATTTAAGAATATCTGGCCGATTGGCTGGAGTTTACTTGCAAACGAGGGGGCATAAATACCTAATAAGCCGCCAATCACCAGAGCAACTAATAAAATAATCGACGATCTGTAGGGTTCGAGTCGTGACCACATAATCGGTACCTTTAGAATAATATTTAATGAGATTAAATTCACAATGTGATGAGTTTCCGTTTCGCCTCCTTTTATTTTGTGACGTAACTCACCTAAGTTGTTATTTTTTCATTTTGCCAGCAAGTTGTTTCCTGTGATTCAATAGTTGCATGTTTAAAACGCGAATGTAACGGCCTATTCGTACCGTTTTTGCAAATCACTTGTGAATAAAAGGAAACTATGAGTACGCCGATTTCACTCAAGCATCTGGAGTTTTTCATTAAAATCGTCGACTGCGGAGGATTATCAGAAGCCGCGGTGCAGCTCAACGTCTCGCCATCTGCGGTCAGCAAAAGCCTGGCGGCAATGGAAGATACGTTAGGCACGACATTAATTAAACGTACCACCCGCAGTATTACCCTGACCGATGCCGGGCAATATCTCTTTAACCGCGCCAATAAGCTTTTGAAAGAATTCGATGAAACGCTGAATACCACCTCCGGTTATTACCACAGCCCGCAGGGTGAATTACGCATAACCTGCTCAATTGCGTTTGGTTATTCCCGGCTGGTGAACCTGGTGGATAAATATCGTTCCCAGTTCCCAGATGTGAATCTGTATATCGATCTCAACGATAACTTCGTGAATCTGAACGAAACAGATTTCGACATCGCCCTGCGAATCTCCACCGCACCACCGCAGAACTACGCAATGCGCAAGCTGGTGCCTGTCCGCTGGGCGTACTGCGCCTCACCCGGCTACCTTGCCAAAAAAGGCATGCCCCAGCGTCGTAGCGATCTGGTCAATCATGATTGCCTGGTTTACCCAGGTCTCACGCCGGTGCTGAAGGTGGCGGATGAACAGGATCGTCTGCATCAGTTAAAACTGCATATGCCAATCCAGGCCAACAGCAGTCTGGTATTGCTGAAATCGGTGTTAGAAGATCAGGGAGTGGCGTATTTGCCCACCTATCTGATTGGCGATCATATTCAAAAAGAAGAGATAACGCCGCTGATGCTCGACGGCACCATCACCTGCGAAACCCACGCCCTGTATGCGCTCTATTTTCCCAGTAAGTACAGCAATCCGAAGGTGCGATCGTTTATCGATTTTCTGGTGGCGGAACTCGGCCCCTTACCCGCCTGGGACAACTGGATCCCGGAGTAAGCTTTGCTCGTCTGAAAATGGGAGGCGCTCCACATTTTTTGCGCGATCCCCCCGTCTGGCTCTATCCTTAAGCCTATGAATAAAATTGCTGAACTCAAACGCGCCAAGCGACTGGCGCTCTCATTGCTGCTGATTGCCGCCGCTACCTTCGTCATCACGCTGTTTCTGCCGCCTAACTTCTGGGTGCTCGGGATCAAAGCGATCGCCGAAGCGGCGATGGTCGGCGCGCTGGCGGACTGGTTCGCCGTGGTGGCGCTTTTTCGTCGGGTACCAATCCCGTTCATCTCGCAACATACGGCGATTATCCCGCGCAATAAGGATCGGATCGGGGAGAATCTCGGTCAGTTTGTGCAGGAAAAATTTCTCGACACCCAGTCCCTGATCGCCCTGATCCGCCGCCATGAACCGGCGTTGTTGATCGGTAACTGGTTCAGCCAGCCGGAAAACGCCCAGCGAATTGGCCAGCATCTGCTGCAAATAATGAGCGGTTTTCTCGAACTCACCGACGACGCCCGCATTCAGCGGCTGATCAAGCGGGCGGTGCACAAAGCCATCGACAAGGTCGATCTCTCCGGTACCAGCGCGCTGATGCTGGAAAGCATGACCAAAAACAATCGCCATCAGGTGTTGCTCGACACATTGATCGCCCAACTTATCGCCCTGCTCCAGCGCGACAGCTCGCGGGCGTTTATCGCCCGACAGATCGTGCACTGGCTGGAGACCGAGCATCCGCTGAAAGCGAAGATCCTGCCGACTGAATGGCTGGGCGAGCACAGCGCCGAACTGGTGTCTGATGCCGTTAATTCCTTACTGGATGACATCAGCCACGATCGGGCGCATCAGATCCGCCACGCCTTCGATCGCGCCACGTTTAAGCTAATCGATAAGCTCAAACACGATCCGGAGATGGCCGTGCGGGCCGAAAGCATGAAAAACTATCTGAAGGAAGACGAAGCCTTCAACCGTTATCTTGGCGAACTGTGGGCAGACCTGCGCCAGTGGGTGAAAGCCGACATTAACGCTGACGATTCGCGCGTGAAGCAGCGCATCGCCAGCGCCGGACAGTGGTTCGGCGAAACACTGGTTGCCGACAGCGCCCTGCGCGCCTCACTGAATGGGCATCTGGAGCAGGCCGCGTATAAAGTTGCGCCGGAGTTCGCCACCTTCCTGACGCGCCACATCAGCGACACGGTGAAAAGCTGGGATGCGCACGATATGTCGCAGCAAATTGAGCTAAACATCGGTAAAGATTTACAGTTTATCCGCATCAACGGCACGCTGGTCGGCGGTTCTATTGGGCTGGTGTTATATCTGTTGTCGCAAATTCCTTCCCTGCTGACGCTGGCGAATTTTTAAGGAGAAAGTAAAATCCCTGTTTTTATTTTACTTTTTATTATCATTTGCACATGTAATATAACAATCATCAAACTAACAGCGTGAAATGAGAGTCCGTATGTCCCAGGGAAGCCCCGATTCAAATCGTCATGCCATCAGCGTCGCGCTCTTTGGCATGCTGGTCTTAACGCTGGGCATGGGAATTGGACGCTTTCTGTATACGCCGATGCTCCCGGTACTGCTGTCGGAAGGTCAGTTTACGTTTGACCAGCTCTCCTGGATTGCCAGCGCCAACTACGCCGGATATCTGGCGGGAAGCCTGCTCTTCTCCTTCGGGCTCTTCCATCTTCCCTCACGTTTACGCCCGATGTTGTTAACTTCTGCGCTCGCTACCGCAGGATTGATTCTGGCAATGGCAAGCGTTAAGCAGCCCACGCTGGTGATGCTGATCCGTTTTCTGGCAGGCGTCGCCAGTGCCGGTATGATGATCTTTGGTTCGATGATCGTCCTGCATCATACCCGGCATCCCTTCGTGATCGCCGCGTTGTTCTCCGGCGTTGGCGCAGGCATTTTGCTGGGCAATGAATATGTCATCAGCGGTCTGCATTTTGCGCTGTCATCACACACGCTCTGGCTGGGGGCAGCGGCAGCCTCCGCGCTGTTCTTTGTGCTACTCGTTATGCTCTTGCCATCTCGCGACCATGCGCTCCCCGCCGCAGCACCGGTAAAAACAGAGCATCAGCCTATGTCCTGGTGGCTGCTGGCGCTACTGTATGGGTTGGCCGGATTTGGCTACATCATTGTCGCTACATACCTGCCACTGATGGCGAAAAGTGCCGGGTCGCCGCTGCTGACGGCCCATCTCTGGTCGTTGGTCGGCATATCGATTATTCCGGGTTGTTTCGCCTGGCTGTGGGCTGCCCGACGCTGGGGGGTATTGCAATGCCTGACGGCGAATTTACTGATCCAAAGTGCCTGCGTGGTCATGACGCTCGCCAGCGACTCCTTGCCGCTGCTGGTGATAAACAGCGTGGGTTTTGGCGCAACGTTTATGGGGACCACTTCGCTGGTCATGCCGCTCGCCCGTCAACTTAGCGTACCGCGCAATATTAATCTGCTGGGCCTGGTCACCCTGACTTACGGCATTGGTCAAATACTCGGGCCGCTATTAACCAGCCTGCTGGGAAGCGGCGCTCAAGCGATCGTTAATGCCACGCTATGCGGTGCCGTCGCCTTGTTTATTGCGGCACTGATCAGCCTCACACAATTATACAAACAGCGTTTTGCCTCCCCCAAAAGGGTATAATCGACAACCTTATAAACAGGTATCTTAGGATTAGTCCGCAATCAAATGTCAACATTTAATAAACCACAAATAATCGGCAATTACCCGCCAGACAATTTATAATCCCCGGCTGTTCATTTATAAACTCAATTTAAAATGCGTAAAAATGGACATATTAACTCAGCATCAACACTATCTTCGGGAAAAGTACATGTCATGGTTTAAAAAAATACTACTGGGGTTAATTATTTTGGTGGGTTTAATTGGCACGCTAAAGGATTATAAAGACTTTGGCCTGTTTGGCGCATTAGGATTGTTTCTTATATTCTTGTTAACAACAACATTTTTATGGCAATGGGCCTCTGGCAGGTTACCAGAGATAACCCAGGTTCAGGCCGTATTTATTTTACTGGCCAGCGCGGTAGCCTCAATTTTTGTTATCAATATGGCAATTGCCGGTAATTTGCATGTGGATTTAATGGAGGTCATGTACGTTACCATTACGCATAATCCACTTTTTTACCTGATTCTCTGCGTGGTCGCATGGGTAAAAGTGGGCATCTGGCAATGGCTGTTTAGCGGTGGACAGGTCAAAGAGAGTCAGCCAGTTTAAACACGGCAGAGCTAAAAAAGGCGTCTTAACTAAGACGCCTTTTATGCTAGTACAACAAATTAGAACTGATAGGTCAGACCCGCAACAACCTGGTTGTCGTCGTCTTTGCCGTCGAGCAGGTTAATTTTGTAACCCACATCAGCCACGATGTTTTTGTTGAAGTAGTAATCCGTGCCCAACGCTACGTATTCAGTCAGGTCATTATTGTTGTTGTCACGCGCGTGAACGTAACCCACGTTCGGACGCAGACCAAAATCAAACACATGCGCAGCCATTGCTTCAAAGTGCTCAGCTTTATCCGCATCCTGAATCAGGTTGTGGGACTCGCCGTACATGGTCGCGACGTAGATGGCATTAGCATCATATTTCAGACCCGCGCCCCAGAACTCTGCGTTTTCGCCATCCCAGCCGCTTCGTTTCTGCAGAGCAGTCACCGCACTGGTGGTGTAGGCCGCAATCGCAGATACGCCGGAATCCGCAATATTGTCATAACCCAGGGAGAAGCCATAACCATTGCCATGCTGTTTTGCCGGGCTAGTGTTAGTGTCATCCTGGCCCTGGTATTGCGCGCCAATGTTCAGACCATCAACGGCTCCAAACAGATTTTTGGTGCGGAGTGTTGCAACGCCAGCAGTACGTGTAGTAAGGAAGCGGTCAGTATCTTCAAAGGAGTCGCCGCCGAACTCTGAAAGAGTGTCAGTGTAAGCTCCCACGTCATAAGCAATACCGTAGTTACGACCGTAGTCAAAGCTAACGTCATGGCCATAATCCAGGCCAGCAAACGCCAGACGTGTATTGACGCCATTCTGAGAACCTTCTGCTTTAGAGGCATCAAACTGACTTTCAAATTGGCCATAACCGGTCAGTTGATCGTTGATTTGTGTCTCACCGCGAAAACCCAGACGCGCGTATGTACCGTCGGCATCGGTGCCGCCAGTCCAGGAATGGACCGCTTTTACTTTGCCGTACAGATCCAGTTTGTTGCCATCTTTATTATAAATTTCCGCTGCATGAACGGAGGTTACCCCTAATACCATTACAGCTAATGCCACTGCTGACTTTTTCATGTTATTACTCACTTTTAATTGTGAATTTTGCTATCAACTTTGTTATGAAGGCAGAATACCCGCATAAAAAAGCCCCCTATGGAAAAGGGGAAAACCTCTAACACACCAATGAAGGTAATAATAAAGTGGCAAGACACATATCATTTTGGGTTAAATAAAACCCGAACAGAGAGTAATTACTTAGATTCTTCGTTTACGCTCTCATTAACAGAGCGATATAACATTATTGCTTCGGCAATAATATCTTGTTTACTTTTACGGGTTTCAAATGCCAGCGTACGAACATATTCCCACAGAGAGGTATCGACACGGGCACTTAAAAGAACCATATCTTTTGAACGGGTACCCCTGGCCTTTCTAATATCGGGGTAATCTCGAGAGGGCATTATCATCTCCTGAACGCAAACACGCTTATGGCGATAAAATATGCAGTCAGTGTAAAAACATGTCAACGGCAAAATACAGTGACAATAGTAATGAAACTGTTAATAACGGACAAAAAACTGGAACAGCATTTCAAATGAAAGATAACTTGATTATAGAATAATGTGTAATTTTAACTTTACATATACTCACTTTTATTCATTTGATTAAAAAAGCCAGAACTATTGACAATAAACATGACCTCAAATCAAAACATCATTACAGCCAATAAGTTACGTGCCGTTATTAATGTCTACATTTCCGTGAAGCGCCTGTTTTTATGCACTGTTATTCCGGGCTGCTTCGCTCTGACCACCGCGTAAATCAGTTTGATTCTCACTTAACACAGGCCCATTTTGTCTAAAAATAAGCACGGAAAGGTAAAAATAAGGTAAAGAATGCATTTTTTCGCATGCAAAAATAAGTTGTTTTTAATTGATATAAATCAATTTTCACCGCGTAACGACGGAGGAAAAATCATCATCTGAGGTGATGGAAACCTTTTTTTTACGTGACGTTCATGACGAGAAAAAGCGTTGTTATGCAATAAACTTTTGTGCTGAAAAGTGTCGCGCGGGCTGCAACAGCCCGCATGGGAGAGGAAGGAAAATCAGGCGTTAACTTTATCCAGCGGCCAGGAATCAAACAGATAACCATCAAAGTCGATGTCATCAACATTTGAAAACTCCAGCAGGCGCTGTTTGACGTTTTCCAGATGCTGCCACATTGCCAGCTTGGCTGCGCGGGCATCCTTTTTGATTAATGCCGCCAGGATCTGTTTGTGGTCCCCCATCCACTCTTTACGGTAATGGGTATCGTCAAGGTGGCTATGGAGCTGGATCCACATCGGGTTGTTTTCACGCCACTGCCATGACTGGCGAAACAGCTCCACCAGCATGCTGTTATGCGTGGCTTCGGCTATGGCGAGATGGAACTGCATGTCGCCGCTTTCAGAACCGTTCGCTTCGCTGGAGGCCAGCTCCCGCTCTTCCAGCTGTAACGCCTGGCGCATTTTAACGATATCTTCACGCGTAGCCTGCAGCGCGGCGAATTCGGCGATATTGCTTTCCAGCAGCTGTCGCGCCTGCAGCAGCTCAAACGGGCCCGCGTCATTGCAATGATTGACATCCGTACTGTCGATGGTCTGCGCATCTGCATTGTCGAGTACGTAGATCCCGGCGCCGCGGCGCACGTCCACCAAACCTTTAATTTCCAGCATAATTAACGCTTCGCGAACCACCGTGCGAGTGACATTGAGCATCTCAGCAATTTCACGTTCCGGCGGCAAACGCTCCCCGGGCTGGTACGGCGTCTGGACAATCAGATCGCGGATCATTGCACCCACTTCCTGGTAGGGTCTTTGTTGAGAAGTGTTCGATTTCATCGTGTTATGTCCGTCAGATGCGTCAATTCAGATCCGTAGGCCGGATAAGGCACATGCGCTGCCAACTGGCACCTGTGCCATTGGCTGATGGCGACGCTGACGCATCTTATCAAGCCTACAAAAAACATTTTTTCGCCTGAACTATAGCATTTGCGGGAAGCCAAAAACAGAAAACGGGTCAACCAAATCAGCATTTTGATTGACCCGTCATACTTCGGGGATTATGCGTCAGCGCCTAACGCCGCAACGCACTCACGTGCGCCGTGTTCACACAGCTGTTGATACGTCGCGATAATTGTCTCAACAAAATCAGCGTTTTCCGCCAGATCATGGCCAAAAATGCCGCTCAGCCCCAGCAGCGCCGTCACGCGTTCGGCCCCCTGGAACTGTTGGTTAATGCGCTGGAACTCAGCCAGCAAGGGGTCGACAACATCAATGGCCTGCCCCTGTTCATCCACGCCACGGGTGTAGCGCATCCAGCCCGCCACGCCCAGCGCCAGGTGACGCCAGTCGCTGGCGTTTTGCAGATGCAGACGCACCGGATCCAGCAGGCGCTGCGGCAATTTCTGGCTGCCGTCCATCGCAATCTGCCAGGTGCGGTGACGCAGTGATGGGTTGCTGAAACGTTCGATGAGCAGCGTCGCATAGGCGTTAAGATCGGTGCCTTCCGGCATCGACAGCGTCGGCGCTTGCTCCTGCATCATCAGCGCGAACGCCGCTTTGCGGTACGCCGGATTTGTCATGGTATCAGCGATAGTTTCATAGCCGCCGAGATAGCCCAAATACGCGAGGAAAGAGTGGCTGCCGTTGAGCATACGCAGTTTCATCATTTCAAACGGCACCACATCGGCAACGAACTGCGCACCAACGTTGTCCCAGTCAGGGCGACCGTTGACAAAGTTATCTTCGATAACCCACTGATGGAACGGCTCACAGGCGATAGCACACGGATCGTACACGCCCAACTGGTCGGCAATCTCTTGCAACGTTTCTGGCGTCGCCGCCGGAACAATGCGGTCTACCATGGTGCACGGGAAAGTGGCGTTAGCCTCAATCCACTGCGCCAGCTGCGGGTCGCGCGCCTGCGCCAGACCCAGCACCGCGACTTTCGCCACATGACCATTTTCACGCACGTTATCGCAAGACATCACGGTAAAGGCCGCAAGCCCTTGCTCACGACGCAGATGCAGCGCCTGTACGATGTAACCAATCGCCGATTTCGGCGTGCCTGGATTCGCCAGATCGTGTTTAATCAGCGGGTTATTGAGATCTAACTGTCCGCTGGCAGCATCGGTGCAGTAGCCTTTTTCCGTGACCGTCAGCGAGACAATTGCCGTCTGCGGGCGCGCCATAGCCTGTAAAATACCATCACAGCCGTCAAGCTCCGGGTGCAACGCTTCTTTCATCGAGCCAATCACTTTCAGCACGGTGTTGTCCGCGCCTTTTTCCGCCACGGTATACAGCAGTTGCTGTTTGCGCAGGTTTTCAATCAGGACGCGGTCGTTACCCGGCATCAGGTTAACTTCACAGATCCCCCAGTCGCTGTCGGTGGTTTCCAGCAGATGATGGGTGTACAGCGCCTGATGCGCGCGGTGAAATGCGCCGCATCCCAGGTGAACAATGCGGGATTGCAGGCGCGAGCTGTCCCATGCAGGGCGAGCAACCGGCAGGTTGCTATTGGCAATTGTCGTTGTCATCGTGAACTCCAGAACCCGTTGAATGACCAACGGAAGAGAAAAGAAAAAGCCGGCCAGACAGGTGACCGGCAACTCGCTTTAGCGGCTAAAGAAAGCGCGCTGGATAGCCATCTCAACGCCACGCACTTCCGCCAGCCCTTTCAGGCGACCAATCGCGGAGTAGCCTGGGTTGGTTTTCTTTTTCAGATCGTCAAGCATCTGATGGCCGTGGTCCGGACGCATTGGGATCAGGTCCTCTTTACCCTCGGCTTTACGGCGCTGCTCTTCCTCAACGATCGCTTTCACGACTTCGTACATATCGACGTCGCCGTTAAGATGCGCCGCTTCATGGAAGGTTTTCGGGTTATCTTCACGCAGCGTGGAGCGCAGATGGGTGAAGTAAATGCGTGGGCCAAACTGTTTGATCATGTCGACCAGATCGTTGTCCGCCCGGACGCCGTAGGAGCCGGTGCACATGGTAAAACCGTTCGCCATGCTGTTGACCGTATCGACCATCCATTGCATATCTTCCACAGTGGAAACAATGCGCGGCAGGCCGAGGATTGGGCGCGGCGGATCGTCCGGGTGTACTGCCATCCGCACGCCTGCTTCTTCCGCCACAGGAATAATTGCTTTCAGGAAGACGGCAAAGTTCTCGCGCAGTGCGGCTTTATCGATATCTTTATAACGCGCAAGATGCTGGCGGAACTGGTCAAGCGTATAGCCCTCTTCCGCGCCCGGCAGACCGGCGATGATATTGCGGGTCAGACGCGCTTTGTCTTCATCGCTCATGGTGGCGAAGCGTTCATTCGCCTGAGCAATCTCTTCGGCGGTGTAATCCGCTTCCGCGCCCGAACGTTTGAGGATGTGCAGCTCAAAGGCGGCGAATTCAATCTGGTCAAAACGCAGCGCTTTGGAGCCGTCCGGCAGGACGTATTCCAGGTCGGTACGGGTCCAGTCGAGAACCGGCATGAAGTTGTAGCACACGGTACGAATGCCGCACTGGGCCAGGTTACGCAGGCTTTGCTGGTAGTTGGCGATCCACTGCTGATAGTTACCAGAACGGGTTTTAATGTCTTCGTGGATCGGTACGCTTTCGACGACCGACCAGACCAGGCCCGCCTGCTCAATAATGGCTTTGCGTTTTAGGATCTCATCAACCGTCCACACTTCCCCGTTCGGGATATGGTGCAAGGCGGTGACCACGCCCGTGGCACCCGCCTGACGTACATCCGCTAAGGTGACCGGATCGTTAGGACCATACCAGCGCCATGTCTGTTCCATCTTTTATTCCTCATTTACGTTATGGACTCGACGATATGGCACATAAATTCCTCCTTTTGGTATGACATGTCAACCTGAAGGAATTAATTGGTTAACCAAATCACGATTTTTGCTGATTAGATCGCCATTTTGCGGCCAGGAAGCGCAGTAAAGATGTAAACATGTAACGCAATGTGACATTCATCGCATCAATGGTTAACCAATACGGATAACATCTCAACCAAAGTCATAATAGTTCAACCAATAAAGGTAGACGTTATATGCATGTTCTCAATATTCTGTGGGTCGTATTCGGCATCGGTCTGATGCTGGTGCTCAATCTAAGATTCAAAATAAACTCGATGGTCGCCCTGCTGCTGGCGGCGCTCTCGGTCGGCATGCTGGCGGGTATGGACTTAATGGCGCTGCTGCACACCATGAAATCCGGCTTTGGCAGCACGCTGGGTGAGTTGGCGATTATCGTGGTATTCGGGGCAGTCATCGGTAAGCTGATGGTCGATTCCGGCGCGGCGCATCAGATTGCTCATACGCTGCTGGCGCGACTCGGTCTGCGCTATGTACAGCTGTCGGTGATCATTATTGGTCTGATTTTTGGCCTGGCGATGTTCTATGAAGTGGCGTTTATTATGCTGGCGCCGCTGGTGATCGTCATTGCCGCAGAAGCGAAGATCCCGTTCCTCAAGCTGGCGATTCCTGCCGTTGCCGCAGCCACCACCGCCCACTCTCTGTTCCCGCCGCAGCCAGGTCCGGTCGCGCTGGTTAACGCCTACGGCGCTGACATGGGTATGGTCTACATCTACGGTATTCTGGTGACTATTCCGAGCGTGATCTGCGCCGGGATTATCCTGCCGAAGTTCCTCGGCAACCTCGATCGCTCGACGCCGTCATTCATGAAGGCCGACGTACCGGTTGACCAGAACAATCTACCGTCTTTCGGCATCTCTATTCTGGTTCCGCTGATCCCGGCGATCATCATGATCTCCACCACCATCGCCAACATCTGGCTGGTGAAAGGAACGCAGGCGTGGGAAGTGGTCAACTTCTTAGGCTCCTCGCCAATTGCGATGTTTATCGCCATGATTGTCGCCTTCGTGCTGTTTGGTACCGCGCGTGGTCACGACATGCAGTGGGTGATGAACGCCTTTGAAAACGCGGTGAAAAGCATCGCCATGGTGATCCTGATCATCGGCGCGGGCGGCGTACTGAAGCAGACCATTATCGATACCGGCATCGGCGATACCATCGGCATGCTGATGTCGCACGGCAATATTTCTCCATACATCATGGCGTGGTTGATAACCGTGCTTATTCGTCTGGCAACCGGTCAGGGCGTGGTCTCAGCCATGACGGCGGCGGGGATTATCAGCGCAGCCATTCTCGACCCGGCAACCGGTCAACTGGTGGGCGTCGATCCGGCGTTGCTGGTACTGGCGACGGCGGCTGGCTCCAACACCCTGACCCATATCAACGATGCCTCGTTCTGGCTGTTCAAAGGCTACTTTGACCTGTCGGTGAAGGATACGCTGAAAACCTGGGGTCTGCTGGAGTTGGTGAACTCCGTGGTTGGCCTGGTAATCGTGTTGATCATCAGCATGATTGCATAACATCGATACCGCTCTGGCCCGCAGCGCCAGAGCGGTTCTTCTCCTGCCTTAACAATCCTCAATAATCAGATACACCGCCTTCACCGGGCCATGCACCCCAACCACCTTGATAAGCTCAATATCCGCCGTCGAGCTGGGTCCACTGATAATGTTAATGCACGATGGCATACGCTCACCGGCCTGCGCTTTCTGATGCAGTTTTTCTGCCAGTTGCGCCACGCGCGGCAGGATGGTGCTTTTACGCAGCACGAAAATCGAGGACTCCGGCAACAGGCTCAAAGAACGCCCGCGCTCCGGCGCGGAAAACAGCACCACGCCGCCGGACTCGGTCAGGCCATACTCGGCATACACCACGCCGACTTTCGCCTGCTCGGCCTCGGTAATATTTTCGCTGCCTCGCGCCGGATCCCAGACCACGGCGTTGCATTCCTGCTGCAAACGTTCGGTGATGCCCAGCGCCACCAGTCGGCTGTCGCCGCTCAGCACTACCGGCTGACCCAATTCTTCACACAGGCGTAGCGCTGCTTCTGCGGCCTGGTCCTCGCGAGTCAGTTCACAGCGGGCCAGCATCACTTCGCTGGCGAACTGGATAAACGCATCGCAGCGCTGCTGCGGGCTAAGTTCAGTCAGGCGCTCGTTGGCATAATTGTTAACCGGCGCGGCATCCGCTTGCGGTTCGAAACGCGGCGGGCGACCCAGCGCCTGGGCGATGGTGTTTAAAAACGCGGTACGGTTATCCATTCTTTTTCTCCTGCGCCTGATGTTTCTTAAACCAGCTGCGGAAGCTCTCGCCGTCAGCATCAGGCAGATCGCGCGCCTCCATCCAGTCACCAATCGCGCCAACCTTGAGCGGGGTTTTCCCGCCATTGATAAACCAGCTTGCCGCATGCGCGCCCGCCATCATTCCGACTTTCCACAGCCCCGGATGGCTATTGGCATAAGCGAACATTTTGATCGCCCGTCGCTCGGCTTTCGGGGTAATGCCCTCCTCGGCCATCACCCGACGATGACGCAGGATCAGTTTTGACAGCGGAATACGCACCGGGCAGACGCTGTCGCAGGCCGTGCATAAGGAACAGGCGTACGGCAGGTCTTTAAAATCTTTATAGCCGCCGAGCAGTGGAGAAATCACCGCGCCAATAGGGCCGGGATAGATAGAGCCATAGCCGTGTCCGCCAATGTGGCGATACGCCGGGCAGGTGTTCATACAGGCCCCGCAGCGGATGCAGCGCAGCACATCGCGAAACTCAGAGCCCAGCACCTGCGAGCGACCGTTATCGACAATCACCAGATGGAACTCTTCCGGTCCGTCCACGTTATCCGCCTCACGCGGGCCGGTCAGCCAGGTGTTATAGCCCGTCAGACGAGCGCCCACGGCGCTGCGCGCCAGCATGGTGATCAGCACATCCACATCAGCAAAGGTTGGCGCGATACGCTCCATGCCCATCACCGCAATGTGTGTTTTCGGCAGCGTGGTGCACATGCGCGCGTTGCCTTCGTTGGTCACCAGGCATACTGAACCGGTTTCCGCCACGGCAAAGTTACAGCCGGTAATACCGATTTCGGCACTCAGGAAATCCTCGCGGATCTTCTGGCGAATGAACAAGGTCATAGCTTCCGGGGTTTCCGGGCCGTCATACCCCAGACGCTCGTTCAGCACGCGGCGGATCTGATAGCGATCTTTATGAATAGCCGGGACCACGACGTGCGAAGGTGGATCCTGATCCAATTGCAGGATGTATTCCCCGAGATCGGTTTCGATCACCTGGATTCCCGCATCCTGCAGGACATGGTTGACGCCGATCTCCTCGGTCACCATCGACTTGGACTTCACCACCTTCTTCGCGTTTTTGCTTCGCGCGACCTGCAGAATGTAGGCGGTGGCCTCTTCTTTGGTTTTGGCGAAATAGACGTGGCCGCCGTTTTGCGTCACTTTCTCGGAGAGTTGATACAGGTAAGCGTCGAGGTTGCTCAGCACGTGATCGCGGATCTGGCTGGCACGATCGCGCCAGTCTTCCCAGTGGCCTAACTCATCGACCATTTTTTGTCGATTTGCGCCAATACGCTCCTGCGCATTGGCCACGGCTTTGCGCATGATCGGATCTTCTATCTGCTGACGAATGCGCAGTTTAAATTCTACATCGCTGGTTTTTATCGACATCTCTTTCCCCTCAGCGGCTCATCAGCACTTCAGCAATATGCATCACTTTGACCGGCTGGCCTTCCCGTTGCAGTCGACCGCCAATGTTCAGCAGGCAACTGACGTCTGCGCCAATCAAATATTCCGGCTGCGCATCCATCAAATGTAAGACTTTCTCTTTCACCATCTCGCCGGATATCTCGGCCATTTTGACCGAAAACGTCCCGCCAAAGCCGCAGCAGGTATCCTGATCGGCAAACGTCAGCAGCTCCAGCCCGCGCACGTTTTTCAGCAGCGTGAGCGGCTCTTCCTTAACTCCCAGCTTTCGAGTCAGGCTACAAGAGGGATGATAGACAGCGCGGCCCTGCAGGCTCGCGCCGACGTCCACCACGCCCAGCTTGTTGACGATAAAGGAGGTGAGATCCTGCATACGCGCGGCGACTTTTTCGGCACGCAGCGCCCATTCCGGTTCATCGGCCAGATACGTCGGATAGCTTTTTACCGCGTAGGTACAGGAGCCTGCTGGCGAGATAATCGGATCGTCGTTGTCTTCCAGGGCGGCGATCAGGTTTTTCATCCCGGGGATCGCCTCTTTGATGTAACCGCTGTTGATGGCTGGCTGACCGCAACACCCTTGCTTCTCGGGGAAATTAACGCGACAACCCAGTTTTTCCAGCAGCAATACGGAGTCTCGTGCCATCCGTGATTTCAGTGCGTCACCAATGCAGGTAACAAAGAAATTTACATTCACAATAACTACTCCATTGCTTCATTTCTGTTTATTGCGCTTGATATCGCGATATCAAGCAAAGGTTCAGCCGTATTTCACGCCCAGTTTTTCTGTTTGCTGTTTTTACTAATACCTGGGTTCATGGTGATGCTCGGGTCGTTTTCCTTTGATGCCGACTCTCCGCTTCTTAAGTCAGGACAGTCGCATATGTCTGTATTTTCATTTGTATGACAAAACCAAATAATCCCCTAATCAACCCCCATATGCAACAACCAGGTTTATTTCTTTCGGTCTCGCTCACATTTTTATATTTAAAACCACAGCGTTATGAACACCTTAAAAACAGTTTCAGGTGCTTACTATTCTCATCACCAGCATTATTAAAAAGGTTATCATATAACTATTTATAGGTATTCAGCTTACTCTTAAGTATATTTACCTGGCATTGGATTTTAATTAAAAGATTACAATAGTTACAAAACCACAAATCATAATTACTTTATTCACTGAAGCGATTCAGTTTACATACTTTATTAACCCAGCAATGTAGCCTCCCCACCATAAATATAAATCAGGTTTAATAAACCAATCAGGAATAGCAATGAACGAATATTTTATGTTTGCCCTGGCACTCTCTCCTTTACTACTGATGGTATTTTTAATATTGAAATTGAAAATGCCCATCCATTATTCCGTGTTGATCTCTTTGGTATTCACTGCCGCGCTGTCGGCCATATTCTGGGAAATGCCCGTACAGAATCTGAAAGCCGCGATAGGCTATGGCGCCCTGAAGGGGTTATGGCCGATTGTGATTGTGATCCTCGGCGCCATCTTCAGTTATAACGTCATGCAGGCAACCAAAGCGCTGGATATTCTGCGCGATATTCTCGCCAGCATTAGCGAAGATAAGCGTATTCAGGTGCTACTGATTTCATGGTGCTTCGGCGGATTCCTTGAAGCCGCGGCAGGTTATGGCACGGCGGTCGCCATTCCGATCGGCATTCTTATTGCGCTGGGATTCAACCCGCTGAAGGCGGCGATCGCTTCTCTCGTGGCGAATACCGTTCCCACCGCGTTCGGCGCGGTCGGGATCCCGGTTTCTATTCTGGCGGAACAGGTTAACCTGCCGGTGTATACCTTAGGCGGAACCATTATTCTGCAGCTCGCGCTGTTTAATATCCTGCTGCCGTTTGTCATTGTCTGCATTATTGGCGGCGGCCTGAAAGCCATTCGTGGCGTATTTCTGATCACGCTGATTTGCGGCATCACCACGTTGGTTCCGCAATATTTTGTCGCCATTCATCTTGGCGCGGAATTGCCCGCCTTTGCCGGTAGCCTGGTCAGCTTGTTTGCCGTGGCGATGGTCAGCCGCCTGCGCAAAGGGAAAACCGATCCCGAGTGGCGCATTGAGGTCAGCCATACCCGCGAAACCACGCCGCGCTCGGCAAAAGTGTTGTTCCGCGTAGGCTCTATCTATCTGTTTATTTTTGTTTTTATCCTGCTGTGCTCACCGCTGTTCCCGACGATCAAAGGCGCGGCGTCCCAACTGGCCTCGGTGCTGCATTTCACGCTCGCCGACGGCAACACGCTGGCGCTGAAAGTTGAATGGGTGACCACGCCGGGGATGCTGATCATCTTTGCGACCCTTATCGGCGGTTTTATTCAGGGAGCGTCCGCACGCGGGATGCTGGAAGTGTTTATCAAAACCATTTTCCAGCTTAAAAATTCCATTGTGGCGATTATGGCGATTGTCGCGCTGGCCACGGTGATGGATCTCAGCGGGATTATCTCCACGCTGGCCCAGTCGATTGTCGATCTGACCGGCAGTTCCTACGTCTTCCTCGCCCCAGTGATTGGCGCGCTGGGCACGTTTGTTACCGGCAGCGATACCAACTCGAATATTTTGTTCGGCAAACTGCAAACCATTGCCGCCAGTAAACTGCATATCGATCCCAACTGGCTCGCGGCGGCGAATACTTCTGGTGCAACGGGGGGGAAAATGATTTCGCCGCAGAGTATCGCCATTGCGGTTTCAGCCACCAAAATGGACGGACAGGCCAACCAGATAATGTCTGGCACCATGAAATACTGCTGCGCCTATATTGTGATCCTCGGCCTGAAAGTCGGTCTCTTTTATTACTGGTTTATGGCGTAATCCATTGTCAACCCCGTCAAATTCACGGCAACCGTATTTGACGACGCGGTGACCAAAAAGGTTTACACCGCTTCAGGATCGAAACGAAGCGACTGGCTTTACGATTTGTCGGCGCTGACTAAAATAGCGCCGATGTTTCAAATCGAGGATTGTTGTTATGTTGTTCTGGAAAAAGATGGTGAAGAAGTTCGACGCCTTTTCCGCGTTGATCCCACCACGCTACTTCCGCGTGTAATGCCTGGCGCTAATGCCTGATGGCGCTTCGCTTATCGGGTCTACGTTTCACGCTCATTTGTAGGCCGGATAAGGCGCAAGCGCCGCATCCGGCAGCAGAGAAAAATGTTCTCCCCTTTCACTTACGCAGCCCGCACGCTCTTAACACCCTGACCCACAGACGAAGCCATGCAAAACGGTAGATCAGCGGATGCTGAAATCGTAGCAGTGTCAGAAACATAGAGCCTCCTTACGGCGCTACAGCACCGTTGCCTGATAGCGAATTTGCGGCTCCATTATCTGGTGACGCGCGTCTATCAGCCGCAGTTCATACGAGTCGTGCTCTTTCGTCAGCCGCATCACCGCGTCGACGACACTGGTGGTCCGCTCCAGCGCCTGCTTGTCCTCATAACCGTTGAGCAGTGAAGCCAGCATCACGCTGCAAATCAGATCCCCAACGCCCACCGGCATTTTGGCAAAGGTATACAGCGGCCGGGCGATGTGTAACGTCTGTTCCGCCGTCACCAGCAGCATTTCAAACGCCTGTTTTTCGCGCGAGCAGTCGCCGAGATGTTTCACCAGCACCTTCTTCACGCCCCACGCCACCAACTGCTGCGCCGCTGCCACCACCTCGTCAAAACTACGTAGTTGTCTGCCCGTCAGCACGCCCAGCTCATAGAGATTCGGCCCCATCACATCCGCCAGTTGAATGGCGTCATCGACAAAAAAGGACTCCACGCCCTGCGCGACGATGCAGCCTTTTTGCGGGTCGCCCATTACCGGATCGCAAAAATAGAGCGCCTGGGGATTACGCTGGCGAATGGTGGTGACCGCGAGCTTCACCTCTTCGCAATGGCGTTTGTCCCCGAGATACCCGGACAACACGGCATCGCATTGCGCCAGTTTTTGCAGGTCATCCAACCCGCTGATGATGGCGCTCAGCTCGCCGTGCGGCATCGCCATGCCCTGCCACATCCCGTACTGGGTGTGGTTGGAAAACTGTACGGTGTAAAACGGCCAGACATCGATCCCCGAGAGCTGCATCGGCAACACGGCAGCTTTATTTCCGGCATAGCCATAAACGACTGACGACTGAACAGACAACACGTTTTTCATTTTGACTCCGTCTAGCGAAACGTTGGCAGCAGACCAAATACGTCCAGAACAACCGTCAGATAGACAACCGCCCCACAGACAATGACCAGATTGAGCACGGTGTTATTACACGGCGCGGTATAGCTGGCGGTCGGAAAACGTTTCCGCGCCGCTTTCACCAGGAACGGCGGCAGGATCACGCTCCAGATGGTAAAGGCCAGACCGGCGTAACCAATCGCGTGGACAAACCCGTTCGGGAAGAAGAAGCACACGGCGGCTGGCGGGAAGTAGGTCACCAGCGCAGTTTTCAGGCGACCCATGCCGTCATCCGGGAAGTGAAACAGGTCGGCGATGTAATCGAACAGGCCAAGCGTCGCCGCCAGCAGGGAACTGGCAACCGCGAAGTTGCCGAAGAAGGTCAGGATCAGATCCATATAACGGCTGGTGAACAGCCCGCTGATAGCCTCGACAAACACGTCGATATTGCCGCCTTTGGCGATAATCGGTGGGAATGAGGAACGGCTGATGTTGCCCATCGTGACGCCCAGCCAGAAGATATACAGCAGCAGGGCAAACAGCGTGCCGATGATAATCGAACGCGTAATATTCGAGATCCCGCTCGTGCCATACAGCTTCACCAGGCTCGGCACGTTACCGTGAAAACCAAACGAGATAATACAGAACGGCAGCGTCATCAGGATATACGGCAGGTACTGCGAATTGGGCAGCGCCACCGCCACGCTGTCGACGAGTTTCGCCACTTCGATATGACCCACCAGGCCAGAGAAGGTGGCAAAGAACGCGATAAACTTACCGATAATCAACACGGTAGTAATACGTCCAACCAACAAGGAGCTGTACCAGGCAATCGCCCCGACCAGCATACTGACGATCACCACCGAGATATTCGCCGGAAAGCGCACGCCGCTGTATTTGAACACGGTTTGCGCCATCACCGCCGACGAACCAGAGATATAGGCATAGGTCAGAATATACAGCACAAAACCGAAAGCGATACCGACCACAATATTCCACTTTCGGCCTAATAAATCCTGGGTAAAGGTATTAAAACTGGCACCGGCGCCATAATGCAGGTTAACTTCGACCAGCATCAGACCGGTTAATAACATCATGATGGCGATAAACAGAAGAATAACTGACGCACCGGGGAACCATACGCCAGCCATCGCAATCGGCAGGGAAAACATCCCTCCACCCACTACGGTCGCGATAACCAACATGGTTCCGCTAATCAGTCCGGGGGTACTACTCTGTCGCTCAATGGCATTAATATCCATGATAAATGTTCCTGTAGACTATTCGTTATAATTACAGCTGTCATTTGTACATCATGCGGATAATAAAAATGTCGGAGTCAGGGTTTACTTTTGTAGTTATGTCACGGTAACGGGCACCGCAAAGGCTTCCTGTTCATGGAAAAGAAATACAAAAAAGCCCCATCCTGAGATGGGGCCATAATTATTATTTAGATATAGTCAAAGCGTGCAGTAAAGAAACGGAGCTGCTTCGGCTCGTAAATAAACTTCAGCCCGCGAATATCTTCTTTGTGCTGGTAAAGTTTAATAATACCGTCAGCCACTACATCCATATGCGCGTAAGTATAAACGCGGCGTGGAATAGTCAGACGCACGGTTTCCAGTTTCGGCCTGTGGTGTTCACCGGTCACGTTATTACGGCCCGCAGAGATAATTCCGCGCTCCATACTACGTACGCCGGTTTCCACATAGATACTGGCAGCCAGGCTTTGTGCCGGGAACTCGTCCTGCGTCAGATGCTCACAGAAGCGACGCGCATCAAGGAATACCGCGTGACCGCCCACCGGTTCAACAATCGGTACACCAGCGGCTTTCAGTTTATCGCCCAGATAGCGAACCTGCTTCACGCGGTGCTCGATGTACTCATACTGCATGGCTTCGCGCAGACCAATCGCCATAGCTTCCATGTCGCGTCCGGCCAGGCCGCCGTAAGATGGCATCCCCTCGTAGACAACGACTAACTCTTTGGCAGAAGAGAACATTTCGTCATCGTTCATGCACAGGAAGCCGCCGATGTTCACCAGACAATCTTTTTTACCACTCATGGTACAACCGTCGGCGTAGCTGAACATCTCATGCACGATCTCTGCGATGCTCTTGTTCTCAAAGCCCTGCTCTTGCTCTTTGATAAAGTAGGCGTTTTCTACACAGCGGGTGGCGTCGTAGAACACTTTAATGCCGTGTGCTGCAGTCAGTTCACGCACCGCGCGCATGTTAGCCATGGAGACCGGCTGCCCGCCTGCGAGGTTAACCGTGACTGCCAGGCAAATATAGGCAATATTCTCGGCGCCTTTTTCATCAATCAGTTTTTGTAATTTTTTAAGATCGATATCACCTTTAAAAGCAATATTCAGACCGGCATCGTGCGCTTCGTCACGAACGATATCGACAAACACCGCACCATTTTTTTCCTGGTGATAACGGGTGGTAGTGAAATACATATTCCCGGCAACATATTGCCCCGGTTTAATTGCCAGCTGCGATAACAGGTTTTCTGCGCCGCGCCCCTGGTGAGTAGGAACAATATGTTTAAAGCCAAACAGTTCCTGCACGGTTCTTTCCAGATGATAGAAGTTTTCGCTGCCCGCGTAGGCTTCATCACCCATCATCATTCCGGCCCACTGCTTGTCGCTCATTGCGTTGGTGCCACTGTCTGTCAGCAGGTCAATATAAATATCTTTCGAATTTAACAGGAAAGTATTGTATCCCGCTTCCTGCATTTTCTTAAGGCGTTCATCACGCGGGATCATAGATACAGTTTCAACGCTTTTAATACGGAAGGGTTCTGCCGGATAATTCATTTTGTTTCTCCAGTAACAGTGGTCATGTACGTATTAATGTGAAGTAAAGCATACCTGGCTCATCAATAAAGTCTGATGAAATATAACTATTCGCCTCCTGAGTCAGGGGGAGAAATAATGTGGAGGCACTATGCAAGATTTAATTGATTATGGAAATAGCCAGGTCAACATTAATCACTGGCAATAATTTAAAAAGCTGTAAATGTAGGTGATGCAAATCACACGTCATTTTTTTACCCGTTCATATTCAACAAGTTTTTTTTTGCGTGTTGATTTGCCATTTGCGATGGTGCCCCCGTGGAGAGGGGAAATACTGAAAACTTAACTTTCCAGGCTGTGCTCATTCTGTATTGCTGAATGAGTACACCCCATTTTGTGAGAGTCGGATCACTTCACGGGTTTATATTTGTGATTCACATCACTAAAAGTGTAAAGCAAAGTGTACAAAACGGTGTTGTTTCAGAGTTTGCTATTTGATTCAGTGAGTTAGATCACATTTTTGTCTGATACAGATGGGCGTTATTTTCTGGAAATGGCAGGTATCAGGAGGATGGGATATGAATGAATTTATACGGTGAATAATACTATGTTTATTGGGATAGAGAGGATTTCTATTTATTCCGAAAGCGTGCTAATCGCGCTTATTTCATGTTATTTACATCTGGACTTCCCGCCAATTACTGGGGTAATTTACAGGGGTTTTATTAGCGCGATGCGAAGGTGCGCCAACACCTCCGCATCGCTAATCGCAGTAACTATTATCGGAGAATAGTCACCATGACTGATACGCATTGTATTGCAGTTTCATTTGATCCAGAAGTGTACGTCGCAGATAACCGTTGCCTGAAGGTGGGTTATGCGAGCGGTTATCCTGATTACAGCCGTTTGCCGGTGAAGTATGTCCAGTTTCCGTCCATCGTGATGAAGGGCCAGTGGCTTAAAGCCGCCGGATTCGACACCGGCACCCGCGTCGATGTGCGCGTAATGCAAGGCTGCATTGTGTTAACCGCCCGCGCGCCCGAACCCGAAGAGTCAGAACTGATGAAATCCCTGCGCGCCGTGGAAAAGTTCTCCGCGCGTAAGCAAAAGCAGGTGCTGGAGTTTATCGGGGTGATTGCGGGGAAAACGGCGAAAGCGTGAGATCTGGCAGCTACTAATACCGCTTCAAGGTAAAACCCGATAACAGCAAGGGAATTTAAATAAACCAGGGCCATAAATAAGGCCCTGGATTGTGATTAAGGTAGCATTCAGATATTGGCGACGATTTCTTTAATCAACGGCGGGCCTTTAAAAATAAAGCCTGAATAAATCTGAACGAGGGTTGCACCGGCAGCTATTTTCTCACGCGCAGCAATCACCGAGTCGATACCACCAACCCCAATAATCGGCAGCTGACCTTTTAATTCCTGAGACAACTGGCGAATAATTTCTGTACTTTTTAATTGTAACGGCCGACCGCTCAGGCCACCCATTTGATCGCAATTTTTCATTCCCTGAACGAGAGAACGATCGAGAGTGGTGTTAGTCGCAATTACGCCATCAATATTATGACGAACTAAACTGTCAGCAACCTGGATCAGTTCTTCCACAGAAAGATCCGGTGCGATCTTAACCGCCACTGGAACATATTTATGGTGGATCGCTTGCAGATCATTTTGCTTATTTTTAATTGCCGTCAGAAGATCATCCAACGCCTCACCATATTGCAGCGTACGTAATCCCGGCGTATTCGGTGAAGAGATATTAATCGCGATATAACCAGCATAAGCATAGACTTTTTCCATACAAATCAGATAGTCATCTTTGCCGTT